>JADGAP010000085.1 GCA_015231965.1 Magnetococcales bacterium | reverse complement strand
GGCCGGGGAAAGGGCCGGGGAGGAGGATGGCGCGGGGGCCGGGGCTTGACCGCAACACAGGGGAAGCAGCACCTCGACGCACAACCCCTTCCACTCCGAATCCTTCAAGCGGATCACCCCGCCGTGGTCCTCGACAATTTTCTTGACGATGGCCAGCCCCAGGCCGGTTCCCTTTTTCTTGGTGGTGAAATAGGGCTCGAAGACCCGGTCGCGATGGGCCGGAGGAAGGCCGGGGCCGTTGTCCGATACCGACAACAAGGCCATGCGCCCATTTTCCGCAACCCCGGTGACAATGGCAAGCTGCCCCGGGGCCTCCGGATCGGGGCGTTCCAAAATCGCCGCCGCCGCGTTGCTCACCAGGTTGGTCGCCACCTGCTTGATCTGCCCCCGGTCGAAGGGAAAGAGGGGGAGATCCGGATCGGCGTACTTGCGCACCTTGAGATCCTTCAAATCCTCCTTGAGCAGGATCAACACCTCCCGCACCGCCTCGTTGAGATCGTCCTTTTGCAAATGGGGGCGGGGCAGGCGGGCGAAGGCGGAAAATTCATTCACCAACACCTTCAACTCTTCCACCTGCTTGATGATGACGTTGGTCCCCTCGTCGAGAATGCGCCAGTCCGGGGCCTCGAAGGCGGAAGGGAGATCCCCGCCCACCGGGGCGGGCTTGAGATATTTGCGCCGCAACCGCTGCGCCCAAAGCTGGATCGGGGTGAGGGGATTTTTGATCTCATGGGCGATGCGCCGGGCCACGTCGCTCCAGGCGCTGGTCCGTTGCGCCACCAGCACGTCGGTAATGTCGTCGAAGGTGATGATGAACCCCTGGCGCTCCCCCTCCTTGCTCTCGAAGGGGGTCAGGCGGACCCGCAGACTCAAGGGTTTGTCCGGCCCCTCCACCTGCACCTGGAATCCTCCCGGGCCGCTGTCGATGCCCCGACCGGGAATCAGGGGGGCGTCGGGGGCGAGGGGCATCACCTCCACCACGGGCAGGGGGGCGGCCTCGCGAAAGAGCCGACCGATGGCCTGGGCCGGATCGATGCGCAACAGCTGGTGGGCCGCCGGATTGATCAGGGTGATCTCCCCCCGAGAGCCGACGCTGATCACCCCTGCCGAAATATTGTGCAGCACCGCCTCGATAAAGCGCCGCCGATCCTCCAGCAGGGCGTAGTTCTCCTCCAACTCCCGACGGTTTTCCGCCAGCTTGAGGGTCATGGCGTTGAAGGCGGCCATCAGGGTGGCCAACTCGTCGTCGCCAGTCACCGAGAGGCTGACGTCCAGATCGCCGTTGGAAACCTTGCGGGTGCCCACCACCAACTCGGTGATGGGGTTGGCCAGGGTGTTGGCGATGCGAAAGCCGATCCACAACGCCCCCAGCAGCAGCAGCAGCGCGATGAACAGCAGGGTCGTGGTGTGGGTCAGCTTGAGCAGATCGTGGGCCCCGCGCAGTTGGTTGTAGTCGACGTAGGCCGCCTCCATGGTCTCCATGCGCCCGAGAATTTGTCGGTCGATCCACCGCCCGGTGACCAGATAGAGATCGCTGCCCAGGGCGACGTAGGCCCGCACCCGGTTGCCTGCGTCGTTGGCGAAAACCCGGGCCTTGTGGGAGCCGTCGTCCAGGCCGGTGAGGTCGGGCTGGGGATCCTGGGGCAGGTCGCCGACGTAGGCCACCGTCGCCCCGTCGCCCCGCAGGATGGCGACCTCGTCCAGTCCCCGGGCCTTCAACTCCACCTCCAACACCGACTGCAAGGCGTCCGCATCCTGCAACGGCAACGAGGAGGTGACGATGCGATTGCGGGCGATGTCCTCGGCATCGTGGCGGATGGTGCGCTGATTCTCCTCGTAGTAGCCCCGGGCCACTGCCACGGCGTGTTCCAGGGCCATGGAGATGCGGTCGGAGAACCAGGAGTCCACCCCCTGGTTGAGCAGCCCCACCGACAGGGCGGCGATGAACAGCGTCGGAACCAGCGACAGGGCGGCGAACAGCAAGGTCATGCGGGTGCGCAGCCGATATCCCGGGGCGCGGCGGCGTCGTTCCCGCCACAGCCGCATCAAATGGCGGGCCACCATGTAGCCCAACGCCAAAATCAGGTTGAGGTTGACGTAGAGCAGGATGAAAAACACCTTGTTGAAGGTCGATCCCCCCTCCCACGCCAGTCCGTAAAGCCCCTGACCGGTGACGATGGTGAAAAGGGCCGCCACCGCCAACAACACCGCCAGGCGCCAACGTCGGGAGGAGAGGAAAAAGCCGGTCAGCCGTTTCATGAGGGGCGGAACTCGCTTTGGCGGAAAGAGTGGTCCGGACGCCAGAACGTCAGCAGGCGGTGCAGGGTGCGGAAAATTTGCGACACCCCCTCCTGTTCCAGTCGAAACCAGGTTTGCAGCAGAAAGCGCCCCTCCTTCCCCGTCGTGGGCAGGGGGGCGCGCAGCGGGATGTAGCGAGGATTGCCGACAAAGCGCAGGGCGGTCTCCGCGTCGGCGGTGAAGACCGGCTGACCGGCGGCCTCTTCGACCATTTCAAAACGACGGGTGATGAGGTGCAGTTTGAGGCGACGGGAGAGGGTCTGCTCCACCACGGTTTGATCGGGCATCCAGGGTCGGATCAAGACCAGGCGAAAGCGATAGTTGGCCAGCAGGGGTTCGCCGTTTTGCAGCAGATCGCTGATCTCCTTGAGAGTGACCAGGGAGAGGGCGGCCTGGACGTAGCTTTTCTCCCCTTGGCGGACCAGCGAGGTTTCGGCCAGGGCGCTGTTGGTGGAGGAAGCGGGGGGATCGGGCAGGGAGCAGGCGACCAACAACAGGGCAGCCGTCAGGGCCAGGGCGGCGAGGGTCGGGGAGGGGAGCGGTGGGGAAGAACGGCGCATCCCGGGTTCGCCTGGCCAGGGTCCGGGAAATGGACGCGGCGGAACCCCGAGGGGGCGGGGGTCAGCGATGGACCGCCGCCATGGCCGGGGCGAGTTCGCCAAAGGAGGCGATGGGCCGGGCGGTCGGGGCGGGCAGGGTTCCCTCCACGAACTCCCAGGCGTCGGCCGTGGAGAGCAGCTTGCGTAGCAACTGGCTGTTGAGGGCGTGTCCAGAGCGAATGCCGGTGAAATGGCCCAGCACCGGATGGCCCAGCAGGTAGAGGTCGCCGATGGCGTCGATCACCTTGTGGCGGACGAACTCGTTTTCGTAGCGCAGCCCGCCCTCGTTGAGGATGCGGAAGTCGCCGATGACGATGGCGTTGTCCAGCGATCCGCCCCGGGCCAACCCCTTGGATTGCAGGGTCTCCACCTCCTTGAGAAAGCCGAAGGTGCGGGCCAGGCTGATCTCCTTGACGAAGGCGGTTTCCGACAGTTCGATGTCGATGCCTTGCTGGGTCAGCAGGGGATGGTCGAAATCCAGCAGGAAGCTGATGCGGAAGCGGTCGCAGGGCTGGAAGGCGGCGGACTTGTCGTGTTCCCGAATGGCGACCGGCTTTTTGATGCGGATCCAGCGGCGGGGAAGATTTTGCTCGACGACGCCGGCGCACTGGATGAGAAAGACGAAGGGGGCGGCGCTGCCGTCCATGATGGGGACTTCGGAGCCGTCCAGGTCGACGTAGGCGTTGTCCACGCCCAACCCGGCGAAGGCGGCCAGCAGGTGTTCCACCGTCGAAACGGTGACGCCGTCCTTGTTGGCCAGGGTGGTGCACAGCCGGGTATCCACCACATTGTGGACCGTGGCGGGCACCAACGCGCCGCCCTTGTCGGTGCGGTGGAAGACGATACCGGTGTTTTCCGGCGCTGGACGCAGGGAGAGGTAGGTCTTCTCGCCCCGGTGCAGGCCGATGCCGGTGCATCGGATGGTGTTTTTGAGGGTTCGTTGAAAATGCATGGCCGTTCCGTTTCGGGCATTGGCGGGGGACCAGTCCCCCCCATTGCGAACGAGCCCTTAGGCTAAATTCTGGAATTTACGGGATCAACATTCGTCGCCACAAGGAAAAAAAAGCGCACATCCCCGAAGGGTTATCCCGCAACCTGGGGCGAGGGGTGCCGGATTGCCAAAAAAATGGGCGATTGGCAGCCGAAACCTTGCCGTGACCGACAAGACATGCAGGAACGGTGCCATGATTTCTTCCCCCTTGAACCATCGTCGATTTCTCCCGTTTATGGGGGAAAGGGGATCCCGCCGCGCCGCAGGGAGCGGCGGGATCCAAAGAACGCAAGGGGTCCGTCACGCCGGGGGAAGGGCGTGGGGAGTCAGCCGGAGAAAAAAGCGGAAGGGGGGCTCATCCCGGAGAACCCTGAAATCCGTTCAGCGAGCGGGTCCGGCGTCGCTGGGGGGCCCGAGGGGCGTCCTCGGGCCCGCGGGCGCTTCCCTGCGCCGCGTCCATTCCAATGGGGGCGGGGCGACGGTCAGTCGTTTTGCCGCCGCAGGAAGGTGGGAACGCTGAAGGCCCCGGAGGAGTCGTTGTTGATGTCGTCCAACTGCACCTCGGCCCCCGACTGGGTGGATTTGCGCAGATAGCGGGTGGCGGTGGAGATGGCCGGGCTGGCGGTTCCGGTGGTGGAGCTGCTTCCCTTGCTGGACGTGGATTGCATCATGGCCGGTCCGCCGCCGCCCACGGCCACCATGGGTTGGGGTTGACGCGCCGTTCCAACCGCGGGCATGGCCTGCTTGGCCCGTTCGCGGTTGAGCAACTCGTCCTTGATCACCGCCTGCTGATAGCCGATGCCGGTGGCCACCACGGTGACGCTGACGCGATTTTCCATGGCCGGGTCGAGGGTGTGGCCGTAAATGATGATGGCGTCCTCGTGGGCCATGTTCTTGACCACCGAGGCGGCCTCGTCCACCTCTTGCAGGGTGAGGTCCTCGCCGCTGGTGATGTTGATCAGCACGCCCCGGGCCCCGTGAATGGAGACATCGTCCAGCAGCGGGCTGGAGATGGCGGCGGTGGCGGCGTCGAGGGCGCGATTTTCGCCGCTGGCTTCCGCCGAGCCCATGACGGCTTGTCCCATTTCGCCCATCACGGTGCGGACGTCGGCGAAGTCCACGTTGATGAAGCCCCATTTGTTGATCAGGTCGGTGATGCCCCGCACCGCTTGATGCAGCACGTCGTCGGCGCGGCGGAAGGCCTCGCGGAAGGGGGTGTTCTTGCCCACCACGCTCAACAGCTTTTGGTTGGGGATGGTGATCACCGTGTCCACGTGCTTGCGCAGCTCCTCCAGGCCGTCCTCGGCGAACTGCATCCGCTTTTTGCCCTCGAACTGGAAGGGCTTGGTGACCACCGCCACGGTGAGGATGCCTTGATCCTTGGCCAGGCGGGCGATGACCGGGGCGGCCCCGGTGCCGGTTCCGCCGCCCATGCCGGCGGTGATGAAGACCATGTCGGCCCCGTTCATCACTTCGCGCAGCCGCTCCTGGCTCTCTTCGGCGGCATCGCGGCCCACGTCGGGCTTGGCCCCGGCCCCCAGACCCCGGGTCACCGCCTCGCCCAACTGGATGCGGGTGGCCGCCAGGTTGCGGGTCAACACCTGGGCGTCGGTGTTGGCGGCGATAAACGCCACATTCTCCAAATTGGAGGTGATCATGTTGTTGATGGCGTTGCCGCCGCCGCCGCCAACGCCAATCACCTTGATGACCGCCCCCGGCTCTCCCATCGGCATGTCAAACGTCAAGTCGCTCATGGTTCCCCCTTGCGTGTTCCGGGTGTTATCCCCAGGTTAATTTTTCAATAAGTTGATCCAATCCGGCGGTGGGGAAGGTTCGTGAAATTCCACCGCCGAATACCGTGTACTGTTTGGGGCGCTTAGAACATATCCCCCATCCACTCCCGCAACCGTTGCCACACCTGACCGGAGGAGGCCTTGGACCCTCGGCCGCCCCGGGAGGAGGGTTTTCCCCCGCCGGTGCGCTCGTGGCGGGAGGCGTACTGCACCAGCCCGACGGCGGTGGAGTAGATGGGGCTGGCCACCATGTCGGTGAGGCCGCTGATGCCCGAGGGGGAGCCCCGGCGCACCGCTTTTTGAAACACCTCCTCTCCCAGTTCGGTCATCCCCTCGGTGATGGAGGTTCCGCCGGTGAGGACGATGCCGGCGGCGATCTGCTCGTCGTAGCCGGAGCGGACGATCTCCCGCTGGACCACGGTGAACAGCTCCTCCACTCGGGGTTCGATGATTTCGGCCAGCAGATGGCGGGCCAGGGTGCGGGCCTTGCGTTCGCCGATGCTGGGCACCTCGATGGTCTCCTCCGGGCTGACCAGGGAGGCCAGGGCGCAGCCGTATTTGCGCTTGATCTGCTCCGCCTCCCGAGTGGGGGTGCGCAAGCCCACGGCGATGTCGTTGGTGATGTGGTCGCCGCCGATGGCCAGCACCGCCGTGTGCTTGATGTGGCCGTCGGCGAAGATGGCGATGTCGGTGGTGCCGCCGCCGATGTCCAGCAGGCAGACCCCCAACTCCTTTTCATCCTGGGTCAAAATCGCCTCGGAGGAGGCCAGTTGCTCCAGGATGATGTCCACCACGTCCAAGCCGCAACGATTGGCGCACTTGATGATGTTCTGGATCGAGGTGGCCGCCCCGTGGACGATATGCACCTTGGCCCGCAGCCGTACCCCGGACATGTTCAGGGGGTCGGTGATCCCCTCCTGATTGTCCAGGATGTACTCCTGGGGGATGATGTGCAGCACCTCCCGATCCATGGGAATGTCGTGGGCCCGGGCGTTTTCCAGCACTCGTTGCAGGTCGTCGGGCTCGACCTCGCCGGATTTAATGGCCACCACGCCGTCGGAGTTGAAGCTTTTGATGTGGCCTCCGGAGATGCCGGCGTAGACCCGGTTGATCTCCACCCCGGCCATCATTTCCGCCTCTTCCACCGCCATTTTCATGCTTTCGACGGTAGCCTCGATGTCCACCACCACCCCCTTGCGCAATCCCCGGGAGGGGTGGGCCCCGATGCCAATGACGTGGAGGTTGCCGTCCTGCTGATGATCGGCCACGATGCAGGCGATTTTGGTGGTGCCGATATCCAGTCCGACGATCAAATTGGGCTCTTGTTTGGACATGTTCCCACCACTCCAGGATGCTGCCTTAATAGGGCGCCGGTCAGGGCGCGGAATTCACTTTTTCTTGCGGACTCCGGCCCGGTTCGCGGGGGCGGGGTCATGGGATCAGGGCTTGCCCCGGGCGGTCGGGGGTTTGGGTTCCGGCGGCATGGACCCTTGCAGGGGCCGCACCGCCACCCGACGGGGAATGCGCAAATCCACCTGCCGCAAGGGGCGGTCCAGCAGGTTGTGCTTGGCCTGGAGCCGGGCCAACAGCTCCAGGGACGCTTCCGGCTGGGGTGGGAGCAACAGCCGGATCCCCCGGCGGGTGGTCAACACCCAGCGCCCCCCCGCCAATCCCCGGGCCTCAGAAATGTACTCCTTGAGCCACGCCTGGCGGGCCAGCAGGTTGAGCAGGGCCACCACTTCCTCCGGCCCCTCCTCTCCCTCGGGGGGGCGGACGATGGGGGCGAGGACCGGGTCGCCCTTTTCCAGCGGCTTGATGGTCTGGCCGTATTCGTCCAGCAGCACCAGGGTCTCCCCGACCAGCGCCAGGCAGACTGGCTGCTTCTCCACCACCGAGACCGCCAGGGCGTCGGGGAAGATGCGATCCACCTCCACTCGCCGCACCCAGGGCAGGGCCAACAACCGCTCTCGCGCCCCCTTCAAATCGATGGCCAGCAGGTTGCTTCCCAGGGGGGCGGCCATCGCTTCCTTGATCGGCTCCAGGCCGGTGCGGGTCGCCCCGCGCACCCGCAACTCCTCCAGGGGAAAGCGACCCGGCTTCACTGCCTGGGTCCAGCCCCCATAGCCCGCCGCTCCCAGGAGCAGGAGGCCGAACAGGCTCAGGAGGAGGCGTCGCACGCCGGTCTCGCCGCGCCGTTCAAAATCCGCTCCACCAGATCGTCGAAGCTCATGCCCGCCGCCCGGGCGGCCTGCGGGGCCAGGGAGAGTTCGGTCATGCCGGGAATGGTGTTGAGTTCCAGCACCCAGGGTTGATCCCGGTCGTCGACGATCATGTCCACCCGGGCCAGGCCCCGGCATCCGGCCAGGCGATAGGCGGCCAGTCCGGTCTCCACCGCCCGGTCGACGGCGGTGGTGGAGAGGTCCGGCGGCGGGCAGAGGTACTGGGTCCGCCCGGAGGTGTATTTGTTAACATAATCATAGAAGCCCGACAACGGGCGCACCTCCACCAGGGGCAACGGTTCGCCGTCCAGCACCGAGAGGGTGATTTCGGTTCCCTTGGCCTCTTTTTCGATCAACACCCGGGGCGAGACCGCCGCCGCCGCCGCCAGGGCCGGGGCCAACTCCTCCGGCGTGGCGGCCCGGGCCACCCCGACGCTGGAGCCGGAGCCCACCGGCTTGATGAACAGGGGCAACTCGCCGGGGGGCAGGGCCTCCACCATGCGGTTCAGCTGGTCGGGGTGGGTGACGTTCACCTCCCACCACGGCGGGGTGGGGAGGCCGCCGTCCCGCAACAGCCGTTTGGCCAGGGTTTTGTCCATGCACAAGGCCGAGGCCAGGACGCCGGAGCCAGTATAAGGGATTCCCATCACTTCCAGCAGTCCTTGTACGACCCCATCCTCGCCCCAGGGTCCGTGAAGGGCGATGACCGCCACCTCGATCTCCTCGCGGCGCAACACTTCCGGCAGATCCCGTCCGGCGTCGATGGCGGTGGCGCGATATCCCTTGCGCACCAGGGCCGAATGCATGGCCGTGCCGCTTTTGAGGCTCACGGGGCGCTCTTCCGAGAGCCCCCCCATCAACACGCCGATGCGGGCGTTGCGCCAATCCATCGTCAACCTCCTTACCGCTGGGCCGCGCCGCAGGCTCCTTGGGGAGCCGGGGTTTGGCGGTTCACTCCCATTCGGGGGCCAGCCCCCGGGGGGAGAGAATTTTGACTTCCAAGGTCAACCGCGCGCCGCTGGTCTCTTCCACCCGGCGGCGGGCCAGGGCGATCAACTGGCGCATGTCGCGGGCGCTGGCACCGCCCTGATTGATAAAAAAATTGCCGTGCTTTTCCGAAATCCGCGCCCCGCCCAGGGAGGCCCCCCGCAACCCCGCCGCCGCGATCAACTCCCAGGCCATGGGCCCGCCGGGGGGATTGCGGAAGACGCTGCCCGCCGAGGGCCACGCCAGGGGCTGACTGGCGACGCGCCGCCGGTTGAACTCCGACATCCGCCGCCGAATCGCCTCCGGGTCGTCGGGGGTCAGGCGGAAGCGGGCTTGGGTGAAGATCCAATCCGTCGGCGTCGCGCCGCTCCGATAGCCCAACCCCAACTCCGCCAGGGTCAGGCGGTGGAGCGATCCCGCCCCGTCCAGGGCCTCCGCCGCCGCCGTCGGCTCCAGTCGGGAGGCGATGTCGCCGCCGTAGGCCCCGGCGTTCATCCGCAGCGCCCCCCCCACCGTGCCGGGGATGCCCGCCGCGAACTCCAGCCCCGAAAGTCCCTGACGCCGGGCCCAGTGGGCCAAGGCTCGCAGCTCCAGCCCCGCCCCGGCGACGATCGTCACCCCGTCGCCGACCTCTTCGAGCCGCGCCGCGTGGGCGAAGCCGGGGGTCAGGTCGATCACCGCGCCGTCGAATCCGGCGTCATCCACCAGCAGGTTGCTGCCGCCGCCCAGCGCCATGCGGGGCGTCTCCGGGGGGAGGCGTTGCAGCAGCCGGGTCAGCTCCGCCGCGTCCGCCGGGGCGACCAGCCAGCGGGCGGGGCCGCCGATGCGCCACGTGGTGCGGGGGGCCAGGGGAACCCCGGCCTCGACCCGTCCCAAAAAGCCGGGAAAGGGGTCATCCGCCACGTTCCGCCGACTCCTGCTCCTGACAGCGGGCGGCGAAGGCCCGGCATTGGGCGCTCACGTCCCCCGCGCCGAGAAAGAGGGTCACGTCCCCCGGTTGCAGCAGGGTCTCCAACTCCTCCATCCACCCTTCCCCCTCGGGGGCGCGCTGGGCGGAGATCTGGCTCTTGGCCCGGATGCCCGTCACCAGGGCCGCCTGTCCGCCGTCGCTCAGGATGCCCGGCAGGGGTTTCTCCCCAGCGGGATAGATCCGCTGCACCAGGGCCAGGTCGGCGTCGCCGAAGGCGGCGAGAAACTCCTCCAGCAGATCCCGCACCCGGGTGTAGCGATGGGGTTGGAAGATCACCACCACCCGACGCTCCGCGCCGAAGCAGCCCCGGGCCGCCGCCAGGGTGGCTTTGATCTCCACCGGATGGTGGCCGTAGTCGTCGATCACCACCCGATCCCGACCGCTCCACACCACGTCGAAGCGCCGTCCCACCCCGGCGAAGTTGGCCAATCCCTGGGCGATCACCCCCCAGGGGACGTCCAACTCCCGGGCCACGGCGATGGCCGCCAGGGTGTTGTTGACGTTGTGTTCCCCCGGCAGGGCCAGATCCACCTCCCCCAAATCCTGCACCCGGCGATGGCCCGGATCCCGGTAGGTGACGCGGAAGCGGGTGCGGGGACCGTCGAAGCGCAGCTCCGTGGCGTGGTAGTCCGCCCCCTCCTTGAGCCCGTAAGTGACCACTCGCCGACCCGAGAGATGGTGTTGCAGGGCCGCCGATTCCGGGTGATCCCGGCACAGCACCGCCAGACCGTAGAAGGGGATCTTCTCGACGAAGCGGCGGAAGGCCTCCCGCACGGCGGAAAAGTCGCCGTAGTGCTCCATGTGTTCCGGGTCGATGTTGGTGACCACGGCGATGGTGGGGTTGAGTTTGAGAAAGGAGCCGTCGGACTCATCGGCCTCCGTCACCAAAAACTCCCCCTTGCCCAGCCGGGCGTTGCTGCCGAAGGCCTTGACGATGCCGCCGTTGACCACGGTGGGGTCCAGTTCCGCCTCGGCCAGCAGGGTGGCCGCCAGGGAGGTGGTGGTGGTCTTGCCGTGGGTGCCGGCGATGGCCACGCCGTATTTCAGGCGCATCAACTCGGCCAGCATCTCCGCCCGGGGGACCACGGGAATGCGCCGCCGCCGGGCGGAACGCACCTCCGGGTTGTCGTGCTTCACCGCCGAGGAGACCACCACCGCGTCGGCCCCGGCGACGTTTTGTCCGTCGTGACCGATGAAAATTTCCGCCCCCCGGATTTTCAGCCGTTTGACGTTGGCGTTTTCCGACAGGTCGGAGCCCGACACCTTGTAGCCCAGGTTGAGCAGCACCTCGGCGATGCCGCTCATGCCGATGCCGCCGATCCCCACAAAGTGCAATTTGTTGATCTTTTTGTACATGATTCGTCCTAGGGTCCGTCATCGCCGAGGGCCAGGGCCGTCAGGCGTCCCACGATCTCCGTCGCCGCCCCGGGGCGGGCGAGGGTGCGGGTTTTTTGCGCCGCCGCGATCAATTCGTCCGGGTTTCCCGTCCGTTGTCGCAGAAAAAGCGACAGGGCGGCGGGGGAGAACTCCTCTTGCCGCATCATCCAGCCCGCCCCGGCGTTGACCAGGGATTGGGCGTTGGCCGTTTGATGGTCGTCGGCGGCGTGGGGGTAGGGGACGAACAACGCCGCCCGTCCCACCGCCGTCAACTCCGCCGCCGTGGTCGCCCCGGCGCGGCAGATCACCAGATCCGCCGCCTCGTAGGCCTTGGCCATGTCCTGGATGAACCGCTCCACCTGAGCGGGAATGCCCATGGCCTCGTAGGTCGCTCGCAGTTCCGCCAAATCCTCCTCCGGGGCCTGATGCCGCACCTGGAGAAAGACCCCCGAGCCGTCCAGGGTCTCCAACGCCCGGGGAACGGTCTGGCTGAAGATCCGCGCCCCCTGGCTGCCGCCGAAGATCAGCAGTTGGAAGGGCTTTCTCCCCCCCCGCCAGCGCATCGCCTCGGAAACCTGGAAGAGGGCGGAGCGCACCGGATTGCCGGTCAACCGCACCGGGGCCCGGCGTCCGGCGAAGGCCGCCTCGGCCTCGGGAAAGCTGATGCACACCTCCCGGGCGATGCGGGAGAGCCAGCGGTTGGTCAGGCCGGGGCGGGCGTTCTGCTCGTGGAGCAGGGTGGGAATTTTTTTCATCCAGGCCGCCGCCATGGCCGGGGCCGAGGCGTAGCCGCCCACCCCCAGCGCCGCATGGGGGGCGAACTCGTCCAACAGCGCCGCCGCCTGCCGCACCGCCCCGGGGAGCCCCAGCAGGGTGCGCAGCCGTTGTCCCGCGCCCCCTCCCTTGAGTGGTCCCACGTCGAGCAGCGCCAGCCGTTTGCCCATGCCGGGCAACAGTTTGGCCTCCAGCCCCCGGGGGGTTCCGACGAAGAGGGTCTCGCCGCCCTGGGCCTCCCAGGCCTCGGCCACCGCCAGGGCGGGGAAAAGATGCCCCCCCGTTCCCCCTCCGGCGATGAGCAGACGGCGCTTTTCCGAATTCATGAACTCATCCCCCCGCCGAAGTGGACGCGGCACCGCCGGAGCGCCGAACCGGACCCGTCCCCCGGGACAAGGCCAGCAACACCCCCACCGAGGCCATGGAGATGATCAGCGAGGTGCCGCCGTAACTCACCATGGGCAGGGTCAACCCCTTGGGGGGCAGCAGTCCCATCACCACCCCCATGTTGGCCAGGGATTGAAAGCCGAAGAGCATCCCCAATCCCGCCGCCGCCAGGGTGACGAAGCGATCCTGACTCATTCGGGCGATGCGGAAGCTGCGCCACACCAGCATGCCGAAGAGGGAGATCAGCAGCCAGACCGCCAACAGCCCCATCTCCTCGCCCACCACCGCCATGATGAAGTCGGTGTGGGCCTCGGGTAGATAAAATTGCTTTTGCCCCCCCTCGCCCAGGCCGGTTCCGGTGAGTCCGCCGTTGCCGAAGGCCAACAACGACTGGACCAACTGGAAGTCGCTGCCCAGGGGGTCGTCCCACGGGTCGAGAAACGAGGTGACCCGCCGCAGCCGGTAGGGGGCCATCAGCACCCCCAGCGCCGCCGCCGGAATCGACACCGCCAGCAGGGCGATGATCCACGAAATGGGGATCCCCGCCACGAAGACCATCCCCATCAACACCGCGCCGCAGATCATGGTGGAGCCGAAATCCGGCTCGGCCATGAGAAAGGCCGCCGCCAGACCGAACACCAGCAACAAGGGGAAGAGTCCCCCCTTCATCCGCTGCACCCGCTGGGGGTCGGCGGCCAGCAGATGGGCCACATAGACCACCAGCGCCACCTTGAAGGGCTCCGACGGTTGCAGGGTGAAGAGGCGAAAGTTGATCCACCGCTGCGCCCCGTTGACGTTGCTTCCCACATGGGGGATCAGCACGATCACCAGCAACCCCATGCAGACCCAAAAGGCCAGCCGCCCCAGGCGACGCACCTGTTCCACCCCCAACTGACTGATCACCGCCAGCGCCGCGATGCCTCCCAGGGCGAAAATGCCGTTGCGCAGCGCGAAATAGGTGGGGTCGTGCATTTTTTTCAGGGCCAGGGGCGAGGAGGCGGAATAGACCATCACCAGGCCGAAGATCACCAGCCCCAGGGCCGTCGCCGCCAGGATCAGGTCGGGGGCGCCGGTGGGTTTTTCAGGCAAGGCCATGGACCGCCTCCCGGAATTGTTCGCCCCGATCCTCGAAATTGCGAAACATGTCGAAGGAGGCGCAGGCCGGGGAGAGCAGCACCACCCCGCCGGGAGGGGCCAGGCGCCGGGCCTGCTCCACCGCCTCGATCAGGGAACCGGCCCGCTGGGTGGGGACCGCTCCGGCCAGGGCCGCGCCGATTTTGTCCGCCGCCTCGCCGATCAACACCAATCCCGCCCCCCGTTGCGCCAGCAGCGGGCGCAACGGCTCGAACACCCCCGCCTTGTCCCGTCCCCCGGCGATCAGCACCACCCCTTGATCGAAGGAGGCCAGGGCCTGGGCCGTGGCCCCGACGTTGGTTCCCTTGGAGTCGTTGTAGTAGCCCACCCCTTCCAGGGTGCGCACGTGTTCCACCCGATGGGGCAGGCCGGGAAACTGCTTCAGCACCTCCACCACCGCCGCCTCGGAGGCCCCCAACCCGAAGGCCAGGGCGGCGGCGCTGGCGGCGTTGATCCGGGGTCCGCCCATGCGAATGCGCTCCAGGGGCAGGATCCGGCGCGGCGCGCCCTCTCGCCGGTCCACCAGCCAGCCCTCTTCCAGCCCGACGCCTCCCGCCACGCCGCCCCGGGCGGTGATGGGAACCCAGCGGGCCGGTCCGGCGGCCAACCGTTGGGCCAACGGCCCCAAGGTTTGGGGATCGTCGCCGTCGAGGATGGCCACATCCCCCGCTTGCTGCCGCTCGAAAACCCGCGCCTTGGCCGCCAGATAGGCCGCCACTGTGGGATACCGATCCATGTGGTCCGGGGTCAGGTTGAGCAGCGCCGCCGCCTCCGCCCGGAACCCCGCCACGCTCTCCAGTTGAAACGAGGAGAGTTCCAACACGTAGACCCGGGTCGCCTCGTCCCACAGCGCCAGGGCCGGGGTTCCCAGATTGCCTCCGGTGCGGGTGACCGCGCCAGAGGCCTCCATCATCCTCCCCAGCAGGGTGGTGACGGTGGATTTGCCGTTGGCCCCGGTGATGGCGGCGAATCGCGCCTCCGGCTGGTGGGTCCGCACCCAGCGGTGGAGTAGCTCCACGTCGTTGATCACCTCCACCCCCGCCCCCCGCGCCTCGGCGATGGCCGGATGGTCCCGCCGGATCCCCGGCGACAGGAGAATGGCCCCGCAGGTAGTCAATTCCTTGGCGGGCAATCCCCCGGTGCGCAGGGTGAGGGGCGCGCCTTGGGCGATCAGGGCCTCCAGGCGCTCCACCACCGGGGTGGGGGAGCCGTCGTCGCAGGCCAGCACCGGGCGGCCATGGGCCAGGAGAAACGCCACCGCCGCCTCGCCGCTCTTGCCCAGACCGGCTACCGCCGCCGGTCCTTCGGGGAGCAATCCGTCCAGGGTGGGTCTCTCGCTCATGTCCGTCGCCTAGCGTATTTTCAGGGTGGAGAGGCCCACCAGGGCCAGCACCACGGAGATGATCCAAAACCGCACGATAATCTTGGGTTCCGCCCACCCCTTGAGTTCAAAGTGGTGATGCAGCGGGGCCATGCGGAAGATCCGCTTGCCCCCGGTCAAACGAAAGTAGCCCACTTGCAGGATCACCGAGAGGGTCTCCAGCACGAAGACCCCGCCCACCACCAGCAGCACGATTTCGTGGCGGGTGATCATGGCCACGCTGCCCAGTCCGGCCCCGATAGCCAGCGCCCCCACATCGCCCATGAACACCTGGGCGGGATAGGCGTTGAACCAGAGGAACCCCAGGGCCGCCCCGGCCATCGCCCCGCAAAAGACCGTCAACTCCCCCGCCCCCGGCACGTAGGGGATGCCCA
>JADGAP010000084.1 GCA_015231965.1 Magnetococcales bacterium | reverse complement strand
AACGTGGGGGGCAGGCTGATTTTCCATTTTATTTTCTTGATGAGATGTTTGAGTTAAGAACAAGTGACTCGGTTCTTAACTTTAAAGTAAAATTTCCCGCAAAAGATTTTATTAAATTGACGGCAACGAGGCAATATATAATTCTTCAATTTGAATTTGATAGTGCGCTCCACGTTCTACACCCAGAAGGTACATTTCCACAAAATCCACCCCCAATTCAACCTGAGGGATTTCCATTAACTCCCATAACAGTTACGGAACTGAATGATCCAGATTGAGAAAATGATCGTTATTCAAGCATGGAGGTGGTGATTCGGATTGGATCATCGCGGGTTGTTTCAGCGGGACGAACGGGGCATCCGCTATTTCGATTTCCTCTATCCCGAGGATCGGGTGCGGGGCTACCACGAAAACAACAAGCCCAAACCCGGCGAACCCGGCGATGACGAGGAGGTGGCCATCGAGATGGACCTGGAGCGGGATATCGATAATCACCTGGGCATCGATCCCGACGCGCCGGAGGAGGAAGCCCACGACCAGGAAGCGCCCATGCCCAAGGTCGCCAAGGTTGACAAGGAGACTGCGATGGCGCTGGGACGGATGGGAGGGAAGAGTCGTCGTTTTTGGCGCGATTTCAGTTCATCCACTGGCAACGGATTGACTCTGTATTATCAGCAGGATGATATCTCAACGTTCCGAATCCTGTCAGGGGATCGTTCCAAATTTTCCACGGACTGATCCCACCCGTCCCCCATCCCTTCGATCCGGCCCGCAACCTGTGCGGAAGCCGCTTTTTCGTCGTGGGCGCATGAACCCTAAAAGTTATATCTGTCTTCGTCCTCAACCCGTAGTTCCCTTCCACCTTGTTTCAAGGAGCATGACCATGATCTATGAATTGGCTTTGGAATGGCTGATGGAACGCCTTCGCGAACCCTCCACCTGGAGGGGCTTGGTGCTGTTGATCACCGGTCTGGGGGTGCAAATCTCCCCGGAGACCTCCGACCACCTGGTGACCACCGGCTTGGCCATGGCTGGTCTGATGGGTGCCGTCACCCCCGACCGTTGGAGCCATTGAAGTTTCCTTCCAACCTCGAACGCAAGACCAAGAAAGGAGGCGTTTTCCGCAATCCCCGTTGACCGGAACGTTTCCGGCGGCGGCGCACCCCCGTGACTGGAGAATGATCATGATCGGTAATTTTTCGGCGCACGGCGCATGCCCCCACGAAATCTGTCCCCTCCACGGCGACCTGGAGGAGCTGAAACAAGATGTGGCGGCGTTGCGACTGTGCATGGATCAACTGCTGGGTGCCTGGAACGGCGCGCGAGGCGTCGCCTTCACCCTCAAATGGCTGGCTGGCATCGCCGCCGGCGTGGGGGCCTTGTGGGTCGCTTGGCGTCCCGCATGAGGGCGGTTGTCCCTTGCCACCCCATCAAAGGAGAACCCAATCCCCTTCACCCTGTTCAACGCACCTTCTCATGGGACGCGACGCCCGATCCGAGCCCCTGGCCCGGCGAGGTCGTCGCGTTCTTTTCCATCGCCTGAGTTTTTCCAAAAACTGGGGCGTGGAGGATGTCCATCTCAATGCAGTGGGAGGCCCACCATGACCGTATCCGCCGTAATAACCAAAGCATTGCTCGACTGCACCGGGGGAACCCAGTACAGCTTCAGTTTTCCCATCATCGCCGCCTCGGATTTGACGGTCATTCGTCGCGCCGCCGACGGCAGCGAATCCACCTTGTCTCTCACCACCCACTACACCCTGTCTGCCGCCCCTTGGGACAACGGCGGAACCGTGACCACCGTGGCGACCTACAGCGACGGCAAATTGCTGCTCAAACGGGTGATGCCCCTGACCCAGGGAACCCATTACACCACCGGCGGCATGTTTCCCGCCGCCGCCCACGAGGCCGCGCTGGACAAGCTGACCCTGGTGGCCCAGCAAAATGCCGAGGCCATCGCCCGCGCCCCCCGGCTGCCGGATTCCTCCGCTCTCTCGCCCACCCTGGCGGAACCGATTGCGGGGGCACCCATCGGTTGGAACGACGCGGCTACCGGGCTGGTGAACAACCCCACGGGGATCACGACCCACGTCAACGCTGCGTCCGCGTCCGCCGCCGCCGCCCTGGCCAGCGAACAGGCCGCCGACGTTTCCGAAGCCCTGGCCGCCGATTGGGCCAGTAAAACCAGCGCCGCCGTGGCGGGCGGGGAGTGGTCGGCCAAGGCCCACGCCCTCGGCGGGACCGGGGGACCGGAAGGAGGCAATGCCAAGGATTGGGCCATCAAGAGCGATGGCTATGTCATCGGGAGCGACCACAGCGCCCAATCCTGGGCCATCGGCGGAACCGGAGACGGTCAACCCGCCGCCGGAGATGCCAAATCATGGGCCAGCAACGTCTCCTCAACCGTCGATGGGACCGGTTATTCTTCCAAGGAGTACGCCCAGGGGAGCCAATCCGCAACGGGCGGGAGCTCCAAGAACTGGGCGAGTCAGACCGGTGGGAACGTCTCCGGCGGCTCCGACTACTCCTCGAAGGAGTGGGCCATTGGGACGGCGGGGCGTGGTTCCAGTGGTAAGGGCAGCGCCAAGGAGTGGGCCGTCTACACCGGCGGGACGGTGGATGACGCCTCCTATTCCGCCAAGGAGTACGCCCAGGGATCCCAAGCCGGGGCTGGGGGATCGGCCAAGGAGTGGGCGAGCAAAGCCGAGGATTCCGCCGTTCCTGGCGGGGGCGGGGAGTATTCCGCCAAGCATTACGCCGCCAAGGCCGCCGCGTCCGCCGCCAACCATCCCCCCTACGTCAGCGGCGGGGGGAGCGCCGACGCCTACACCGCCACCCCCGCCACCGCCTGGACCTCCTACGCCGCCGGAAACTGGATCCGGGTGAAGATCCCCGCGACCAGCGACAACACCGGGGCGGCAACGCTCAACGTCTCGGGGCTGGGAACCCAGTCCATCAAGCTGGTGAGCGGCGGGGATCCCGCGGCGGGCATGATCAAGTCCGGGGCGGTTCATCTGTTCGTTCACGACGGGACTCATTTCCAGGTGATGAATCCCACCGTCTCCAGCGGCGGATTGCAATCCATCTGGATCCCCGCCGCCGCCATGACCCCCCGCACCACCAATGGGGCGGCCTCCGGATCCGTGGAAACCACCACCCACAAGGTGATGCTCTCCACCCTGGATTTCGACGCCTCCACCCTGGAATACGCCCAAGCCACGGTGCGCATGCCCAAATCCTGGGACGAGGGGACCGTGACCGCTATTTTCGTCTGGAGCCACGCCAGCACCAGCACCAACTTTGGCGTGGTCTGGGGCGGCCAGGGGGTGGCCCTCTCCGACGACGACGCGGGGGACGCCGCCTTTGGAACCGCCCAGACCGTCATCGACACCGGCGGAACCACCAACGATCTCTACCAATCCGCCGCCACCTCGGCCATCACCCTGGGCGGTTCCCCGGCGGAAGGGGATGCGGTGATCTTCCAGTTCTACCGCAACGCCTCCGACGGCTCCGACACCCTGGCCATCGACGCCCGGCTCCATGGCGTCCTGCTCAACTACACCACCAACGCCAACTCGGACGCCTGACCATGCTTACCATGAACAATCTCAACGGCTTCGGGGCGGCGCGTTCCTCGGGGGGGTTCGCCGTCAAGGGGATCGCTACCGGCACCGGGATGTACGTCAACCGCGCCCTCTCCGGACTGTCGGCGGGGGTCAACTTCACCCTCTCCTACTGGTTCCGCATCACCTCCGACCCTTCGGACGATGTCCATTTCTGGCAGACCACCGGGGGAAATTTTCTCTATGGGACGTTCTCCTACGGCGGATCCATGCCCTTGACGCCCTCCATCATCCTTGATGGCAATGGGGTGAACAATTCGTCGTCCGCCGACGTGGCCTCGGGGACGACCTGGCATCACATGTACGTTTCGTGCAACGGCTCGACGGGAAAGATGTACCTGGATGGGGCTTCGGTGGCGACGCTCACCCCCAACGGCTCCAACATCCGCTACGACAATGTTTCCGGCCTTCACGTCGGATCCCAGCGGCTGGGCGGGGCGAGTCCCCCGGGGGATATCGCGGAGTTCTACCTCAACATCGCCTCGTACCTGGATCCGGCGACCAACCTGACCAAGTTCCGCTCCGCCAGCGGCAAGCCGGTGGATCTAGGGGCCAACGGCTCCACGCCCTCCGGATCCCAACCCCTGGTCTATCTTTCGGTGCGCCCCGGAGGCGTCGCCAACGACTGGGCGAGCAATTTGGGCAGCGCCGGAGCCTTCAGCATCACCGGAACCCTCTCCCTCTCCTCCACCAACCCCTCTGACTGAGGAACGACCATGACCGCCCAACCCTACGCCCTGTTAAACCAAGGTGTTTTCACCGGACGCCTTGAGTTCTTCGACGACGCCCCTCCCCAGCTGGCCCCGGAAAAGGGGCTGCAATGGGTGCGCTACATCGGGGAGGATGCGCCCGCATACGATCCCATGACCCGCGCCGCCGAACCCACCCCCCCCGAGCGGAACGCCTCCGGCGAACTGGTTCGCGGCTGGACCGTCCGCCCCCTGACCCTGGATGAAATCCGCGCCAAGCGGCAGCCCCTCATCGACGCGGCGGACCTCATCCTGCGCCGCCACTACAGCCAGGAGCATTACGGCCTGGCCACCACCCTCACCAACGCCAAGGCGACGGAGTGGGCCGCCTATCTTCAGGCCCTGCGGGATGTCACCTTGCAGGATCCCGCCTCTCTCGTTTGGCCCGCCCCACCGGCATAAGTCCGGGGTGGTTTAATCTTTTCCCCGGGCCGTCTCCCCAACGGCTCTCGCGTTCCATGGATGGAACGCTTCCCTCCCCCCGGGCGGACGAAGCACGGACGATCCTTCGTCCGCCCCCCTCCTTATCCCTTTTCCCCCAGACTTCGGAATTTCCACCTTGCGCACACCGGTTGCGGCTGGTGACGCCCTGTCGACTGATTCTCCTTGATCCTGTATCCGGCGGTTGACGGGGGGCGTGAAGGTGGTAACTATTCACCACTCCCGCGAAGAAATCTCGTAACTATTCAGCACCCCCGCTTTTGCGACTGCGGGTCCAGAGCCTGCCCCCGTGAAGGCGGGGGGCGGAGCCCTGGGATTTTGACTTTAGCTTTTGATTTTGCATCTTTTCTTGTTCTTTTGTCGCGCGTTCATAGAGAAGCGAATGCGCTTTTCGGCATTCGCGCAGCGCGCCCAATTGTCGCCGCAGGCGACCAGATTTTCACCTCATTCTGGATTTCCCTCCAAAAATGGGGAGGTGCTGAATCGTTACGCCGTATCAATATGTTGCGACATATTGATACGGATAATCCGACAGGCTGCTAGACCATCACGGCATGGCGGGTGAGGAAGCGCACGTCGTTGTCGTAGAAGTTGCGCAGGTCGTCGATGCCGTACTTGAGCATGGCCAGCCGCTCCACCCCAATGCCGAAGGCGAAGCCGGACCAGACCTCCTGGTCGATGTGAACGCTTTTCAGCACGTTGGGATGGATCATGCCGCACCCCAGCACCTCCAGCCAGCCGCTCCCCTTGCACACCCTGCACCCCTTGCCGCCGCAGAACAGGCAGCCCATGTCCACCTCCGCCGAGGGCTCGGTGAAGGGAAAATAGGAGGGGCGAAAACGCACCGGCAGGGAACGCTCGAAAAAACGCTCCAGAAAGAGTTCCAAAATACCCTTGAGATGGCCGAAGTGGACGTCGCGATCGACCATGAACCCTTCCACCTGATGAAACATGGGGCTGTGGGTGATGTCGGAGTCGCAGCGATAGACCCGCCCCGGGGCGAGGAAGCGCAACGGCGGCTTGTGGGCCAGCATGGCGCGGATCTGCACCGGCGAGGTGTGGGTGCGCAACACCCGTTTGCTTCCGTCGGCGGCGGGGGGGAGGTAGAAGGTGTCGTGCATCTCCCGCGCCGGATGGTCGGCGGGAATGTTCAGCGCCTCGAAATTGTGCCAGTCGCTCTCGATCTCGGGGCCGCTGGCCACGGGAAAGCCCATGGCGAGAAAAATGCCGTTGATCTCCTGAAAGGCCCGGGTGACGGGGTGGACCCCCCCCGGCGGCTGACGGCGACCCGGCAGGGTGACATCCACCGCCTCGGCGTGCAGGCGCAGTTCCATGGCCTGGGCTTGCAACGTCTCGCCCCGGGACTCCAGGCGCTGCTGCACCGCCGTCTTGATCACGTTGGCCAGTTCGCCCAGGGCGGGGCGTTCCGCCGGGGGAACGGTTCCCAACTCCCGCAAGACTTGCGTCAGTTCGCCCTTCTTGCCCAGCAGGCGCACCCGTAGCTCTTCCAGTTCCGCCGGGTTGGCGGCCTGGTCCACCGCCCGCAGCGCCGATTCCTTCAGCCGTTCCAGCTTGTCGCGCATGGTCGATCTCAATTCATGGGGTCAAGGTCCAAAAACAAGAAAGGGTTCCCGCCGGAACCCTTGTCTCAATGGCGCCGGGATCTACCGGATCAAATCACGACGGCAACGCCGCCTTGGCCTGCTCCGCCAGTTTGGCGAAATCCTCGGGCTGGGTGATGGCCAGGTCGGACAACACCTTGCGGTCCAACTCCACCCCGGCCAAGGTCAGGCCGTGCATCAACTGGCTGTAGGAGAGACCGTGCAACCGGGCTCCAGCATTGATGCGGGTGATCCACAACGCGCGGAACTCCCGCTTGCGAGCCTTGCGGTCGCGATAGGCGTACTGACCGGCCCGCTCCACCCGCTCCACGGCAATGCGGAAGCAGGAATTATTGCGACCGGTGAAACCCTTGGCGGCCTTGATCACTTTTTGATGGCGCTGATGCGCCGTCACACCCCGTTTAACGCGCGGCATGGCGTTGGTCTCCTTCTAGAGTCATCGGCGGGACTGCCCTCGGTGTCAGGTCGTCCACACCCAAAACAGCAACATCGGTTGCGGTGGAATGCCGGGGATGCGCCGCCTTAGCGGGGCATGTAGGGCATCATTTGATGAACGCGCTCACGGTCGGCATGGGAGAGCATGTCCACATCGCGCAGGTTGCGCTTGCGCTTGGTCGACTTGTGGGTCAACAGATGGCGCTTGCCGGCCTTGTGATGGGTGATCTTTCCCGTGCCGGTCACGGAAAAACGCTTGGCGGCGCTTTTGTGGGTCTTGATCTTGGGCATTTCGAGGTCACTCCCGTGGGAAAGCCAAACCATGGGCGGAGGTGCGTCTTCCCCGCCCCACTTCACGCAATAATCTACACGATACAGCGTTCAATCGTCATCATCGTCCGGTTCGTTGAGGGCTTCCTCAACGTAGGGCGTTTTGGCGTCGGTAGGTTTCTTGATCTTGGCGGGGAGCGGGGCCACCACCATCGTCATCTGGCGCCCGAGAAGCTTGGCCTCCTGCTCCACCTTGGCCAAACCTTCGATGGCTGCCTCCACCTTTTGCAGCAGTTGCAAGCCAAGTTCTTGATGGGCCATCTCCCGCCCGCGGAAGCGCAAGGTGCATTTGACCTTGTCTCCGTCTTCCAGAAAACGCTTCATGGCGCGGAGTTTGACGTCGAAGTCGTGGGTATCGGTTCCGGGACGGAACTTGATCTCCTTGACGTCGATGCGGGTCTGGTTTTTGCGGGCCTGCCGTTCACGGATGGCTTGTTGATACTTGAACTTGCTGTAATCCATGATTTTGCAGACCGGCGGCTTGGCCGTGGCGGCCACTTCCACCAGATCCATGCCCGCGACTTCCGCGCGACGCAAGGCGTCATCGCGGGAGACGATGCCGACTTGTTCGCCGTTCTGGTCGATCAGCCGCACCTCGGGCACCCGGATCATTTCGTTGATGCGGGTGGTATCGGCGGCGGGGGCTCCGGCTCCCGGGGCGGCGGGAGCGGGCCTGCTGGGCGGTGACTTGATGATGGCTGAATCTCCTTAAGGGGTGGGTTGATCCGAGGCGCGGCGGGCGCGGCTTTCCGTCAACAGACGCTCCACGGCCTCCGCCGCAGAGATCACGCCCAAATCCTGTCCGGAGCGGGCGCGTAGGCTCACGGTTCCGTTTTGCTTCTCCTTGTCGCCGACAATGAGCAGGTAAGGAACCTTTTTAAGCGTATGTTCGCGAATTTTCCAGCCGATTTTTTCATTGCGCGTATCGGCGTCCACCCGCAGGCCGACGGCGCGCAGTTGGTCGCGCACCGCGAGGGCCCAATCGTTTTGCGCATCGGTGATGGTCAGCACCGCGGCTTGCACCGGGGCCAGCCACAAGGGGAAGCGTCCCTCGAAGTGTTCCACCAGGATGCCGAAGAAGCGTTCCAGCGACCCCATCAAGGCCCGATGGATCATGATCGGGCGGCGGCGTTCTCCGTCGTCTCCCACGTAAGTGATATCAAATCTCTCGGGAAGATTGAAGTCCAATTGAATGGTGGAGCATTGCCATTTGCGGCCGATGGCATCGGTGATCTTGACGTCGATCTTGGGGCCGTAGAAGGCCCCGCCGCCCACGTCCTCGACAAAGGCCAGGCCCCGGGCGGAGATGGCGTTGCGCAAGGCGGTGGTGGCGCGCTCCCAGATGGCGTCGGACCCCACCGCCTTGTCCGGACGGGTGGAGAGATAGACGTCGAAATGTTTGAAGCCGTAGGTGGAGAGGATCTCCATGGTGAGGTCCAGGATGGCCTGGATCTCCTGCTCGATCTGATCCTCGCGGCAGAATATGTGGGCGTCGTCCTGAGTGAAGCCCCGCACCCGGAAGAGTCCGTGCAGCACCCCCGACATTTCGTAGCGATAGACCGTGCCCAACTCCGCCCAGCGGATGGGCAGTTCGCGGTAGGAGCGCAGCCGATCCTTGTAGATCAGGATGTGGAAGGGGCAGTTCATGGGGCGGATTTGGTACTGCTGCTCATCCACCGTCAGGGGGCGGAACATGGATTCGGCGTAGAACTCGGTGTGGCCCGAGGTGCGCCAGAGCTCCAGGTTGGCCATGTGGGGGGTGTGGAGCATTTCGTAACCGGCGGCGGTGTGGCGCTCCTTCCAGAACGACTCGATGACCCCCCGGATGCGCGACCCCATGGGATGCCAAAAGACCAGCCCGCCCCCCGCCTCGTCTTGCAGCGAGAAGAGGTCCAACTCCTTGCCCAGGCGGCGATGGTCCCGTTTTTCCGCCTCTTCCAAAAAGTGCAGGTAGGCGTCCAGGGCCTTTTGATTTGGCCACGCCGTGCCGTAGATGCGTTGCAGTTGTTCGTTGCGGGAGTCGCCGCGCCAGTAGGCCCCGGCCACCCGTTGCAACTTGAAGGCCCCCAGCTTGCCGGTGGAGGGGACGTGGGGCCCCCGGCACAGATCGATGAAATCTCCCTGACGATACAGGGAGATGGTTTGATCCGCCGGAATTTCCTCGATGAGGCGGGCCTTGTACTCCTCGCCCTGACTGCGGAAAAAGGCGACGGCCTCATCCCGGGGCATCTCGTTCCGGGCGACGGGGAGATCCTGCCGGACAAGCTCCTTCATCCGCCCCTCGATGGCGGTGAGATCCTCGAGGGTGAAGGGACGTTTGTAAGCAAAATCGTAGTAAAAACCGTTTTCCACCGCTGGCCCGATGGTGACCTGGGCCTCGGGAAAGAGCTGCTTGACCGCCTGGGCCATCAAATGGCTGGTGGAGTGGCGCAAAATTTCCACCCCCTCGGGGGCGTCGCCGGTGAGGATCTCTACCCGGGCGTCCTGGGGGACGACGTGGGAGAGATCCACGAGGCGTCCGTCGACGCGCCCGACCAGCGCCTCCTTGGCCAATCGCCTGCCAATGGCGGCGGCGATCTCGGAGACGGTCGCGGGGTGGTCGAACTCTTTTTGGCTGCCATCGGGCAGGGTGATGCGGATCATGAGCCGTCCCGTTCCATGGATGAAAGAAACTTTTGATTATGGTCCGACCAAGCCCTTTCGTCAATGACGCACGGGGGCGTTGGACGCTCTTCCCGGTCCGGAGTCCGTTGGGAGGCCGGTCAGGGGCAAGTCTTGCGAATCAGGTCGCACAGTTCGTCGGCCAGGGTGTCGATGCGTTGGGCGTCGTCCCCTTCCAGCATCACCCGGACCTTGGGTTCGGTGCCGGATTTGCGCACCAGCAGTCGCCCGCTCCCCGCGATTTCCCGCTCCACCCGGGCGAGGCCTTGCAGCACCGTCTCCTGGGTCATGGGATCGCTCCCCGGGGGCAGGGTGACGTTTTTCAGCACTTGGGGGACCGTCGTCATCCCCTCGGTCAGTTGGGAGAGGGGCTTGCCGTGGCGGGCCATCGCCTCCAGCACCTTGAGGCCGGAGATGATCCCGTCGCCGGTGGTGTTGTGGTCGAGGAAAATCAGATGCCCCGACTGCTCCCCGCCCAGATTGCAGCCCTCCTTGAGCATGCGCTCCAACACCGGGCGATCCCCCACCTTGGTGCGGATCAAGCCCAACCCCAACCCGGTCAGATAGCGTTCCAGCCCCAGGTTGGACATCACCGTGGCCACCACGCTCCCCCCCTTGAGGATGTTTTGCGCCTGCATCTCCCGGGCGCAGAGGGCGAGGATGCGGTCGCCGTCCAGCAGGCGGCCCGTTTCGTCGCAGACCATCAGGCGGTCGGCGTCGCCGTCGAAGGCCAGCCCCACGTCGGCCCGAACCTCCCGCACCTTGGCTTGCAAAAATTCCGGGTGCAGGGAGCCCGCATCCTGGTTGATGTTCAGTCCGTTGGGGTCGTCGCCGATGGCGATCACCTCCGCCCCCAGCTCCCAAAAGACCGCCGGGGCCACCCGATAGGCGGCCCCGTGGGCGCAGTCCATGGCCACCCGCAGCCCGTCAAGTCGCAGATCCCGGGGAAAGCTGTTTTTGCAAAATTCGATGTACCGCCCCGCCGCGTCGTCGATGCGCTTGGCCCGTCCCAGTTCGGCGGGAATGGCCAGGCGTTGATTCAGCGCCGGATCCTGAAGCAGGGTTTCAATCGCCATTTCGGTCTCGTCGGGCAGTTTCATGCCGTTGGGGCCGAAAAATTTGATGCCGTTGTCATGGTACGGATTGTGGGAGGCGGAGATCACCACCCCCGCGTCGGCGCGCAACGCCCGGGTGAGAAAGGCGATGGCCGGGGTGGGTAGCGGACCCACCAGTTGGCAATGGACCCCCACCGAGGTGAATCCCGCTTGCAGCGCCGACTCGAACATGTAGCCCGACAGCCGGGTGTCCTTGCCGATCACTACCATGTGGCGGTGCGCCCCGGTGCGCAACGCCACCCCGGCGGCCTGGCCCAGGCGCATCACCAGATCGACGGTCATCGGGTGGCGGTTGGCGAGGCCGCGAATGCCGTCGGTGCCGAACAAACGGGGGGAGGCCTCGCCCATGGACCCAACCTTTCCGAAAAAAAATGTGTCTTGAATGGGAAAACGACGCGGCACCAGGGGGCGCTGTGCCGAAACCCCGCATTATACGATACTTTCCCCGGGAAAGGGGAGGGGGGTTGCAAGGGAGATGCTTGTCTTCCCAAGGGGTTGGGTTATGGACCGATCCTCGGTTCATGGCGGACGGTTGCGCCGCCAGGTTCCAGAGGCTAATTTATAGCCAAGTTTAGCAAAAGATCTGTGCAATTTTCCCAACTTCCAAGTATGGTTATTCGTTCATAACCATGGGACGAACGCTGGCTCTCAAGGATTTGTTCATGGATTCACAAGCTTCCATTTATGTTGCGGGACATCGGGGATTGGTGGGCTCCGCCATTGTACGGTGCTTGCGGGAGGCGGGGTTTCAACGGTTGCTCACCCCCACCCACGCCGAGTTGGACCTCACCCGGCAGGAGGCGGTGGAGGCCTTTTTCGCCCGGGAACATCCGGAATACGTCTTTCTCGCCGCCGCCCGGGTGGGAGGGATCCACGCCAACGACGTCTATCCCGCCGATTTCATCCGGGACAACTTGCAAATCGCGGTCAACGTCATCGACGCGGCGTGGCGTCACGGAACCCGCAAGCTGCAATTTTTGGGTTCGGCCTGCATCTATCCCCGTCTGGCACCGCAGCCCATGGCCGAGGGGGCGCTGCTCACCGGCCCCCTGGAGCCCACCAACGAGTGGTACGCCGTGGCCAAAATCGCCGGGATGAAGATGGGGCAGGCCTATCGCCGACAGTACGGATTCGACGCCATCTCCCTCATGCCCAACAACTTGTATGGGCCGGGGGACAATTTTCATCCGGAAAATTCTCACGTGGTTCCCGCCCTGATGCGCAAGTTTCATCTGGCCCGGCTGCGTCACGAGCCCGAGGCGGTGGTGTGGGGCACCGGTGCCCCGTTGCGGGAGTTTTTGCATGTGGACGACCTAGCCGACGCCGCGCTCTTCTTGATGGAGCGCTATTCCGGCGAGGAGCATGTCAACGTGGGGACCGGCGAGGAGGTTTCCATCGGTCGGTTGGCGGAATTGGTGAAGGAGGCGACGGGATACGGTGGGCGGTTGGTCTTCGACGCGACCAGGCCCGATGGCGCGCCGCGCAAATTGTTGGATGTCTCCCGCCTTTTGGCCATGGGATGGCGACCCCGCATCCCCCTGCGGGATGGCTTGGCGTCCACCTATGCTTGGTACTTGAACCACGGAGCCCCTTCATGAGCTTGCCCGAACGACACATGCTGGGAAACGTCCCCCTCTTCGCCGCCCTCACCGACGAACAACTGGTCGCCGTGGTCAAGGGGATGCGCCGCATTCGTCTGGAGGAGGGGGAGAACCTGTTCGACGATCAAACCCGGGCCGACCGATTTTTTCTCCTGCGGGATGGGCAGATCAAACTGTTTCGTCTTTCGGCCAGCGGCGGGGAAAAGGTGTTGGAGATCATCCGCCCCGGCGACCTGTTCGCCACGGCGGTGATGTTCTCCGAGGAAAAGCAATATCCCGTCTCCGCCGACGCCCTGCGGCCCAGCGAGGTTTTTTCGTTCGACAATAAAACCTTCATGGAGACGTTGCGCCACTCCCCCGAAACCTGTTTTCGCATGATGGCGGAGATGAGCCGACGGTTGCGGCGGCAGGTGGTGGAGATCGATTCCATCTGCTTGCAAAGCGCCGTGTCGCGTCTGATCAATTATTTGCTGGAGCAAGCCCCTTCCGGGGTGCGTTCGGCGGTGATCCAGTTGGACTCCCCCAAGAACATCATCGCCTCCCGTCTGTCGATCCAGCCGGAGACCTTCTCCCGGGTGTTGCGCAACCTCAAGCGTCGGGGGTTTGTGGAGGTGGACAACAAAACCATCGAAATCGCCGACCTCGAGGCCTTGCGGGATTTCGGCGAAAACTGCTCCTCCTGCCGCATGCGCGAGGAGGAGTGACCCTCCCATTTCCTTTCCCAAGCGCCTTTTTGGGCGTCTCGCCCTCTTCCCTGGCCTTGACGGCGCACCTCGGCTTCCGCCCTTTTTCGACGGTCGAAACGGTTCATCTCCTTGGTTTCATTCAATAATTTTTATCTTGCCTTGTAAATTCCCTACATGCTAGCATTGGCAGTGATTGGAGAGGCGTGAAAAATGCGTTTGACCTGATGGATGGCCGATCCTTCGGCGATATGAGGCGTTATAATATTACTTAACTCAAATACGGTAAATGCTTATTATACAACCGAGTGGAAGGCGTCATTCCCGGCCATTCTTCGGTCGGAAGGACGCGGGTCGCAAGTCATTCATGGAGAATATCGTGACCAATCCTTCAGTAAAGAGTCCCCCATCGTCTACAGCGTCGTCCTCGTGCGGACGTTGGGGAGGGGGGATGCGGCAAAAGGTGACCCTGAGTCTGACCCATCGCTGCAACATGGGCTGCCGTTATTGTTACGCTGGAAACAAAGACGTCAAATCTGACATGACCCAGGAGACCCTGGCCCAGGGGTTGGAGTTCGCCTGGGCCGTCTCCGAAGAGAGCCGGGAGTTAGAACTGGGCTTTTTTGGCGGGGAGCCTTTGCTGCGGCGGGATTTGATGGATGAGGCCTTCGCCTGGGTTCGCCGCCGCCAGGAGCAGGATCCCCGGGCCTTGGCCTTCATTTTGACGACCAACGGAACCCTGTTGGATGAAGAGATGTTGCAGTGGATACGCCGCCATCGCATCCACCTCTGCATCAGCCTGGACGGTCCCCCGGAGATTCAGGACGTCTCCAGGCCCTTGCGGGGGGGCGGGGTCTCGTCGCGGCTGGTGGTCGCCAACCTGAAACGGGCCATGGAAATGGGGGTGGGGTTTGAGGTCAATGCAGTCTATGGACCGCATGTCCTCCCCGCCTTGCCCCGGGTGACGGCGTACCTGCATGAACTGGGGGTGGGGGCGTTCCATCTGACGCCGGACATCCGCGCCGACTGGGAGGGGACGCCGCCGAAGGCGTTCGCCGCCAGCTTCGCCGGAGTCGCCCGGGAGTACATTCGCGCCTTTGAAAACGGGCGGGAAGTGGGGGTGGACGTCATCGATTTCAAAATCAAGCTGTTCATGAAAAAAGGCCATGGGGAGGAGGATCGTTGCGGCATGGGGCGCAATGAATGGGCGGTCGCCCCCAGTGGAACGGTCTATCCCTGCGAACGGCTGATTGGCGAGGATGATGCCTCCCATCTGCAACTGGGAAACGTGGCCGATGGGACCGGGGTGTTGAAGCGCGTCCCCCGCGCCGATTCTCCAGGGGCGAAGATCGTGGTGCTGGGAATGCCCCAATCCGTTCCGCGCCGCTCCCTTAAAAAGGCGAAAGCGACGGTGGAGAAGGCGGGGGCGTTGGCGGCACCCTCGTGTCAGGAGTGTTCCCTGGCCGACTTTTGCATGCATTGGTGCGGTTGTTCCAATTATCATCAGACGGGCCGCTCCAACCTTCCCAGCCGGATGATCTGCGCCTCGGAAACGGCGGCCATTCTGGCGTCTCAGATGGTGCTGCGCCATTTCGAGAAGCGCCCCAATGCGGTGTTTGAAAAACATTTCGCTTCTTTATTGCAACCCGTTGATTGCCAATCAACGCCAACCTGAGGAGAAATCGTCATGCCCAATTTGCCTAAACTCTCTCCCCCCGCCGATCTGGGCGGAATTACCAGCATCCGGGATCTGTTGGAGAAACATCGGTTTAAAATTGGCAGACCGATTCCGGATCTATACAAAACCGTGATCAAAGATCTGGGGTTGGACGCCAAATACGCCCCCAAGGCCCTCGCCGCCGGAGGGGCTGGAGCGGTGGTGGGTTCCGATCTGGGTAAGGTGCGGATTATCAATGTGGGCGGCATCGCCGGGGGACGAAGAGAACCCCATCTTCACATCGACGCCAGCCACATTGCGGTGCTGGATCGCAAACAGTTTCAAAAGGTGATCTCTGCCGCCGCCCTGCGCAACGCCGAGGCGGTCAAAACCCCCGACGTCATGCAGGATATGCTGAACTTTTTCTACGGCTGATCCCTGCCACAGCGAACCTTGCCCGAGGTTGGGGATCAGGGTTTGAACGCCTAACCTAAAAAGGGCGGACCCGCGAAGGTCCGCCCTTTCTCTTTCATCGGGAGCCATCTCCCGAGCCCATCGTCCCCAGAGTTACTTGGGGATGATGTCGATGTGGGCGCGCTTGAAGGCGACCCACTCGCCGGTGCTGGGATCGATCCGCGAGTTGACGAAGCACTTCCAGTTCACTTCGTCGACGAAGTTGTAGTCCATGTTGTAGTAGA
>JADGAP010000083.1 GCA_015231965.1 Magnetococcales bacterium | reverse complement strand
CATCCTTCAGCGCCTTGCCGGGACGGAAGCGGGGGAGCTTCGATTCGGCGATGTTGATGGTCTTGCCGGTCTGCGGATTGCGTCCGCTACGGGCCGCCCGGGTGGAGACGAGAAACGACCCAAAGCCGATGAGATTCACCTGATCGCCGCTCTTCAGGGCGTTCTCGATGGCGTTGAGCGCCGCCTGGACGCTATCCTTCGCCTGAGTTTTGGTGAGTCCGGTGGTTTGAGCCACGCTGTCGATCAATTCGGTTTTATTCAAGGCGCCCTCCCAGGTCCGTTTAACGCGGAAGTATCCAAGGGTTTATCTCAACATCAAAGCGTTATAAGGCTCCACGGGCGGGCTTGTCAACGCTCCTCCTGGGCTTGGACGCACGGCGGGAGGCCGGTCACGCCGGGGTTGAAATTTTTCCGGGAAAATGGGGGACGGGCTGGGGGGGGCCAGAGGGGGAAAGGGCGTTCCCCATCGTGAGTGAGTCTTCGTAAACGTTCTGCGGCAAGGTCTTCGGGGGAGCGGGCCGTGGACGTCGGGCCGGGGCCTCGGGAAAACAAAAGCCCCCCCGTCGCAGCCTGGAGGGGGCTCCAGGCGGGAACGGGGGGGCGGATGGGGCGTCGAAGCGGCGGGACGGGGGAGTTCAGTGGGTGAAGGAGGGGGCGTCCACCCCCACCGGAGCGGCCCCGGGGGGCGGGGGCAGAGCGGGGACGGATTCCGCCTCCCGGGCCTTGCGCAACGCTTCCAGCTTTTCACCGCCGCCGGCCAGGGCCAGGGGGGGCACCTCGTCCATGTGGCTCACCGGATGGATTTCGATGGCCTTGAGGACGGTCTGGGGGACATCCTTCAAATCCTTCACGTTCTCCTTGGGGATGATGACGTGGGGGATGAGGGCGCGGTGGGCCGCCAACAGCTTCTCCTTGAGTCCGCCGATGGGCAACACCCGGCCCCGCAGGGTGATTTCCCCGGTCATGGCCACATCGCGACGCACCGGAATACCGGTGAGGGCCGAGAGCAGCGAAATGCACATGGCCACCCCCGCCGAGGGTCCGTCCTTGGGGGTGGCCCCCTCGGGAACGTGAACATGGATGTCCCGCTTCTGGAAAAACTCCTCCTCCGACAATCCCCAATCCCGAGCCCGGGAGCGGGTGTAGGTGAGGGCCGCCTGGGCCGACTCCTGCATCACGTCCCCCAGCTTGCCGGTGATGGTCAGCTTGCCCTTGCCCTCCATCTGGGTGGCCTCGATGGAGAGCAGCTCGCCCCCCACCTCGGTCCAGGCCAGACCAGTGGTCACGCCCACCAGATCCGACTCCTCCGTCTGGCCGTGCTGATGCCGCTGCACCCCCAGAAAGCGCACCAGATTGGGAACGCCCACCACCACCTTGGCGCGGCTCGGGCGGGCGATCAACTCCCGGGTGGCCTTGCGGCAGAGGGTGGCCAACTCCCGATCCAGATTGCGCACCCCCGCCTCCCGGGTGTAGTGGCGGATCAGCTCCAGCAACGCCGGATCGGTGAGGGAAAATTCCGTCAGCTTCAGGCCGTGGGCCTTCATCTGTTTGGGAATGAGATATTTTTTGGCGATGTGGAGCTTCTCGTCCTCGGTGTAGCCCTCGATGCGGATCACCTCCATGCGGTCCAGCAACGGGCGGGGGATGTTGAGGCTGTTGGCCGTGGTGAGAAACATCACGCTGGAGAGGTCGTAATCCACTTCCAGATAGTGGTCGTTGAAGGTGTGATTTTGTTCCGGATCCAGCACCTCCAGCAGGGCGGAGGCAGGGTCGCCGCGAAAATCGGCCCCCAGCTTGTCGATTTCATCCAGCAGGAAGAGGGGATTGCCGCTGCCCGCCTTTTTCATCGACTGAATGATCTTGCCCGGCAGGGAGCCGATGTAGGTGCGCCGATGGCCGCGAATTTCCGCCTCGTCCCGCACCCCGCCCAGGGAGACCCGAATGTATTTCCGCCCCGAGGCCTCGGCGATGGATTTGGCCAGGGAGGTCTTGCCCACCCCCGGGGGGCCCACCAGGCAGAGGATCGGCCCCTTCATCCGGCCCACCTTCTGTTGCACCGCCAAATGTTCCAGGATCCGCTCCTTCACCTTGTCCAGGCCGAAGTGGTCCCGCTCCAAAATGGTCTCCGCCCGCTTAAGGTCGTGACGCAGCCGAGTTTTGCGACTCCAGGGCAGACTCACCAGCCAGTCGATGTAGTTGCGCACCACCGTCGCTTCCGCCGACATGGGGGCCATCTGTTTGAGCTTTTTCATTTCGGAGTCGGCCTTTTTGCGGGCCTCCTCCGGCATCATGGCCTTGGCGATGCGCTCGGTCAGTTCGTTCAGGTCGTCCTTGCTCTCGTCCCGGTCGCCCAGCTCTTTTTGAATCGCCTTCATCTGCTCGTTGAGGTAGTAATCCCGGTGGGAGCGCTCCATCTGCCGCTTGACCCGACCGCGGATGCGCTTTTCCACCTGCAACACTTCAATTTCCCGCTCCAGAGCGACAAAAATCCGCTCCAGCCGCTGGGGGATGGCCAGGGTCTCCAGCAACTCCTGCTTCTCCCCCACCTTGATCGCCAGATGGGCGGCGGAGGTGTCGGCCATGCGGGAGGGGTCGGCGATGTTTTGCAGGGTGGAGGCCACCTCCGGCGGAATTTTTTTGTTCAGCTTGGAATAGGCGTCGAATTGGCCGACGATGGAGCGCATCATCGCCTGGGCCTCGGTGTTGTCGTAGGGCTGAACCGGGGTCGTCTCGCAATCCACCAGATAGTAGGGCTCTTTTTGCACCAGGCGCAGCACACGAAGCCGGGGGCCGCCCTCCACCAAGGTTTTGACCGTGCCGTCGGGCAGGCGCAGCAGCTGCAACGTGGTTCCCAGCACCCCCATGGTGTACAGATCGTCCATTTCGGGGTTGTCGACGGTGGGATCCTTCTGCGCCAGGAGCAAAATCCGGCGATCATCCTCCTTGCCGAAAACCGATTCCAAGGCCCGGATGGAGCGTTCGCGGCCCACGAAAAGAGGGACGATCATGTGGGGAAAGACCACGATGTCCCGCAGCGGCAAAACGGGAATGCGCAGAATGCCGCCGGGAAGTTCGGGTAGGGTGCTCATGGTCGGGTCTCCACGCCCGTTGCCGGGCGGTTCACGAAAGGATGGACATTGCTCGGGGCCGCCAACATCGGAACAGAACGCCGAAAGGGGGCGGACGGGGCCTGAATCCACAATTCTACGCCAATTATCCAGGCATTGGAGAAAAAACGAGGGGAAAAAACCAATGAATGCCGGTCATCCACCGACGCGATGAGATGTTTTTGGCAACCCCGACGCGCCATCGCGCCCCACCGCGCCCCACCCGACCCACCCGACGAGGGCGAGGGGCGGGGCGGCGGCGGCGGGGGGATCGAAACTCGGGTCACCCTGGGCCGTGGCAAGGGTCACGTCACGCCTTGGCTTTGGCTTCTCGGGGCGGGTCGGCGTAAATCAGCAGCGGTTCGGCCTGGTTGTCGATGGTCTCTCGATTGATCACCACTTCCGACACCCCGTTGAGGGAGGGGAGGTTGAACATCAGGTCGAGGAGGGAGGTTTCCAAAATCGAGCGCAGACCCCGGGCGCCGGTTTTGAGCTTGATCGCCTTTTTGGCGGCGGAGCGCAACGCCTCGTCGGTGAAGGAGAGGCGCACCGACTCCATCTCCATCAATTTTTGGTACTGCTTGACCAGGGCGTTCTTGGGTTCGGTGAGGATGCGCACCAGGGCGTGTTCGTCCAGGTCGTCCAGGGTGGCCACCACGGGCAGGCGACCGACGAATTCGGGGATCAGGCCGTATTGCAGCAGATCCTCCGGCTGGAGCTCGGCCAGCAGTTCGTTGACCCGTTGCTCGGGGGCGTTTTCCCGCACCGAGGCCCCGAATCCGATGCCGTGATGCTTGGTGGAGCGGCGCTCGATAATTTTTTCCAGCCCGTGGAAGGCCCCGCCGCAGATGAACAAAATGTTGGTGGTGTCCACCGGCAGATACTCTTGCTGGGGATGTTTGCGTCCGCCCTGAGGGGGGACGTTGGCCAGGGTGCCTTCCAAAATTTTGAGCAGGGCCTGCTGCACCCCTTCGCCGGAGACATCCCGGGTGATGGAGGGGTTTTCCGACTTGCGGGAAATTTTGTCGATTTCGTCGATGAAGACGATGCCCCGTTGCGCCCGGTCGACGTTGTTGTCGGCGGATTGGAGCAGCCGCAGGATGATGTTTTCCACATCCTCGCCCACATAGCCGGCCTCGGTGAGGGTGGTGGCGTCGGCGATGGTGAAGGGGACGTCGAGGATGCGGGCCAGGGTTTGGGCCAGCAGGGTTTTGCCCGAGCCGGTGGGGCCGATGACCAGAATGTTGCTCTTGGCGATTTCGACGTCGTTGGGGCCGGTTCCTCCGAGGGTTTCCAACCGCTTGTAGTGGTTGTAAACCGCCACCGACAGCACCTTCTTGGCCCGATCCTGACCGATGATGTATTCATCGAGGATTTTTTTGATCTCCGCCGGGGCGGGCAGGCCGAAGCGGCGCTTGACCGGAGCGGAGGCCGTGGCGGGTGGCTTGTCCTCGCGGATGATCTCGGTGCAGAGGTGAACGCACTCGTCGCAGATGAAGACCGAGGGTCCGGCGATCAGTTTTCGGGCTTCGTGCTGGCTTTTGCCGCAGAAGGAGCAGTACAAGACGCTCGTGGTGTCGGAATTTCTGCTGCTCATCATCCATCCCCGGTGTGGGGCGAATCGTCCCGGCCCGAGGGGGGCGGGGGATTCGCCGGGAATTTGGGAATCACTTCACCTCGTCGGATTCGCCGTCCGTGGGGGTCGGCAGGTCGCGACGATCGATCACCCGGTCGGCCAGACCGTAGGCGCAGGCCTCGTCGCTGGTCATGAAGTTGTCCCGTTCGGTGTCCAAACCGATGCGCTCAATGGTTTGACCGGTGTGAAGGGCTAAAATTTCATTCAAACGTTGGCGAACGCGCAACATTTCCCGGGCGTGGATCTCGATTTCGGTGGCCTGGCCCTGAAATCCGCCCAAGGGTTGGTGGATCATCATGCGGGAGTTGGGCAGCACCAGCCGTTTGCCCTTGGTTCCAGCGGAAAGCAGCACCGCCGCCATGCTGGCCGCCTGGCCCAGGCAGAGGGTGGAGACATCCGGGCGGATGAACTGCATGGTGTCGTAAATCGCCAGTCCGGCGGTGACGAGACCGCCGGGGCTGTTGATGTAGAAGTGGATATCCTTCTCGGGATTTTCCGATTCCAGGAACAGCATTTGCGCGATGACCAGATTGGCCACGGCGTCGTTCACCGGCCCCACCAGAAAAATGATTCGTTCCTTGAGCAGCCGGGAGTAGATGTCATACGCCCGCTCTCCCCGGTTGGTGGTTTCGATGACGATGGGGACCAGATTCATGAGACCGTCCGATGGGCTGGAGGATGGTGAGGGCGTTCGGTGAAAAGGGCTCTCCTGAACGCCGCGAAACGATTCAACATCCCCCATGATGCAAGAAGGCCCGGAGAGACGCAAGTTTCTCCGGGCCGAGCCGCATGGGGGAGCAAGGCGAACCCTTCCCGCTCCGCTTCGCCCCCTGAAATTATTCCGCCGCAGCGATCGCAGGGGCCGCAGGGGCCGCAGGCAGGCGCAGGGATTGTTGGATGGCCATCGCCCGCTCGTACAGTTTGTCGAAGGCGATGGACTCCTCGGTGACGGAGCCGTTGGCCTCGACCCATTGCAGCACGGCCTGTTCCAACACCTCGCCCCGGATCTCCTCCATCCGTTCCGGCTGTTGACGCAGCCAGGTTTTGATCCCCTCGCCCTGGTCGCCGTAGGGGGCGGTGAGGGCGTTCAGGCGCTCTTCCACCGCCTCTTCCGTGGGGGCGATCCCTTCCTGACGGGAGAGGGCGCCGATGATCAGGCCCAACCGGGTGCGTTCCACCGCCAGGGGGGTGAGGGTGCGGCGCAGTTGGGCTTCATCCAGGGGCTCTTTCTCCCGCCCCTGGCGCTTGCGCTCCTGCTTTTCCCGATCCACCAGACCGGCGAGGTCGAGCTCCACCATTTGGCTGGGCACCTCGATGGGGTTGGCGTTGGCCAGGGAGAGGAGGATTTGCTGCTTGAAATTGTCCTTGGCCAGATTGTCGCCCTGCTCCCGGGTGCGCTCGCGGATGATCTCCTTGAGCTTTTCCAGCCCCCCTTCCTGGATGCCCATCTTCACCGCCAGGGCGTCGTCGAGTTCGGCCAGGAGGCGCTGTTGCACGTCGGTGACGCGGCAGCGGTATTCGGCGGTCTTGCCGGAGAGGTTGAGGTCGTGGAAGTCGGCCGGCAGGGTGGTGGTGATGGTCCGCGCCTCGCCGGAGACGCAGCCCAGGAGTTGGGATTCGATCTCCGGGTTGATCACGCCGGACTTGAGTTCCACCGTGTAGTTGTGAATGTTCCCCTCGGGGCGGGGTTCGCCGTCGACGAAAAAGTCGATGTCGGCGACGATGCGGTCGCCGGTCTGGGCGGCGTGACCGGGGGTGGATTCGTAGGTGGCGTGTTCTTCGCGAATGTTTTGCAGCACCTCCTCCACCTCGGACTCCTGGTGCTGGGGAACCAGACGGAGAAGGGGGATGCCCTTGCAGCCGGTGGGGAGGAAGTCGGGGAAAATTTGCAGGGCGGCGGAGTAGGTGAAGTCCTGCCCTCGCAGCACGGGTCCGATCTGCACCGCCGGACGGGCCACCGGGCGGAGATTGTTTTGCACGATGGCGTCGGGCAGGGTGGCCTCGATCAACTCCTCGGCGGTTTCCCGAGCCAGTTCGGAGCCGAAACGGGAAGCCACCATGGAGAGGGGGGCCTTGCCCCGGCGGAAGCCTGGGATATGGGCGGCGGCGGCCAACTCCTTGACCTTGCCATCCAGGAGTTGATCGACCCGCTGGGAGGGGATGCGCACGGTGAGAATGCGGTCGAAGGAGCCCTGCTCTTGAATGCTGACTTCCATGGACGGCGCCTGTGAGTTGGGCCGACGATCCCTCGTTGGGGAATGCGCGGGCGGGGTGATGGGGAGACGGCGGGCGGGGCGCGAGGGGAAAATCGGCCCGGAATCCTCCGGAACCATGCGGAACGGCTTAATGATCGACGTTTCGGGCGGGGACCGCCGCGGATCGTCCACTTGGGAGGTGGTGCGAAAGGGGGGAGTTGAACCCCCACGCCTTTCGGCGCTGGATCCTAAGTCCAGTGCGTCTACCAGTTCCGCCACTCTCGCGTCGCGCCGACCGGAACGGCATGAGAGGGGCGCTCCGGCGGACGAAAACGCAAGCCCGGTTCTTGAGACCGGGCTTGCGGGAAAATTCTGGGGCGAACGAGGGGACTCGAACCCCCGACAACCGGATCCACAATCCGGGGCTCTACCGACTGAGCTACGTCCGCCATCAAAACCTACGGGCCTTGCGGGTCTTGCGTTATGCCGATCACGCCGGAGCCTTGCGTCGCACTTGGGGTCTCCTGCTGAAAGAGAACCCGTGGGACGAATGGTGCGCCCGGCAGGACTCGAACCTGCAACCACCGGCTTAGAAGGCCGATGCTCTGTCCGTTGAGCTACGGGCGCATGCGACGTGAGACGCGCCTTTGGCCAGATTCGCTCCAGACGGCGCCGGTTCCCGCCATCCGTCGCGCCCGAAAAGGAGTGGTCGGGGTGGAGGGATTCGAACCCCCGACATCTTGCTCCCAAAGCAAGTGCGCTACCTGACTGCGCCACACCCCGCCGGGGTTGCGGCCCTGCCGACCGCGTGTTGCGGTGTGGTCGGCCTGACCAAGTCGCGCATTTTATCGCCCACCGGGGGGGAAATCAAGTCCGGTTTTTGATCCATGGGGAGTGGGAGGGCTCTTTTCCGTCGGATGGGCGCGGGAGTCGGCTTTTCCATGACGCGCAACCGGTCTATCATGGAAAGGAGAGGTGGGGGGAGAGGGGCGGGCGGGCGACGCCGTTTCGCTCTCGCCGCGCCCTCTCGGGGAGTGGTTTCCCCTGGAGTCTCCCTGGGTTCGGGGTTTTCGGCCCCTCTTTCCCGTTCCGGATCACGGATGAAACTGGCCGTCGTGGGATTGAATCACAAGAGCGCCCCGGTGGCGCTGCGGGAGCGTCTCTCCTTTCCTGCGGCCGTCATTCCGGAGGCGTTGTCCCGTTTGACGGGGCTTGTTCCGGTGCGGGAGGCGGCCATTTTGTCCACCTGCAACCGGGTGGAGCTTTATTTGGCTTCTCCCGAGCCGGAGGACGCCGTCTCCACGGCCATTCAGTGGATGGCCTCCAGTCGGGAGGTCAACTATCACCAATTGGCGCCCCACCTTTACCAGCGGTTGGATCTGGAGGCGGTGCGCCATGGTTTCCGGGTGGCTTCCAGTCTGGACTCTCTGGTGGTGGGGGAGCCGCAGATTTTGGGGCAGATGAAGGAGGCCTTTCAACTGGCCTCCGCCGCTCGTTCCACCGGTTTGATCCTCACCCGCTATTTTCATCGCGCCTTCGAGGTGGCCAAGCGGGTCCGCACCGAGACCGCCATCGCGGAAAATCCGGTGTCGGTGGCCTATGCGGCGGTGGAGTTGGCCCGCAAAATTTTCGGCAAGTTGGAGGGGCAGGTCTGTCTGCTGGTGGGGGCGGGGGAGATGTGCGAGTTGGCGGCCCGCCACATGGTGGGGGCGGGGATCCAGTCGATCCTGGCCACCAACCGCACCTTTTCCCGGGCTCAGGATTTGGCCGGTCAGTTCGATGGCCACGCCTTTCCCCTGGAGACCCTGGGGGAGAATCTGGACCGGGCGGACATCGTCATTTCGTCCACCGGCTCCACCTCCTACATGATCGACGCCGCCATGGTTCGGGCGGCGCTCAAGCGGCGGCGGCAGCGGCCCATGTTTTTCATCGACATCGCCGTGCCCCGGGATATCGATCCTCAGGTGGCGCAGGTGGACAGCGCCTTTCTCTACGACATCGACGACCTCACCCAGATCGTGGAACACAACCGCCGGGAGCGGGATCAGGCGGCGACCCAGGCCGAGGGGATCGTCTCCCGGGAGGCTCCGCTTTTTCTCAACTGGGTCAAGTCGTTGGAGGCGGGGCCGACCATCGCCTCGTTGCGTCGTTGGGCCGAGGAGGTGCGGGATCAGGAGACCGCCCGCATTCTGGCGGGGTGGCCCGGTTTGGAGGAGTCCGAGCGCAGGCGGGTGGAGGAGTTGGCCCGGCTGTTGGTCAACAAGTTGATGCATCCCCCGGTGAGCCGCTTGAAGGAGTTGGCGAGCGAGCCGGAGGGGGGGCGTTACGTCGATGCGACGCGGCGTCTTTTTCTGTTGGATGAGCCGACGAATGGAACGGGAGGGGGGGCGTAGCCAGTCTCGATTCGGCGTCCCCTGTTTCGGGCGCGAGAGTCCTCCTTCCATGCCTGCTTTTGCGACTGCGGGTCAGGGCGATCATTGCCCTGGCGGGCTGTAGAGCCTGCCCCCGCGAAGGCGGGGGACAGAGTCCTACGGTTTTGACTTCCGCTTTTGATTTTGCAGTTGCTTTTGGCGCGCTTTCAAGTGAAGCCGAGGCGTTTTTTGCTTCGTGTCTTCCAGCAGTCTGTCGGATTATCCGTATCAATAGGTTGCAACCTATTGATACGGCCATGAATATGTTGCGGTTATTCCTTAATAAAATAAAATTTATTGAATAATAATCAATGGGTTGCATGATGGAAGGCGTCTGAATCCGACAGGCTGCCAGAATGTCCCTCGGCCCATGCGGACGGGAGATGGATTCCCTTCCCCGGCGGGTTGTTCGCCCGTTCCGGGTTGGATGGCTGGCCAGGGCCGCGAGCGAACTCTTCGATTCATCGTCCCTCTTGCAAGAAACTCCGGGAGAATGCGTTGTCCTTGATGGCGATGGATGGGGTGAAGGTCACGCTGGGCGGCCCGGTGCTGTTGGACGGGGTGCAGCTTCAGGTGGAGCCCGGCGAGCGGATTGGTCTGGTGGGGCGCAACGGCATGGGCAAGTCCACCCTGCTGCGGGTGCTGGCCGGCGAGTTGCGCCCGGACGAGGGGACGGTGGTTCGTTCCCGGGGGGTCAAGCTGGCCACCCTGCCCCAGGAGGTTCCAGAGCTGCCCGGCGAGGTGTTCGACGTGGTGGCGGGGGGGGCGGGTCAGGCGCTGGAGACCTGGCATCGCCATCAAGCGTTGACCCGCCGCCTGGCCCACGAGCAGACCCCGGCCATGCTGGACGAGCTGGATCGGTTGCAGCACCTCATGGAACAAGAGGGGGGCTGGGATTTGGGGCGGCGGGTGATCGCCCACTGCGAACGGGTGGAGGTCGATCCAGAGGCCCGATTCGCCGATCTTTCGGGGGGAGGACGGCGGCGGGCGCTGCTGGCCCGGGCCCTGGCGGCGGAGGCCCATCTGCTGTTGCTGGACGAACCCACCAACCATCTGGACCTCTCCGCCATCCGCTGGCTGGAGGAGTTTTTGCTGGGGTTCGCCGGAGGGGTGATCTTCGTCACCCACGATCGTTATTTTTTGCAAAAGGTGGCCACCCGCATCCTCGACCTGGACCGGGGCAGGCTCACCAGTTGGCCAGGAAATTACGCCACTTATCTGGAACGCAAGCAGGCGATGCTGGAGTCGGAGGCGACCCAGCAGTCGGAGTTCGATAAAAAATTGGCGGAAGAGGAGGTTTGGATCCGCACCGGCATCAAAGCCCGGCGCACCCGGGACGAAGGGCGGGTGCGGGCTCTGGAAGCGATGCGGCGGGAGCGCTCCCAACGGCGGGAACGGATGGGCAAGGTCCGCATGGAAATTCAGGAGGCGGAACGTTCCGGGCGTCTGGTGGTGGAGATGAAGGGGGTGAGCCACGCCTTCGACCCGGCGCGGCCCCTGATTCATCAACTCTCCACCATCATCCTGCGGGGGGACAAGGTGGGGGTGGTGGGGCCCAACGGCTGCGGCAAAACCACTCTGCTGCGTCTGCTGCTGGGCGACCTGACCCCCCAATCGGGGAGCGTCCACATCGGAACCCGCCTGAACGTGGCCCACTTCGACCAGTTGCGCCGCATGCTCGACCCCGAGATGAAGGTCATCGACGCGGTGGCCAATGGTCGGGAACGGCTGCAAATCGGGGAACGCAACCTTCACGTCATCAGCTATTTGCGGGATTTTCTCTTCTCGCCGCAGCAGGGCAACGGACCGATCAAGGCCCTGTCGGGAGGGGAGCGCAACCGGCTGGCCCTGGCCCGGCTCTTCGCCATGCCCTCCAACCTGCTGGTGCTGGACGAACCCACCAACGATCTGGACGCCGAAACCCTGGAGTTGCTGGAGTCGCTCTTGGTGGATTACGCCGGAACCGTCTTCGTGGTCAGCCACGACCGGGCCTTTCTCAACAACGTGGCCACCAGCCTCCTGGTCTTCGAGGGGGAGGGCAAAATCGGCGAATACGCGGGGGGCTATGATGATTGGCTGATCCAGCGCCCCCCCGCTCCCGACCCCACCCCCGCCTCCGAAGCCGCCAAACTGCCGCCCAAGCCCCGGGAGCGGATGGCCCGTCCCGTGCGCCTGACGTTCAAGGAAAAACAGGAGCTGGCCGCCCTTCCCGACCGCATCACCGCCCTGGAGGAGCAGCAGCGGCAGTGGCAAACCGCCTTGGCCGACCCCGAATTCTACCGCCGGGCCGAGGGGGCGGAGGCCCGCGCCGCCAACCTCCGTCTGGCCGCCCTGGAAACCCAACTGCGGGAGGCCTACGACCGCTGGGAAGCCCTGGAGTCCATCGAAAACGCCTGATCTTCCCCCCACATCGACGCGCCATTGCGGGGGGGCCGGGGAGAAAAATCCGCTTGCAAAATTGATCGGGAAAAATGGATGATGAGTCCCAGAGGCCCCCTTTAACTAGGACGAATATTGTATGCAATACCGTCGCGTCACCGTTGCGCGAAACCATGGAGAAAACAGCCGGGCGTGAACGCGCCGCCTGGAGGAATCAAGGTCGGAAGGAGCGCCCCGGGGAAATCCTCCATGGGGAGGGAGCGGATTTCTTTTCTCATGAGTCGGCGTTCCGGGTTGGAGGAGATCACGGATGGAGACGGTCCCATTACCCCACCACGAAACGCGCCGATTGGGAAGCTTCCGGCTCTGGCTGCTCTTCGTCGGCGGCCTGACGACGGGAGTCGTCGGGTTCGCGGGATTTCATTTTTTACTCATGGACGGCTTTACCAACAGCCTGGAGATGTGCATCTCCTGCCATGAGATGGAGGACGTGTACAAGGAATATCAAGAAAGCGTCCACTACAAAAATCCCTCCGGGGTGCGGGTCGTCTGCTCCCAATGCCACGTTCCCCACGGCAAGGGGGTGGAGGATTACGTGGACAAGCTGATGGACAAGGCGTTGGTCGGGGGACGCCATCTTTATCATCACCTCATCGGAACCTATCCCGATGGGGCGTCCTTTGCCAAGGCGCGCTACCGCCTGGCGCAAAACGTTCTGGAAACCATGCGCCAGCGGGACTCCAAGGAGTGCCGCCAGTGTCACGCCTACGAGGCGATGCAGTTCGCCGACCAGGGGCGCTCCGCCGCCAACAAACACGAACGGATGATGAAGGACGGGAAAATGACCTGCGTGGATTGCCACGCCGGCGTCGCCCACGAGGAGCAGAAAGAGCCCGCGCCCACTTCAGAGGGCCAGCCCTGAGCCTGGATTTCCACCCCAAGCCCGTCGAGGTCGTCATGTCCCCCCTGCCCCCATCGGAACGGATGAACCGCCTTCCCCCCGCCCTTCCCCCCCGGCGGCCTTCGCCCCCGGCGCGGCGCATCCGCAGTGCGGCCCTGGGCGCTGGGTTGGCGCTGCTGCTCGTCCCCCTCGCTCCGGGATGGGCGGAATCCCCCTCCCCGTCGGCCCAGTCGCCCCAGTCGGCGGGACACAAGGAGCATTACATTCAATCGGTCATCACCCTGTTGCGGCTCCATGCCGACGCCATCCGCCAGCTTGCGACCCAGGAGTTCAAATACAGCCGCAACCTGGCCCGCCACGCCACGGCCCTGCACAACACCTTCGGTCTGCTCGGACCCATGGACTGGCACGCCGCCGAGGCCGCCAAGTTGCAGCGAAAAACGGGCGACGGCCCGCTCTTCGCCCCCGACGCCTTTGACAAAATGGCCGACCAATGCCAGAAATCGATGAAGGATCTCTATCAAGCCTCCATCCATCACCTGGAAGGCGGCGGCAAAAGCGCCGAACCGGTGCTGAAGGCCCTGGAGGAGGTTCAGGGAAAGTGCAGCGGTTGCCACAATCTGCTGGATGGGGCCGCCCCGGACGTGTGGGGCGACAAGGGCGGGTAATCTCCGGTCAACCCCCGCCTCGCCGCATGGTCATGGAAAGACCACTTGCAAGCTGACGCCCACGGCGCGCGGTTCGCCGTAGAGAGCGCGGATATCGGCATGTCGCTCGGATGTTCGTCAGACTTTTTTTCAGGGGGCCAAAAAAAGCAATCGAGCCCCCCTCCGGCCTGGAGGGGGGCTCGATTTTTCAGCCGGGGGGAGGTCCGGGATCAGTAGATTTTCCGCTTGTAGTCTTCCATCTGTTCGGTCATGGTGACGTGCTTGCGCTCGTCTTCCAGCATATACTCCAGGAGATGGCGGATGACCACGTGCTGGGTGTTTTCCAGGGCGGAGCGGGCCAGGACCACCGATTCGGCCTCGATTTGCTTGTGATGGGTGAGCAGGACGTTGATTTCTCCCATCTCCTCGGGGGTCATGGAGACGACGCCGGAGGCCAGGTTCTGGATGGTGTGCAAAATTTCCCGGTGTTTTTCCGAGTCGCGTTTGATGAGCAGCATCAACTGTTGCACCATGGGGCTGGTGGCGGTGGCCAGGAGTTCGTCAGTGCTGGCGATGGTCTCTTCTTCCACTTCGAGATAGCGGACGATGGTGCGGTTGAAGATATCGCGACGCAGTTCGGCCTCTTGCTGGGACATAAACAGTCTCCTGAATGAAAGGGCGGCGGCGGATCGGTCGAAGGGATCGCATCCCTCGCCCGGATGAATAGGACCTTGACGATTGGACAAGCGCGGGAGGTTTCCATTCCCACCCTGGATCAAATAACGGACCCCACGGACGCCGATTCGTCCATGGACGAGCTGACCCCCTACCGCCAGTTGGGGCCGGAGGCCATATTGCAAGCGGTGGAGGCGACGGGCCGCCGCTGCGACGGACGGCTGTTCGCCCTCAACAGCTTTGAAAATCGCGTCTATCAGGTGGGGTTGGAGGACGAGCCGCCGGTGGTGGTCAAATTTTATCGGCCGGCCCGTTGGAGCGACGCCGCCATTCGCGAGGAACACGCCTTCAGCCGGGCCCTGGAGGAGCTGGAAATTCCCGTGGTCGCCCCCCTCGCCGATGACGAAGGGGAGACCCTGTTGCATCACGGGCCCTACCGCTACACCCTCTATCCCCGGGTGGGGGGGCGTCCGCCGGACGTGGAAAACGGCGAGCAGTTGCGCCAACTGGGGGGAATTCTGGGCCGGATTCACGATCTGGGGGAGGTGCGCCCCTTTGTCCATCGCCCCACCCTGACGGTGGCGGAGGCCAAGGCCGCCCGGGAAACCCTCCTCGTCGGCCCCTGGATCCCCGCCGGACAGCGGGAATCGTATCAGGCGGTTGCGGCGGATTTGATCCAGGCCATGGCGGTCATCGAAAGCGAGGCGGCGAACCACGCCCGGGGAGGGGATCTGCCCCAGGCCGATGACGACGACTGGGACGAGGCCTGGGACGATCCCGCGCCCGCCCCGGCCTCGGCGGCTTCGCGCCCCGCGACCCCAACGGAGGTTCCGGATGGGCGGCGGGATTTCATCCGGCTGCATGGGGATTTCCACGCGGGCAATCTGCTATGGGACGGTTCGGCGTTTCGCATCGTCGATCTGGACGACTGCGCCATGGGTCCGGCGGTGCAGGATCTCTGGCTGCTCCCCGCTGGCGACGAGGGGGAGCGGGCGCGGCAGTGGGGCTTTCTTCTGGAGGGCTACAGCCGGTTTCGCAGCTTCGATTCCCGGGAGTTGAAGCAAGTGGAGATGTTGCGTTCCCTGCGCATGGTGCGATACATGGGGTGGATCGCCCGCCGGTGGGACGATCCCGCCTTTCCCCGGGCCTTTCCCTGGTTCACCGAGCCCCTGACCTGGGAGCGGCATGTGGCCGCTCTGCGGGAGCAGTTGACCTTGCTGCAACCGGCGGCCCCGGCCTGGAATTATTGAGGAGCGTTCCCACCGACGCGGCCCCGTATGGTCGCGGACTCGCGGAGGGGCGTGGAATCCATCCCTTCTCACCGCTGGACGGTCATCCCGTCGCGTCCTCGAAAGTCCGACCATGGAAGAGTCGCCGGAACGTCTGTTTGCCACCGATCGGTTCGGTCGTCTGGTGCGCATCGGGGAGCGGGGAGAGCTGCTGCGGGAGATCCGCGCCCACGCCGAATTGCATGGAGAGGTTCCCTACGCGGTGGCGGCGGTCCACCTGATGCTGCTCACCCCCGGCGGGTTGCTGCGGCTAACGCGGCGGGGGGACAAGCCGGAAAATCCCTTTCTCTGGGACAAAACCGTGGGGGGGCACGTCACCGCCCCGCCGGGGGCCGTCGCCCTCACCCGGGAGGTGTTCGATGACAACCTGCGCCGGGAAACCGCCGAGGAGATCGGGCTGGAATCCCTGATCATCGCCCAGGACGCGCTGCACTATCGCGAATGGCTGCACAGCGGAACCCTGGACCTCACCCAAACCGCCCTGGTCCGGTTGATCGACGTGGACCCCTGGCAGGCCTCGTTGCGGCGGGATCGGGAGGGGCGGGTGTGGCTCAAGCGCGGGCACATCGCGGTCTATGCCGGGGTGTGCGCCGCCCCCTTCCGCTTCGCCGACGGCGAGGTCATCGATCAGCGGGAGGAGGATCCGGCCCTGCTCCGCGCCGCCCTGGTGGAGGAGCCCTGGCGCTGCACCGATGACATGCGGGTCATGCTGGAACGCTATTTTCACTTGCTGAAAGCCGGGTTGCCATTGTAAATCAAAATGTTATACTCATATAGATGTTCCAATTAAAAATGGTGCATGACCTCAAGCGGCGTCAGGGGATGCAACCCATTTTTTCAAACACACCATCG
>JADGAP010000082.1 GCA_015231965.1 Magnetococcales bacterium | reverse complement strand
GCCATTCACCGATCGGCTTTCCTGGATTCCCGCTTTCGCGGGAATGACGAGCGTCAATTCTTTAGCTGGCAATGTGCGGAACTGATTTGTAATTACTATATAAAGCAGAAAAAGGTGAAGGGGGATATTGGGGGAAAGCTGATTCGGGCCATCCCTGGCCCTCACCCTGCGGGCTCACTTCGTGAGTCCGAATGTGCAATCCTGCACATTCGTCGCGCAGCGCGCCTCCTGTTACCGCAGGCGACCAGATTTTCACGGAACTCGACCCTTGGGTTGCGGCCATGTCGCGCAATGAACGAGGATCTGAAGCCAACGATGAAGGACTTGTCGGGATTGTTGCCAAGTTTCCTTCCATCGCAGGTTTTTGACTTCTTGCGGGGACTCCTCAAAAGTCCATCTCGAAGTGCATCACGTCGCCTTCCACCCGGGTGGAGACCTTCAAGCCGCACTTTTCCAGCACCGCCTGCATGGCTCGATTGTCCATCAGGGTTTCGGCGGTCAAGCCGCCCAGACCGTTGCGCTTGGCCACGGCGACCAGGCGACGCATGAGAAAGGTTCCAATGCCCCGGCCCTGCCAATCATCCCGCACCAAAAAGGCCACCTCGGCGCGGTTGGAGGAGGGATTCAGGTAATACCCGCCGATGGCGACGATTTTCTCGCCGTAGGCCTCGGGAATGATTCCCACCATTACCACGTCGCGACGGTGGTCGATGTAGACGAAATTTTTGATCCGCTGAAAGGGAAACCGGCGCAGGGTGGAGAGAAACCGCTTGTAAACGCTGGCCTCGGAGAGGGAGTAAAGGGTCTCCTTGATCGCCTTGCGATCGTTGGGATGGGAGGGGCGGAAGGTGAGCAGGGTTCCGTCGTCCAGAAGCAACGAGGTGCGCAACTCCTGGGGCCCCACCAGCGTCCGCCCATCGACCTCGGAAAGTTCCGGCTTGAGAAATCCCAGACGAATCGCCCGCTTGAGCAGCCGGGGGCGAAAATCCGGGTGGGCGATGCTGATCAAGGCCATGGCCCGCTCTTGAATGGTCTTGCCGAAGAGATAGGCGACGCCGAATTCGGTGACGACATATTCCACGCATCCCCGGGTGAGGGCGACGCCGGCCCCCGGGGTGAGCAGATCGACGATGCGGGAGACCTTGCCCCCCCGGGCGGTGGCGGGCAGGGCGATGATGGATTTCCCCTCTGGAGCCAGGTGCGCCCCCTGACTGAAATTGACCACGCCGCCCAGGCCGGAATAAAATTTGGCCCCCAGGGAGTCGACGCACACCTGCCCGGTGAGATCGATCTGCAAGGCGGTGTTGACGGCGATCATGCGATGGTGGCGGGCGATGATGGTCGGATCGTTGACATATTCGGTGCGCCGCAACTCGAACCTGGGATCGTCATGGAGGGCCTGGTAAAATTTGCGGCTGCCCAGGCAAAAGCTGGCCACGATGCGCCCGCGATCCAGGGTTTTGTGCTGGCCGGTGAGGGCCCCGGAGGCCAACAATTCCAGCACCGAATCGGTGATCAACTCGGTGTGAAGCCCCAAATCCTTCTTCTCCTTCAAAAAGGGGAGCAGGGATTGGGGGGCGCGTCCCACCCCCACTTGCAGGGTGGCCCCGTCGGGAATCAGGGCGGCCAGCAGTGGGCCGATCTGCTTCAGGGCGGCGTCGGGGGGGGGGAGGATGGCCTCGGGCAAGGGATCGTCGGCGGGAACCAGCAGGTCCAGATCCCAGACGGGAATCAGGCTGTCGCCGTGGGTGCGGGGCATGTGGGCGTTGACTTGCGCAATCACCACTCCGGCGTTTTCCGCGGCGGAACGAACCACGTCCACCGACACCCCGAGGCTGACCATGCCGTTGGCGTCGGGTGGAGAGACTTGAATCAGGGCGACATCCAGGGGAAAGCGACCGCTCTCGAAAAGGCGGGGAATGTCCGAGAGCATGATCGGGGTGTAGTCCCCCAGCCCGGATTGCACCGACTCCCGCACGTTGTCGGCGACAAAAAAGGTGTTGACCGAGAAAATTTCCTGCAACTCCTTGCTGGCGTAAGGCGCGGCCCCCAAGGTGAGGAGATGGACGATCTCCACGTCGGCCAGGCGGCGGCGCTCCTCCCGCAGCGCCTTGAGCAACACCCGGGGCGCGGCGGCGCCGGTGGCCACGAAGACCCGCTGCCCCGGCTTGATCCGCTGCATCGCCGCTTCCGGCGTGGCGATCATCTGGGCGTGGCGGGTGGTCCATTGGGGATCGAGGGGGTTGGCCATGGCAAAGGGTCGGAGACGAGTGAGGAGAGGGATCGAATCCTCTGAAGTATGGCGGCGAATGATCCCGAATCCAAGAGTCTTGCTGCATTGCAGCAGGATTTTTCCCCCCTCCGAGCGGAATCCTTTGCGGGACGCGCCTAGCAGCCTGTCGGATTCAGACGCCACCCATCATGCAACTCATTGATCATACATCAATAAATTTTAATTTATTGATGTATGATCTAAATATATTCATTGCCATATCAATATGTTGAAACATATTGATATGGATAATCCGACAGACTGCTAGTGCGCCTCGGCCCAATTGCCCGCCACCCCCACATCCACCCGCAAGGGAACCGAAAGGGCCATCACCCCCTCCATCGCCCGTCGGACCACCGACCGGACCTCCTCCAACTCGGCTTCCAACACCTCCAACACCAACTCGTCGTGAACCTGCAGAATCATCCGGGAGCGAAACCCGCCGTGGCGCAAATCGGCGGCCAGACGAATCATCGCCCTCTTGATCAAATCCGCCGCCGACCCCTGCAAGGGGGCGTTGATCGCCGCCCGCTCGGCATTCTCCCGCAAGGCCCGATTGGAACTTTCGATCTCCGGCAGATAACACCGACGCCCCGCGAGGGTCCGGGCGTACCCTCGCATTCGGGCGTCGGCCACCGCCTTCATCATGTACTCCTGAACCCCCTCGTACCGGGTGAAATAGGCCTCCATGTACTTTTTGGCCTCGTACTGGGGAATGCCCAGGCGACGGGCCAGACCGAAGGGGCTCATGCCGTAGATCAGGCCGAAGTTGATGGTCTTGGCCATGCGCCGCTGCTCGGAAGTGACGCTCCGGGGATCGACGCCGAACAGCTCCCCCGCCGTCGCCGCGTGAACGTCCAAATCCTGGGAAAAGGCCCAACGCAACCGCTCCACCTCTCCCAGATGGGCCAACAGGCGCAACTCGATCTGACTGTAGTCCGCCGACAACAACACCCACCCTGGCGGGGCTACGAAGGCCCGGCGAATCGCCCGCCCCTCCTCGCTGCGCACCGGAATGTTTTGCAGGTTGGGATCGGAGGATGAAAGACGCCCGGTCAACGTCACCGCCTGATTGAAACTGGTGTGAATCCGCCCGCTCTCGGGATGGATCAACGCCATCAAGGCGTCGGTGTAGGTGGATTGCAACTTGGTCAGGGTGCGATATTCCAACACCTGGGCGGGAATTTCATGCCCCTCCTCGGCCAGTCGGGTCAACACCTCCACATCGGTGGAAAAGCCGGTCTTGGTCTTCTTGCCGCTCTTGATGCCCAGCTTGTTGAATAAAATGTCCCCCAATTGCTGGGTGGAGTTGACGTTGAACGTCTCCCCCGCCAGGGCGTGGATGCGCTCCTCCAAAATTTTGCGCCGCCCGGCGAAGAGGGTGGAGAGCCCGGCCAGGGTCTCCCGATCCACCAACGCCCCGACGCCCTCCATCTCGGCCAGAATGGGCAACAGGGGCAGTTCCACCGATTGGTAGAGGGCGTGGAGTTCGGGAATCTCCCGCAGCCGCGCCTCCAGCCGCTCGGCGGCTTCCCAGGCCACCTCGGCATCCTCGCAGGCGTAGGGGACCGCCCGCTCCAGAGGGACTTGATCGAAGCGCAACTGGCTCTTGCCCGTCCCCGTCACCTCCTTGTAGGTGATGGTGGTCCGCCCCAACTCATCCTGGGCGATGGCGTCCAGATTGTGCCGTCGCGTCGAACCGTGCAACAGGTGGGAGAGAATCATGGAATCCCGTTGGATTCCCGCCAGGGCCACCCCGTGACGGGCGAACACCGCCACCTCGTATTTGAGATTTTGCCCGGTCTTGGCCATGGCGGGATCTTCCAGGAAGGGTCGCAGCCCCTCCAGCACCCAGGCCAGGGGCAACTGGCCGCCGGGGGCCGCCTCCGCCGTGTGGCCCACCGGGATGTAGACCGCCTTGCGCGGCTCCCAGGCCAGGGAGATCCCCACCAGGTCCGCCCGGGTGGGGTCGACGCTGGTGGTTTCGGTGTCCACGGAAAAGCCGGACCAGCCGGAAAGCCCCGCCAGTTGTTGCAGCAGCGCGGCAAAATCCGCCTCGACGACGATGGCCCGATAGTCGCCGCCCCCCCCCGGTTCACCGACCAGAGGCGCGGGGGGCGCAACGGGCGGCTCCTCCCAGGGCGGGGTCAGGGAGAAGGCTGCGGGATCGGCGGCGGGGGGCGCGGCGGCGGCGGGGGACTCTTGCGGCAGGAGGCGCTGGAACTCCCGCAGCAGCGAGGTGAATTCCAACTCCCGACAAAGGGCCAGCAGCCGTTCCGCCTCGGGGGGGCGGCGTTGGAGATCCTCCAGGGCGAAGGGGGGAATGGGGACTTGGCGGTCGATGGTCACCAGTTGCAGCGACAGCCGCGCCTGCTCGGCGAACTCCAGCAGCGATTGCCGCCGCTTGGGCTGGGGAATGGTGTGGGCCTGGGCCAGCAGGGTCTCCACGTCGCCGAACTGCTGGATCAACTGGGCGGCGGTTTTCGGTCCGATGCCGGGGACGCCGGGGATGTTGTCGCTGTCGTCGCCGCACAGCCCCATCACCTGGATCAATTGATCCGCCGGAACCCCCCACCGCTCCACCACCTCCGCCGGGCCGGTCCACGCCCCCTTGGCGGCGTCCAGCAGCCGGATGCGGTCGTTGACCAGTTGCATCAAATCCTTGTCGCCGGTGACGATGACCACGTCATACCCGGCGGCGGCGGCCCGATCCGCCAGGGTTCCCAGCACGTCGTCGGCCTCGAAGCCGACAAGCTCGAAGCGGGGAACTCCCAGGGCCGAGGTGGCCTCCTGGATGAAGGGAACCTGAGAGCGCAACTCATCGGGCATGGGTTTGCGCTGGGCCTTGTAGGTGGCGTCCAGGTGATGGCGAAAGGTCGGCCCCCGGGCGTCGAAGACCACCGCCAGCAACTCCGGACGATGTTCCTCGATCAACCGCCGCAGCATCTTGATGAAGCCGAAGACGGCGTTGGTCGGAAAACCATCCCGTCGAGTGAGGGGCGGCGTGGCGTAAAAGGCGCGGTAGATGTAACCGCTGCCATCGAGGAGGAAAAGCCGGGAAGTGGTCATGGGAACGATCATACCACACCCCCTCGCAAAAAAAAGAGACGGCCCCGGAGGGAATCCGGGGCCGTTTGGCATCGCCGCGCTGGGGATCAACCGGCTGGGGTGGCACCCCGGACCTTTTTAGTAGCGTTTAACATCTCTTTCAATTCCTTCTGCTGTTCCGAGGAAAGGGATTTCCATGGAACAGGTTGCGGGTTGCTCAGGCCTTCACGCCAGGGATGGGGCAGGGGGTCGCCCGCTGTCGTCTTTAATTCCAATGCTTCGGACGCATCCCAAATCATGCGCAATCCGGCCTGATAACCCAACTCCCGATAGGCGTCGAACTGTACTTCGTCGAAAAATTGATCCGCCGTGGTCTGTTCGGGAAACTCCGGATTCATTCGCTTGTAGGTGTTGATGTCCTCGGGTAATCCATCAAACATCACGGTGTTGAGGTAAACCAACACCCCCGGAATCTTCCCTTTCTCTCCGGGATAATGGATGGTTCCCACGACGTAAGGAGATTGGGAACGTTGCAGGCGGTCTTCCTTTTTATCCCTGGGATTCATCGGCGAGGTGTCGATGGTGATGCGGACGCCGAAATCCACCCGCACTTTTTCCACCAAGAGGCCCAGGGTGTCATAGGTGCATTTCGGGTCCGCCCCGGCGTCGCCGATGACGATTAGTTTGCACTTGCGGCGGATCAGTTCGTAGGCCGCCAGATTTTCAAAATGACCCCCGTCCGACAGATGGACGTGACTCGCATTCTCATGCATCCGGGTTTGGAACATCTCTCGCATGATGAGGTAAAACCAATTCAGCGAGGATCTGCTTTGCTTGTTGCGGTCGCGGTTGGGATTGGTGGCCCAATAGCCCAGTCGCACATTGAACAAGGTCATCAGCAGAGCCAGAGGGCCGAAGCGCGTCGCGCCGGTGTTGGGATCCACTGCGGCGCCGGAAATAGTGAAGGCCGTGGCCAGGGTGAATTTGCCATCGGCATAGTCCTTGGTTTGGCGATATCCCGTCGCTTTCGAACCACAATACAACGGCGAAAAGATGAAATTCTCCCCGCCTCGTCCCCGGTGCTTGGCATCGGACGAGGTCATGACCGAGAGCGTGGTGTTGATCAGGTGATAGGGTGTTTGTACGTCCCAGACGAGATTGTTTTTTTTGTAAGCACATGCCAAATCGGACAGCTCAAATAGGTTAGGATCTGTTGGGCTCAATGAGCATTCATCATCTCCATAAGGTGGTCCCATTTCGATGCGACTTGGCATGAAGGCTTCACGCAGGCGGTCGTGATAATAGCGGTGCATGGAGATGCGGTTGATGTCGGCCATGAATCCGAGCCACACGCTCAAGACCGCCGCAATAACGGAATAATACAGCGTTAAGTGTAATGCTATGATGTCGCCTTTCCAGATTTTTTCGGCAGCGTGATAGCCTGCCATCATCAGTGAAAGGACCGCGAGGGTTAGTCCAACCGCAATGGCGGCTGAGCGCCATCCACTCCCTTCTTTGTCCTTGCCGCGGGTCAGCCAGCCAGCGTGGTCATGGCCCCCAACAGGGTGGTTGCCGACAACGCAGCAGGGGCTTCGCTCCACCATGTTGTCAGAACCTCATGAAAATACGGGATGCCGCCAATGGTCACAAGCCCCAGGGAGAACCAGAGCAATCTGCCGCTTCCTTTATGAATCTTTGTTCGTAGATGAGCCGAAAAACCATTGCATTTCGAGAATACGGCGTAGCCGATGAATAATATCCCCGCCAAGACCGCTGCGAGCGACAATCCAGAATATAATATACTAAGGGAGAGAATTGGATACCCGGCTTTCGTCCAGTCAATCTCTATCATCTTCATGCATGAATCTGGCTTCATTGCAGCGAGCCATCCAGCATATTCGTAGTCACTGTTGGCAAGTACCAGTGCTATGCTGATAGCCATGAACACCGATCCAGCTAAGATATTAAGACTTCCTACCCATCGGAATTTTGGGTGTTTTGAAAGGATATAATAAACAGCGACCATTGAAATCATTGTCAAAATCATGTTACGTAAATTGGAGTCGTCAAAAAGGTCTTGATGGAAAACAATTCCGTTTGGGATGGCTAACGCCAGTAAAAACAGCCAGAATATCGGAATCACCACTGCCATGTTGATCACTGTTCCACGCAGGATGGCCGCCAGAATGGCCCAGATGTTGAGCCCCTCGGTAGGTGTCAGATAGTTGCCGCGACTACGAATCCAGTCTACACGTCTTCTTTTGATGGGATCATTGACATCAAAGGGAAATGATTCATTGTTATCGCACGCTTTGAACCAGGAGTAGGCCGATCCGATGTATCCTCCGCCGGAGACGGTGGAGAGGTAATGGAATTTCTCCATCAACCCGGTCACTCCCAGGGCCTGCAACAGCCCCAGATTGAAGGCCGCCGAACGGATGCCGCCGCCGGATAAACCCAACCCGCAGGCTGGGCCGTCATTTTTAAGTTTCAGCTTCTCGCTCTCGACCGCCAGGACTTCTTCGGCGCTTTTCGCCGGTTCAATTTGATTGCCCATCACTCGCTCCTTAAGGAATAAGCCGCCGAAAAAAAACTGTTCTCCAACCTGACCCATTGCCCGGACCCATTGCCCGGACCCATTGACCGGAAAAATTTACCGAACGCATTTTTAATAATTTTTAATTCCATGTCAACTTAATTATGATAACGTTTTTTATATATCATAATGAAGATGTTAAGCAGATCTTCATGAAATTCATAGATCCACTGTTGTGTTGTGTTTTTTGCCGCGACGGGTCATGGTTCAGGCGTTGCGGCGCGGGCGTCGGGGGCGGGGCGAGGGGTAGGGCACCCGCCCCTTTCGGGGAGGGGCGATTGGATGCATAATGGGGCTTTCAACCAGGAGACCTTCCATGAAGCGATTGCTCATCCCGATCCTCGCCCTGACCTTGGCCCCGGCCCTGGCGGCAGCGGCGGAGTCCGCCCCATCCGCCGCCGCTTCCGACGCCAAGGGTGCCGCCAAGGCCCCGGCCCCCGCCGCCCCGGAGGCCGCCGAGGCCGCCAAGCCGGAGATCAAGTCGGAGGGCCATGACAAGCCGCGCAAGGGGCCGCTGGTCTCCGAATTCCGCGAGCATCTCTCCGACGAGGCCGAGGCCCCGGAGACGGTGATCCGGGTCTACGAGGATGGCTCCGGCGGCGTGGTGCGGGAGTTCGTGATCAACGGCAGCGTGTTCCAGATCGAAGTGGTTCCCGCCGTCGGTCCTCCCTACTATCTGGTGGACACCACCGGCTCGGGGATTTTCGACGCCCGCTACGCCGGAACCCTGCCCCGTCTGATCGTCCCCCAATGGGTGCTGTTCCGCTTCTGACGGAACGCCTCCCACCGTCACTCCGCCACCCGCCCCTCATTCGCCCCCCCCGGCGACGGAGGCGGCGTGGGCGGTGGCCTCCCCGTTGTTCCTCTCCGACCGTTCCGCCGCCGGACTTGCCGCCGCTTCCCATGCCCGTTTCCATCGCCCTTCGCTCCCCATCCCCCCTCGCCCGGAGATCGTCGCCGTGAGCGGCCTTCCGGGACGGGAATATTGGAGCCTGGCGGCGTTTTACGGCTTTTTTTTCGCCTCGCTGGGGGTGTGGGTTCCCTATTGGCCGTTGTACCTCAAGGAGTTGGGGCTCAACGCCGAGGAGATCGGGCTGATCTTCGCCGCCGGCCTGGGCATTCGCGCCCTGGGGACGCCGGTGTGGGGGCGATGGGCGGATTTGCACTCCCGCCATGGGGTGACGTTGATCACCGTCTGGTTGGCCTTGCTGCTCTTCACCCTGTTTTACGGGGTGGAGCGCTTTTGGCCGCTGCTGGGGGTGACGGCAGCCTACAGCCTGTTCCATTCCGGTCCCCTGGCCCTCACCGAGGCGACGGCCATGGAGGTGACGGTGCGGCGCGGCGGGGATTACGGTCGGGTGCGGGTGTGGGGGTCCATGGGATTCGTGGCGGCGGTGCTGGCCATGGGGCCGCTGATCGATCTCTGGGGGGTGGACGCCACCCTTCACGCCATGACCGCCATGCTCTTGGGCATGGCCGGGACCGCCCTCTTCCTCCCCCATCCGGCGCGGCGGGACGCCCCCTCGCGGGGACGCGGAGCGGGGGGATCGTTGTTCGCCCGTCCAGCGGTGCGCTGGTTTTTCCTCTCCGTGATGCTGATGCAATTTTCCCACGCCGGATATTATGGATTCTTCTCCCTGCGTTTGCAGTCGGCGGGCTATTCCGAGACGGTGATCGGGCTGTTGTGGAGCCTGGGCGTGGCGGCGGAAATCGTCTTCATGCGCTACTCCCGGGGGTGGATGGCCCGCTTTGGCGGGGATCGGCTCATGGTCTGGTCGTTGGGGCTGGCGGCGGGGCGGTGGGTGATTTTGGCGGCGGTGGTCTGGTGGCCGGTGGTGGCGTTATCCCAACTGCTGCACGCCTTCACCTTCGGGGCGTTTCATCTCGGGGCGGTGCGTCGCACCCACGAGGCGGCCTCGGAGGAGAATCGCGGCGTCGCCCAGGCGTGGTACGCCTCGTTGTCCCACGGGGTGGGAGGGGGCTTGGGGATGGTGTTGTCCGGCGTTCTCTACCATCGTTGGGGGGCGGAGGCGTTGTTCGGGGTGATGGCGGCGGCGGCGGCGGCGGGCTTGGCGGTGGGAATCAAGGCGATGCGGCTGTTCCAGGAACCTCCCGCCGCTTTTCATGGAACGCAACGCGGTCCGGGTCGGGAGGAGGGAGCGGGATGAAGACGACGCGGCGTCGCCTCCCATGATGCGCCTGATGCTGGCGGAAGCCTGGCAATCCATGGAGGCCAATCGGATGCGCACCTTTTTGACCATGCTGGGCATGGTCATCGGGGTGGGGGCAGTGGTGTTGATGATGGCGGTGGGGCAGGGGGCCGAGGAGGGGGTTCGGCGCTCGATCAGCACCATGGGAAGCCATCTGTTCATCATTTTGTCCGGCTCGTCCACCACCGGGGGGGTGCGGATGGGCAGCGGATCGGTGACCACCCTCACCGCCAGCGACGCCGAGGCCATCGGTCAACTGCCGGGGGTGGAGCATGCCGCGCCCGTTTATCAGGGGTCGGCGCAAGTGGTCCACGGCCCCAACAACTGGAGCGTGACGGTGTACGGCGTAACTCCGGACTATCTCCCGGCCCGCGCCTGGGAGCTTGCCGAGGGGCGACCCATCACCGACTCCGACGTCCGTTCGGCGACCCGGGTGGCGCTGTTGGGGCGGACCACCGCCGCCAATCTGTTTGGCGAGGAGGAGGCGGTGGGGCGGACCATTCGCATCAAGCAAAGCCCCTTCGTGGTGGCGGGGGTGCTGGCCCCCAAGGGGCAGAGCCTGGATGGTCGGGATCAGGACGACACCATCCTCGTCCCCCTGACCACGGCCCAGCGCAAACTGTTCGGGGCTCCTTTTCCCGGGGCGGTGCGGATGATCATGGCCCAGGCCGCATCCGGCGACCTCATGCCGGCCCTGGAGCGGGAGATCAACGAACTGCTGCGCCAACGCCACCGGCTGCGTTCGGGTCAGGACAACGATTTCACGGTGCGCAACCTCACCGCCGTGGCCCAGTCGGCGGCGGAAATGACCCGCATCATGTCGATGCTGCTGGGGGCCATCGCCTCGGTGTCGCTGGTGGTGGGGGGCATCGGTATCATGAACATCATGCTGGTTTCGGTGACGGAACGAACCCGGGAGATCGGGCTGCGCATGGCCCTGGGGGCGCGGGAACGAGATGTGCTGCTGCAATTTTTGCTGGAAGCGGTGATCATCTCCCTGTCGGGCTGCGTGCTGGGGGTGGGGCTGGGGGTGGGCGGGGCGTGGCTGGTCAGTCGCATCACCGAAATGGCCACCGTGGTCACCCTCTCCTCCGTCGGACTCTCCCTGGCGGTGGCGGCGGGGGTGGGGCTCTTTTTCGGACTTTGGCCCGCCCGCAAGGCCGCCCGTCTCGATCCCATCGAGGCCCTGCGCCACGCTTGATCGCTATAGCAATTTCAATTCAAACTTGTGCAAGTTGAACCCGGATTATCCATTAGTGCTGGCAACTGCTTTTGCGAGTGAAAAAAGGTGAAGGGGGTTTGGGGGACAGTTCCCTGTCCCCCAAGGTTTTGCTTTTGACTTTGCTTTTGATTTTTGCTTTTTTGGCGCGCTTTCAAAACAAGCCCGTTGCGTTTTCCGCAACGGGCGCAGCGCGCCCAATTGTCGCCGAAGGCGACCAGATTTTCACGAAGCCCTACTTTTGCGGCCATTCCGTGATGGGCAAAACTGGATTGAAACGACTCTATCTCCCCCCTTTCCCTCCCCCCACCCTGTCGGGAGAGGGGAGGGGGAGGGGCGATCAATCCCCCAAGCCCCGGGAGCGTTTGGCCCCCTCGACGGTATTTTTGAGCAGCATGGCGATGGTCATGGGACCGACCCCGCCAGGCACCGGGGTGATGGCCGAGGCCCGCTCGGCGGCGCTGGCAAAATCCACGTCGCCGCACAGCTTGCCGTCGGGCAGGCGGTTGATCCCCACATCGATGACCACCGCGCCGGGGCGGATCCAGGCCCCGGGGATCATCCGCGCCTTGCCCACGGCGGCGACCACGATGTCGCCCCGCCCGATCTCCTCGGCCAGATCCGGGGTGCGGGAGTGGCAGAGGGTGACGGTGGCGTGGGCCGCCAAGAGCATCGCCGCCACCGGCTTGCCCACGATGTTGGAACGCCCCGCCACCACCGCCCGCTTGCCCGCCGGATCCACCCCCGTCGCCCGCAGCAACTCCATCACCCCCCACGGGGTGCAGGGTTTGAACCCAGGCGTTCCGATGGAGAGGCGGCCCACGTTGCAGGGATGAAATCCATCGGCGTCCTTGTCCGGCGAGAGGGCTTCGATCACCTGGCGTTCGCGGATGTGCGGCGGCAGGGGCAACTGCACCAAAATGCCGTGGACCGCCGGATCCTCATTGAGTTGTTGCAACAACGCCAGTAACGCCGCCTCGCTGGTCTCGGCGGGAAGATCGTGGGAAAACGAGGCGACGCCGGTCTCCTCGCAGGCCCGCCGCTTGTTGCGCACGTAGACTTGCGAGGCGGCATCCTCTCCCACCAACACCACCGCCAGGCCGGGATGCAACCCATGGCGCTCCTTCAACAGCGCCACTTCGTCCCGCAGTTCGAGGCGAATCCGTTGTGCGATGCTCTTTCCGTCGATGATCCGAGCCATGAACCGCCCTCAAGGCCAAATGGGGTGAGAGAAACGGCCCATCATACACCCCCAACTCTCAACGCGGAAGACGGCGGTTCGCCTCCCCGCGTCCCCCGGAGGGGGAGGAGAAGCCCCTGTGATTGGCAACAGGTTTATTTTTATGCGAAATTCACCGGTGGCGTTTTGCCGGTGGGCAGGATATACTTCTTACTGCATCTCGGCAAGCATGGGGGAGGGGAAAGCTTTCCCCCTCGCGTGGGGATGAATCTCTTGGCGGCAGCCTTGGCCATCCAGCGCCGACGCACGGGGAAATCCGAAGGCATCGCCAGGGAGAATCGCCATGGGTCGTCGTTCCAATCACCACCTTGCCATCCTTTTCGCCGCCGCGCTGCTGGGCGACGGGCTGTCCGCCGACCCCGCCCAGGCCGAGGAAGGGGAGGGGGGCGGTGCTCCCGGATTGCCCCAGATCACCCTGGCGATGAACGACTCCTCCTCCGATATCGCCCTGGGCTATCGCCAGGACAATCTCAAGTGGACCATCGCTGGCAACGCCGCAGGCAACGGCCCCAATATTCTTTCGGAGTTGGACTGGACCAACCTTGAGATCCAGCAAGTGGAGGCCCGCACCCGCCTCACCTTCACCAACGATCTCTATCTGCGGGGCGGCCTCTCCCTCGGGCGCATCGTCAAGGGGCAGAACCGGGATTCGGACTACGACGGCGCCGACCACGCCCAGGAGTGGTCCCGCTCGGAAAACAGCGCCAAGGACGGGCAAGTCTGGGACGCCTCCCTGGGGTTCGGCTATGTCATTTTACGGGACAAGGGCTTTCTCGGCGACTCCCGGCTGATGCCCCTGGTGGGCTACTCCTACCATGAGCAGGATTTGAGAATTCGCGACGGCAAGCAGACGGTCAGCGGCGTCTCCACCCGCGACGGCTCCGTCGCCCCCGCCCTGGGCCCCATCGCCGGGCTGGATTCCAGCTACACCGCCCAATGGCGCGGTCCCTGGATGGGCCTGGACTACGCCAGCCATCTGCCGGAAAAGTGGGATCTCTTCGCCTCCTACGAATTCCACTGGGCCGCCTACGAAGGCGACGCCAACTGGAACCTCCGCACCGATCTGGCCCACCCCGTCAGCTTCCATCAATCCGCCGACGCCACCGGTCACCTGCTGGAAGTGGGGCTGGCCCGGGAATTGGAAGGCAAATGGTCGCTCAACGCCGTCGGTCGGGTGCAGGATTGGTCCACCCTGGAAGGGGTGCATCGCCAGAACAACGCCAATGGAACCTTCGTCGAATCCCGTTTCAACGGCGCCGAGTGGGACTCCTACACCCTCATGCTGGGGGCCAGCTACCGCTATTGAGTGTGGAAAGGCGGCTTGGTCCTGTTATCATGCTTCCGAAAATCAAAATATGCGGCATCACCCGGGTGGAGGATGGCCTCGCCGCCGCCCACGCCGGGGCCGACGCCCTGGGACTGGTCTTCCACCCCCCCTCGCCCCGCCACGTCACCCCCCAACAGGCGGCGACCATCGCCCGGGCCATGCCCCCCTTCGTGGTGCTGGTAGGGCTCTTCGTCGATCCCACGGCGGAGAGCGTCCGCCAAACCCTGGAACAGTGCCCCCTGGACCGCATCCAACTGCACGGCGACGAGTCCCCCGAATTCTGCGCCGCCATGCCCCGCCCGGTGATCAAGGCGATTCGCGTCGGCGGTCCGGAGGATCTGCAAAACCTCGATCGCTTTCCCGTCGCCGCTTTGCTGCTGGATGCCAAATCCCCCGGCAAGGTCGGCGGAACCGGTCAACGCTTCGACTGGAACCTGCTGGCCGAGTGGTCCCCCCCCCGGCCCTTGATCCTCGCCGGGGGGCTCTCCCCCGACAATGTCGCCGAGGCGGTCGCCCGGGTCCGGCCCTACGCCGTGGATGTCTCCAGCGGCGTGGAATCCGCCCCCGGTCTCAAGGATCCGGAACGCATCGCCCGGTTCATCCGCCAAACCCGCGACCACGATGCCCCGGGTGCCTGATTGGCCCCCCCTGGTTCTGCGTTCTGACCAAGGCGCGGGGGCTTCCATTTTTTTCTCGCCTTTCGCCGCCCGAACCCGACAATAGAGGACGAGTCGTCCCTTCCCCCTCCCGCCGCCGCAGGAAGCCCATGCGCGTTCTCTTTCTCTATCCCAACGTGCAAGGACCGCGCACCCCCCAGTTGGGGGTGTTGACTCTGGCCTCCCATCTGCTGGAGGCGGGGGGGGAGGCGGCGGTGTGCGACCTCACCTTCGTCCCGGCGGAGCGGGCGCTGGACCATCTGCTGGGCGACGTGGAGCGTTTCAAGCCCGACGTGTTGGCGGTCTCTTGCCGGACCATGGAATTTTCCCACGTGCGGCGGCTGTTGCCCGAGGTGCGCAAGGTCCATCCCCATCTTTTGCTGACCGCCGGCGGACCCCATCCCACCCACGCCCCGGAGGCGGTGGCCCGGCTGGTGGATTTTGTGGTGTTGGGCGATGGTGAGGGGGCGATGCTCGACATCGCCCGGGCGGTGGCCGACGGTCGGCGGGGCGATCTGGAGCAGACCCCCAATCTGGCCTTTTGGCGGGGCGAGGAGTTCGTCCGCCATCCGCTGCGCCCCTTGTTCGATCTGGAAGAGTCCCCCCGGCCTCATTACGAGCTGTTCGACGAGCGACATTACCGTCAGCACTGTTTTTTGTCGTTGGTTCCGGGGGCCAAGGTGTGCGGGGTGTTCGAGGCGAGCCGGGGGTGTCCCTACCAATGCACCTATTGCAGCAGTCCGGCGTTGATGGCCCTGAATCGGGGCGGCGGGCGGTGGCGGCGGGAGAAGAGCGGGGCCAAGCTGAAAGGGGAGATCGACCATTTTCGTTCGCTCTACGGCCTGGACATGATCTACTTCGTCGATGAGGTGATGATGACCAGCGACCGCCGGGTCGAGGAGTTGCGGCAAACCCTGGAGCCGGAGCGCGTCCCCTTCGTCTTCATGGAGCGTCCGGAGCTGATTCAACCCCAACGGGCGGCGGCGATGAAGGCGGCGGGGGCCTACTCCTGTTCCATCGGCATCGAGAGCGGCGACGAGGCTTTTCGCGCCCAGCTCCTGGGCCGCAAGATGCCGGACTCCCGCATTCGCGACGGCTACCGGGTGATGCAGGCGTTGGGGATCAAAACCCACGCCTTCATCATGATGGGTCTGCCCGATCAGACGCCGGAGGTGATGGCGACCACCTTTCGCATGTTGCGGGAGATTCAGCCGGATTCGGCCCAGGCGACCACCTTTTTCCCCCTTCCGGGCACGCTGTTGGACCAGCAGGTGCGGGCGCGGGGTCTGTTTTCCGGCGGCGAGGCCCCCCGACATTATTATGGCGATTCGGAGTTGGCCTTTTCGCCGGAACTCAAGGCCACGATTCGCGGCTACACCGCCATGATCAATCTGGGATTGTGGAAAAAGTCGTGGATCTTGGCGGGATTGGCTTGGTTGTGTCGGAGGGTTCCGGGGTTCGCCGATTGGCTTTCCCGACCGGGGCCGTCGTACTATTTGGCACGCTTTCGGGAGTTGGGCGCGTGGAGGGCGATCCAAAGTAAATGGGTCTAGCCATTCCAATCCAAAATGGATCCAACGGAACCGAGACGCGCCTTGAAGACCGATTGACCATGAAAATGGCCGATTGAGGATCCAGGAGAGGCGGGAAATCTTTGTCTTGCAGTAACTATTCAGCCCCCCCGCTTTTGCGACTGCGGGTCCAGGGGGATCATCCCCCTGGCGGGTCCAG
>JADGAP010000081.1 GCA_015231965.1 Magnetococcales bacterium | reverse complement strand
TTTTCACCTGATTCCGGATTTCTCTCCAAAAAATGGGGGGTGCTGAATAGTTACAGTTTTGCTTTGGTTCGTTTGGGCGGGGAACGGTCGGAGCCCAGTGCCGAGGAAACACGTTGGGGAGCCGCGAAATCTCCCACGGAGGAGTGCCATGACCACCTGCCCCAAGTGCGGCCACGCCCGGCAACCCGGCGACCTCGCCCCGACGGGGGAGTGCCCCCGTTGCGGCGCGATTTACGCCAAGGCGCTGCGCAGCGAAATCGCCGCCGCCAAAGTCGCCCCCGCCGCCGTGGTCGGTGCCCTGGCGGAGCCCGCCCCCAGGCATGGTTGGCGGAATGTCCGCATCGCCGCGCTGCTGATGCTCTTGGTGATGGTCGCCTCCACCACCCTGTTGACCCGGATGCGGGTGGCGGACTGGTCCCGTCCCCTACCGGTGCTGCTCTTCCCTGTCCAGGGGGATGACAGCCCGGTCACCGCCCGCCATCTCCAATCCCTGACCCTGGAAAACTTTCAGGAGTTGGAAACATTTTTCATCCGAGAAGCCAAACGTTATCAACTGCCGATGGAGAACCCCCTGCGGCTGCAACTGGAAAAACCCCTGCTCGAACAGCCCCCCGAGCCCCCCCGGGAGCCCACCCCCTTGAAGGTGATCGCCTGGAGCCTAGGATTGCGGTTCTGGGTGACGCGGCTGGATCCGGAGTTTCGTCCCGGCGGGCGGGTGCGGCTTTTTCTCGTGTTTCACGACCCCGGGCTCAAGCCCACGGTCCCCCATTCGCTGGGGTTGGAAAAGGGGATGATCGGGGTGGCCCACCTCTTCGCCGACCCTGGCATGGCTCGGGAAAATCTGGTAGTGACCGCTCACGAACTGATGCACACCGTGGGGGCCTCCGATCAATACGACCCGGTCACCAACCTGCCCCGCTATCCCGAGGGCTACGCTGAACCGGAGCGCAAGCCTCTCCACCCCCAAGTTTGGACCGAGTTGATGGGAGGACGCCTGCCCATCGCCCCCGACCGGGCGGACCCCCCCGCCTCCCTCGCCCAGGTGGTGATCGGAACCGCCGCCGCCCAGGAGAGCGGATGGCTCGCCCGCCGCGCCGCCAATCCGACGCCCGGAAAATAACCCCGAACATCGCCCCGGCGCAACGCCGTCGAATCACCCCTTCTCCTTGAGCCACTTGATCAGGCGATCCATCTGCATCGACTGGGTGATGCTCATGGAACCGAACTGCACCCCGAAACGCCCCATCACCGTCTGCAAATCCCCCGCGTCCCGGGCCTGGGAGACGTAGCACACCGTCACCAGCGAGGAGAAGGTTCCCCCCACCACGCCCCGGGGAAAAACCTCCACCGCCACCCGATCCCCCGGCTCCACCGGCTCCTTGACCATGGTGCAGGTGAAGGACATCCCTCCTGGCGAGATGTCCACCAACTGCCCCTCCAACGACGCGGCACCCCGCTTTTGCACCCGAACCGGGATGGTCAGACTGGGGGGAATCATGCGCCGGTGCTGCACCCGGCGGGGTTGGGCTCGCATCACCTTGGGCAGGGTCAGTTCAATCACCTGACCGTTTTCCACCGCCACCGCCTTGGAAAAGGCGGTTTTGGCCTCATAGACGCTCATGCCGAGGAAAAATCGCATGGTCACTTGGCGGCAGCGGCGGATTTTGACATTCCCCGGGGCCGGCTCCAGGGGGGCGATGACCACGCCGCGGTCCGCACTTCCGCTTTCGGGGCGCAGCGGCGCGCAGTAGACCCCGTCCTCCTGATCGAGGAAAAAGTCGCTCAACACATTGGCCTGCCCGGCTTGCTGAAACAGGGTGCGAATTTTTTCCTCTTCGTAATAAATTCCTTCGTCTCCGCCAGCCATGGGCGCTCTCCCGACCCCATTCCGCCGCCGCGATGGGCGATGGACGCTCCTTGCATCATCCGATGGTCTATCACACGCCGCGCCTGTCGTTCCCAAACGGCTCAGGTGTGGGGCAATTTGGCGAAAATGCGCAATCCCATGCGATACGACGCCCCCTTCTCCCGGCAAAAAGCCACAAAGCAGGAGAAGGTTTCCATACCATCGAGACTGTTCATCTCCAGCAGGATGAAACTGCCCGAGGGAATGATTTCGCTGCAAACAATCCCAAATCCCCGCGCCCCCAGATCGACCACCTCCACCGGCAGGCGGCGCTCCTGATAAATGGCATGGCCCTGACCCGGGGAGGGCAAACGCAAATGCCGCCGCTGATCCACCGTCTCCAACCCCTCCTCGCCATCCTGGCGAATGTGGGAAAGGTCGGCCATGATCCGTTCGCCCACGTCGAACAGGGCGTTGAGATGGCGTCGGGGCAGCCCCCCCGCCTCCGCCCGGGCGATCAACAGTCGCAACGCCTCGAACAGCTCGTATTCGTTATCGATGGGTCCCTCTTTCATTCCCTCCCCCTTGCCCCCCGCGTCGCGGGAATGGGCCGCGATTCCTCTTGGCTTCACGTCCCGACCGCTTATTGTCCGTACACCACGCCCGGCAGCCACGTCACCAGGGCGGGCCACATCGAGAGAATGAGCAACCCCAGCAATTGCAGGGCGATGAACGGCATCACCCCCCGATAGATGTCGCTGGTGCGCACCGAATCGTGGGCCACGCCCCGCAAGTAAAACAGAGTGAACCCAAACGGCGGCGTGAGAAAGGAAGTTTGAAGATTCACCGCCATCATCACCCCCAACCACAACGGATCCAACCCCAGCATCAGCAAGGGAGGCCCCACCAACGGAACCACCACGAAGATGATCTCGATGAAATCGATGAAAAATCCCAGGATGAACATGAGCAGCATCACCGCCAGCATGGCCCCCACGGCCCCGCCGGGAATGCCGGTGAGCATCTTGTGGACCATCTCGTCGCCCTGAAAGCCACGAAACACCAGGGAGAAGATGGCCGCCCCCAGCAGGATCATGAACACCATGCTGGAAATTTGCGCCGTGCCGCGCATCACTTCCCGCAGTCGTTCCAATCCCAATTGACCTTCCAGCAACGCCAGGAGCAGCGCCCCGGCGGCCCCCATGCCGGCGGCTTCGGTGGGAGTGGCCACCCCGGCCAGGATCGAGCCCAACACCGCCAAAATGAGGAACATCGGCGGAACCAGGGCCCGCAGGACGCGGCGCCCCAATTGACCGCGGTAGGCCAGCCGCTCCTCCAGGGGCAGGGCCGGAACTTTCTCCGGCTGAAAAATCGCCAGTCCCACCATATAGGCGATGTAGAGCAGAACCAGCAGCAATCCGGGCAGCAGCGCCCCCACGAAAAGATCCCCCACCGACACGGTGCGGGGACTGTAGGATCCCAGGGAGAGTTGGGCCTGCTGGTAGGCGGAGCTGATCACGTCGCCCAGCAGTACCAGGATCACCGACGGCGGGATGATCTGCCCCAGGGTGCCCGAGGCGCAGATGACGCCGCAAGCCACCTTGGGATCGTACCCCCGGCGCAGCATGGTGGGCAGCGACATCAACCCCATGGTCACCACCGTGGCCCCCACGATGCCGGTGCTGGCGGCCATCAACATCCCCACCACGCAGACCGAAATACCCAGCCCCCCCCGCAGCGGGCCGAACAACAACCCCATGGTTTCCAACAAACTTTCCGCGATGCGGGATTTTTCCAGCACCACGCCCATGAAGACGAAAAGGGGCACGGCGATGAGGGTGTCGTTGTTCATCACCCCGTAAAGCCGGTTGGGAACCGCCTCCAGGAAGGCGGGGTCGAAGTCGCCGGTCCAAACGCCGAGCCCGGCGAACATCAAGGCGGTTCCGGCCAGGGAGAAGGCCACCGGATACCCCGCCGCCAAGACCGCGCAGATCCCCAGGAACATCCACAGCGCGGCGTACTCACCCATGATCCGCCTCCCGGTGGCGCGGCGATTCCCGCGTCGCCCCGATGAGGAAGCCGAGGCCGTGGATCACCTGGGCCAACCCCTGCAAGCCCAACTGCACCGGCAGGGCCAGCATCACCCCCTTGAGCAACCACACCCCATTCAGCCCCCCCGCCTCCCGGGAGCCCTCCCGCACCGCCCACGAGGCGGCCACGTACTCCCAACTGATCCAAAACAAGAAAATACAGGTGGGCCAGAGCAGCAACGCCACCCCCAACAGTTCGATCCACGCCTTGGCGCGGGGCGACAGGCGCTGCGAAAGGACATCCACCCGAACATGGCCGTCAAAACGCAAGGTATAGGCCGCCGCCAGCATGAAAACCAGGGCGTGGAGATAGACTCCCACCTCTTGCAGGGCGATCCATCCGGTATGGAAAAGATAGCGCAACACCACCACGGCGAAGGTGGAAAGGACCATGGCCAACGTCAACCACGCCACCCCATGACCAATCCACGTATTGCACCGGTCAATCCATTTCGCCAGCCCCATCAGATGACTCATCAACCGACCTCTCCCGGCCCTGGGGTTCAACGCCCCGCCTGACGCGGCGCGGCCGCGACAAGAGGTCCAAAGGAAACCTCGCGAATCGGCAGCGCGAAAAACATCGCCGCTTGGGATGCTCCCAAACGGATCTTTATGGCGGAATCCCCCCCGCATGGCAAGAGATGAACGTCCGATCCGGGGACCCGAACCTGAAAGCGGGCCGCCTTCTCCGAAAAAATCGGCCCTTCGGGGAAAAATAAATCCCAAAGGCCAAAAAATCGCGGATAATGCGAAGCCCATTTGCCTCCCAGCGCGCTCAAGCCGCGGATCGACCTCCATGCCCGACGACGCCCCGTCCTATCCCTCCCCTTCGCCCCCCGCCGCCCGGTCGCGGTTCTCCTGGGCCCGCATCGCCGCCATTTTGTTCCTCTGCGAAACGGCGGTCATGGGATTGTTGTCGCTGCTGGACGCCTCCGCCTTTCCCTGGCTGGAAGCGTTGATGGACTCCCTGCTGTTGGCCCTGCTGGCCACCCCTCTGGCCCGCCATTGGGGGGGTGGTCCCGCCGCGGAGCCCCGCCGCATGTCGGCGCTGTGGACCGGGATTCGGGTGGGTTTGGCGCTGTTCACGGTGGAATGCGCCCTCATGTTGATCATGCCCCACTGGTTGGATCACGCCCCCCGCTGGGAGCAGACCTTTTGGGACGCCCTCCTGCTGGCCCTGTTGGCCACGCCCTTGCTGCAACGCTGGGCGCTGGTGGAGCAACGCTACCCCGGCGACCCGGAATCCTTCACCTCCGAAACCAACCCCAGCGGGGTTTTCCTCTTTTTCTTCCTCCCCTCGCTGCTCACCATCGGGGTGCTGGCCGCGGCGGTTTACCAGGGGGAGCGGGAGCGTCAGGAGCAAGCCCTTTCCCATCGCCTGGAAAACGAACTGGCCATGCGGCGGCGCATTCTGATGGGCGAGTTGCGCCACGTGGAAGAGGAGCTGCTGGCCCTTTCCCGCCTGCCGGAACTCCAGGGGGCGTTGCGGGGCGACGCGGAGGCGCACCGCCGCATGGCGCGGGAAGTTCGGCTCTTTCTCGAAGTGGAACCCTATTTCAACGTCGCCCATCTGTGGGATCCCGAGGGGGAGTTTCGCGTTCACCTGACCGCCGAGGGAGAGCAGAGCCTCCCCGCTTGGGATCCAGACGGGGCGTCGCGAGAGAGCAGGGGCAAGCCTTGGGTTCCGCCGCCCGTCGGACGGGTGTTGCTGATGACGGCGGAACAACCGGCACCGCCGGACTCCCCGCGCAAAACCAACGCCTCCCGGATCTTGCGCTTCGTCACCGCCCTGGGGGCGACGCCCGGTCGACCGACGGGGGTGCTAGCCCTGGATCTCTCTCCCGAATGGCTGGCCGACCGCCTGGGCGGCGCGGGGGAGGAGGACAAATCCCGCACCTGGTTGCTCGACCACGAGGGGGAGCGCCTGCTGCAAGTGGGGAACGGCCTGGCGATTCAACCCCTCGGCGCGCCTTCCATCGCCGCCCTCTTCCCCGAGGATTGGCGGGTCATGAAAGCGGGGGGCAAGGGGCGGTTGCGCTCCGAGTCGGGGCTTTTCACCTACACGTCGTTGCGCCGTCCGCTGGCGGATCACGCCGCGACGGAGCCGTCCTCCTCCTCCCGTCTCCTCCTGCCCGACTGGATTTTGGCCTCCCACACCCCGGCGGAAGAGTTGCTCGGTCAGCAGCGGTCGGAGATGAGCAATCTGTTGATGCTGCTTTCGGTGGTGGCCGGTTTGCTGGGGGTGGGCAGTTGGCGGCTGACCAACGCCCTCACCGCCCATCGCCTGGCGGAACAGGGCTTTCGTGAACGGGCCGAACAGGTGCGGTTGCTGCTGCAATCCACCGGCGAGGGCATTCTGGGCCTGGACCGCAACGGTTGCTGCACCTTTTGCAACCCCGCCGGGGCGCGCCTGTTGGGTTACGCCGATCCCCGGGAGTTGATCGGCATGAATGTCCACGAAACCACCCACCACAGCCGGGAAAACGGCGCGGAGTACCCTCCAGAGCAATGTCCGGTGCTGCAAACCCGCCGCAAGGGGCTGGAGTCGCACGGCGACAACGAGGTTTTCTGGCGCGCCGACGGCAGTTGCTTTCCCGTGGAATACCGGGCGTTCCCCATTTGGCGACGGGATCAACTGGACGGCGTGGTGATGAGCTTCACCGATGTCACCGAGCAACGGCGGCATCAAACGGAGGTCAAGGCCTCGCAAGAGCGGTTCCAGACCGTGCTGGACTCCATGGAGGCCCTGGTGTTCGTGGCGGATCTGGCCACCTTCGAGGTGTTGTTCATCAACCGCTACGGTCGGACCCTGGCCGGGGATCTCACCGGTCGGCCTTGCTGGATGTTGATCAACCCCCAGTCCGACACCCCCTGCCGGGATTGCAACTCCCAACAACTGCTCACCCCCGAAGGTCGCCCCGGCGAGGCCAAAACCTGGGAGTTTCTCAGCCCGGCCAACGGGCGGTGGTACGCCGTGCGGGATCGGGCCATCCGCTGGGTGGACGGACGCCTCGCCCGGCTGGAAATCGCCACCGACATCACCGAGATGAAACGGGCCGAGGCCAAGCTGTCGGCCTACGCCAACCATCTGGAGCAGATGGTGCAGGAGCGTACCCGGCAGCTGGTGCATACCGAACGGCTGGCCCATCTGGGAACCTTCGCCGCCGGCATGGCCCACGAGATCAACAATCCCAACTCGTTCATCTCCGGCAACACGCAATTTCTGCAAATGTTCTGGCGGCAGGCCCTGCCAATCCTGGAGCGCCACCTGGACGAGGATCGCACCGGCAAGCTGGCGATGTTCAAGGACGACGTCAATCAAACCCTGGAAGGGATTCTCGACGGCAGCCGCCGCATCACCAAGATCGTGGACAGCCTCAAATCCTACGCCCGGGGGGGAACCGGGGTGGACAAGGTGGACTGTCGGGTGGGGGATCCGGTGCAGGATGCCATCCATCTGCTGCATCACCGGATCAAGCGGGGGGTCCACGTCGAAACCCGGATTCCGCCGGAATTGATGATCTACGCCGACCGGCAGCAGCTCTCCCAGGTGTTCGTCAATCTGCTGGGCAACGCCATGGACGCCATGGAGGACGCGGGGACCGAACCGCCCCAACAGCGCGTGACCATCACCGCCCGTTTGGTGGAAAGACATATCTGGATCTGGGTGACGGACAATGGCCCGGGCATTCCGGAGGAGGCGGCGGGGCGGATCTTCGATCCCTTCTACACGACCAAGGGCAAGACCCGGGGGACGGGTTTGGGACTTTCCATCGTCCACGGCATCATCGAGGAGCACAAGGGGCAGGTGACGGTCTTTTCCAAGCCTGGCGAGGGGGCGGAATTTCTCATCATCCTCCCCTCTCTGGGGCTGGCCCGGGAGTTGACCTCGCGTCGCACGCCCGCCCCCGCCGCGCCCATTCCCGCCCGTCAGGAGGCGTGAGGAGGCTGGGTTTCTCCCTTCTCCCTCCCCCCTCTGGAAGGGGCGTTGGGGAGGAGGAGAAACGCCGGGGCCTTGCGCCCAACGTTCACCCCTCGGGCAGAACGACGCGACGTTTGTCCTCTTCCCGGCAGGGGCGGTAAAGAATGGCCACGTGGCCGATTAACCCCGCCAATGCCGCCCCCAGCACCCCGGCAAGCTCCTCGATCAGCGCCTCCTTCTCCTCCTTGGAGGCGACGAACTTCACCTTGATCAACTCGTGGCACTCCAGGTTGGCGTCCGCCGAGGCGACCAGATTTTCCGTGATCCCCTCCTTGCCCACCAGCACCGACGCCTGCAGGGGATGGGCCAGACCTCGCAAATATTTCCGCTGCCCGCTGCTGAGCCGCGGGGTTCTCCGCAAGGGAGGGGACATGACGATGCTCCTTTCAAGGGGGATGGGTTCACGCGCCCGGAGGCGAAGAATGCCTCAGGGCGACGCGGGGCGCAAGCGCCCTCGCCGGAGGGGGGGCGCACGACGCCTCGCCAAGGGGGCGAGGATCCACGGAAGGAGAGGAGATTCGCGGCCCATGGGGGACGGCGGGTGCCGTGATGGGCCGGTCGGTCGAGGGGAACGGCAGGACGAACCGGGAGAAAGGGCGACGACGGGCGGGTTAGATCCGATCAGTGACGCCAATAGCGGCGACGGCGGCGGCTCAAAAAGCGCGAAAAGCTGAGAATTTCTCCCCGGGGTCCGCTCTCTTCCCCCGGAACGGTCGACCTGACCCCCAGTGCGCGCAGGGGAAAGGGAATCACTTGGCAGGGCGGCTCCTCGATGCGGCAGCCCGCCGCCAGGTCGTCCTCGTCACGCCATCCCCTATGTCCGTTGCTGCTCATCGATGTTCCTCAATTCCCATCGTGAAACCGTTGGATGACATTTCCGCCCAAGCGGCAAAAAAATCCCCGCCCCCCGATCGGGAAAAAAAACCGCCTCAAGCCCAACGAGACGGTTCTCTCGAAAAGGTTCTTCGATAAATGCCCGAACCGTCCGACCTGCGGGCGGAAAAAGTAACGGCAGGAGTGACGCTACCCAGGGGGAACCTGTGATGGCGCTTGCCACCCCTGCCGCCCCCTCTCGAAGGAATATACTATCAACAATTGTGCCAATCACAAAACCGCCTGATATTTCCGCCACTCCCGCGAAAAATCGCCATGTTGCGTCCATAGCCCCATTTCCGGCATGTTTTTTTGGATGCAACCATTCAGAACAACCATGGGCTGAATATCAGACATTCACATGAACAATCAATAAGATATCCCCATTGCAGGAAATATTGCGCCTGCAAGAAACCTTGCACCCCTTCCCTTCCCCGCATCGAGGAGTTGACGTGAGGAAACAACGGGAAACGGGGCTTTTTAGTTATATTTCAAACTATCAGTGGCTTTTTTTTCAGGCGTTGATTCAGGGCCTGGCGGGAGATGCCCAGCAAGGTGGCCGCCACTCCCTGGTTGCCCTCGGCCCGGGCCATGGCCTGTTCCACCAAAAACTGTTCGGTCTCTCGCAGATTGGGAAAACGTCCCGCCGGGGCGAGGGTCAAGGGAAAGGCCCCCTCCACCGGGGCGGGAGCGGGATCACCGCCCCGTCGAATCCCCATGGCCTCGCGAAAGCTGCCCATGGAAAGCACCCGCCCGGAGCCGTGACGGGCCACGGCATCAAAGACCATGGCCCGCAACTCACGCACGTTGCCGGGAAAATGGTAGGTGGACAACAGGGTGAGCAGTTCCACGGGGGAGGAGGGGGGCTCCTTGTTCATGGAGGCGGCGGCCTCCTCGACAAATCGGCCCAGCAGCAGGGGAATGTCCTCGGGGCGCTCCCGCAACGCCGGAACCTCCACCCGGTGGACCGACAGGCGAAAATAGAGATCGGCGCGAAAGCGGTTGGCGGACATGAAGGATTTGAGATCCCGATTGGTGGCGCAGACCACGCGGGCGTCGCTGCTCCGGGGGACGTCGGCCCCCAGGGGGTAGTAGGTGCGCTCTTGCAGCAGCCGCAACAGCTTGACCTGGGAGTTCAGCTCCAGTTCGCCGATTTCGTCGAGAAAGAGGGTTCCCCCCGCCGCCGAGGTGATCAACCCCTGTCGGCTTTGATCGGCCCCGGTGTAGGCCCCCTTCTGGTGGCCGAAGAGGGTGTCGGAGAAGAGGGTGTCGTCCAGTCCGGCGACGTTGAGGGCCACCAGCTTGCCCTCCCGCCCCGAAAGGCGGTGAATCGCTCCGGCGATCAACTCCTTGCCCACCCCGGTTTCGCCGGTGACCAGCACCGGCTCGCTGGAGACGGAGATGGCCTCCAGATATTGAAACACCCCCCGCATGCGGCGGCTGCCGGTGACGATGTGGGAAAAGGCGTCGCCGTGGCGCAACTCGCCGGTGAGCAGGTAGCGTTTCAGCTCCCCCACCTCCCGCCGCAGCGAGCGGAACTCCACCGCTCGGCGCACCGCCGAGATGAAGCGGTTCTCCTCCACCGGTTTGACCAGATAGTCGAAGGCACCGTTTTTCATGCTGGCGACGGCGGTCTCCACCTCGTGGGCGGCGGTCATGACGATGACCGGAATTTCCGGGTGGCGTTGCACGATCTCCGGCAGCAGCCGCCAGCCCGGTTCGTGGGGCATGTAGAGGTCCAGCACCACCGCCGCCACCGGGTGGCGCGCCAAGTGATCGAGCAGCAATCGGCTCTCCTGCAACGTGGCCACGTCGCGGATGCCGGCGCTCTTCAGCATCATGGTGGAGGCCAGCAGCACCGTGGATTCGTCATCCACCAGCAAGACCGGCCCCTGCTCCCCCCCCGTTTCCGGCGGCATGGCTCCCCCTCATCCGATTCCCGGCGTCGCTTCATACGAAGTTGCAATCCAATGGATATTCAGGGCATCTTACGTGCAAAAAAAGGTGAAGGGGGTTTGGGGGACAGTTCCCTGTCCCCCAAGGTTTTGCTTTTGTCTTTTGCGGCCCGATGCGCCCCGAGAGGAATGCCGAGGGTTGCCTCCCCGCCGAACCCGATAAACATCGCATCGGGCCGCCGGGGGTCCGGGGGGCCTTTTCCCCCGAATCTCGCCGAGGCCTGTGTTTCCTCCGAGGGACCGTCCACGCCAGGGGGCCGGTGGGCCTTCTTCCTCCTGGCTTACAACCCGGCGGCCACCCGTTGGGCCGCCTCGATGGTTTGATCGATCAACGCGGGGGTGTGGGCACTGGAGACGAACCCCGCCTCGAACTGACTGGGGGCAAGGTAGATCCCCTCGTCCAACATGCCGTGGAACCAGCGGTTGAAGCGGTTCAGATCGCAGCTCAGGGCCTGGGAAAAGTCGTCCACCCGCTCCCGGGAGGTGAAGAAGAGGCCGAACATGGAGCCGACGCTCACCCCCTGGTGAAGAATTCCGGCCTGGCGCAACACCCGCCCCACCCCATCGGTGAGTTGGCGAGCGCGCTGTTCTAGGTGGTCGTAAAAGCCGGGGGCGGAGATCAACTCCAGGGTGGCGAGACCGGCGGCGGTGGCCAGGGGGTTGCCCGACAGGGTGCCCGCCTGATAGACCGGTCCGGAGGGGGCGATGCGCTGCATCAAATCCCGCCGTCCACCATAAGCCCCCACCGGCAGCCCGCCGCCGATCACCTTGCCCAGGGTGGTGAGATCGGGCCGGATGGCGTAACGCTCCTGGGCCCCGCCCAAGGCCACCCGGAATCCGGTCATCACCTCGTCGAAAATGAGGATGGCCCCGTAGTGGTTGCACAGGCGGCGCAACCCTTCGAGAAATCCCGGAAGGGGCGGAATGCACCCCATGTTGCCCGCCACCGGCTCGACGATGACGGCGGCGAGCTCCTCGCCCCGCTTGGCGAAGAGATCTTCGGCGGCGTCCAGGTCGTTGAAGGGCAGGGTGAGGGTATCCTTGGCCGCCCCCGCCGGAACCCCGGGAGAGGTGGGAACGCCGAAGGTGGCCAATCCCGAACCCGCCTTGACCAGCAGGGCGTCGGCGTGGCCGTGATAGCACCCCTCGAACTTGAGGATGGCCTCCCGTCCCGTCGCTCCCCGGGCCAGACGCAGGGCGCTCATGGTCGCCTCGGTGCCGGAGTTGACCAGCCGGACCATCTCCATGGAGGGGACCAGCTCGACGATTTTTTCCGCCAGCCGCACCTCGGCCTCGGTGGGGGCACCGAAGGAGAAGCCGTCGCCGGCGGCGCGGCGCACCGCCTCCACCACCGCCGGATGGGCGTGACCGACGATGAGCGGCCCCCAGGAGAGGACGTAATCGATGTAGCGTTTGCCCTCCACATCCTCGATCCACGCCCCCTCGCCGCGCCGGATGAACGGGGGGACGCCGCCCACCGCCTTGAACGCCCGCACCGGGCTGTTAACCCCGCCGGGAATAAGGGCTTGCGCCCGGGTAAAAAGGGTTTCGGAACGGCTGGTCATGGAATCCTCTCATCTCCGTCGTGTTTTTTTGCGGGCAGGGTGGGGCTGCTGGGGCTGCTGGGGATGACCGCCGTGGCGGGACAATTCCAGATGTTCCACGATCCACTCCGCCGCGTGAAGGGCGGTGAGTCCGGCGGCAGGTTCCAGGATCACGTCGGCGGCCCGCCGGTAAAAGGGGAGGCGCCGCACCATCACCTCCAGTTCGGATTGGGTGGGGGAGAGGGCGGGGCGGTTGGCGTCCTGCCGGGCGTCCACGGCGGCCCGGGCCAAATCGCCGTGGATCCAGACCACTTGGCCCCGGGCCTTGAGGGCCGCCATCTTCCGTTCGCTGTAGACTTCCCGCCCCTCGTCGTCCAGATCCACCACCACGCCGCCGCCAGCGTCGATGATCAGGCCGTCCAGGGCGGAAACTTTTTCCACCACGGCGTACTCCCATTCACGGAAGAGGCGCCAATCCCCCCCGGACTCCTCCAGCAAACGAGGAATGGGCAGTCCGCCATGGTCGTAGGAAATGAGCAGATCGGTGGACAGCACCGGACGTTTGGTCAGACTCCCCAACTGCCGGGCCACCGTGGTCTTGCCCACCCCCCGCGCCCCCACCAGCACCACGTTCATGGATTCACCCCCCGTCCTTCCCGGCGTCCTTCCCGGCGTCGTGGGCCGAACCACCCCCGGCGTCCGTCCCCGACGTCTGTCGACGCCATTTGAGGACGATCAGGAGAATCGGCGCCGAGTGGAGGCACAAGTCGAAAATGTCCAGGGGACGGCGCAGGGTTCCGTCCAGCAGCATGAGAATCTTCTCCTGCAAATGGGGCATGGGTTGGAAGGGGGCCAGTCCCAACAGCAACGCCATGGGCAGCAGCAGCCCCCAGGAGAGGTTGTCCACCAGCCGTCCGAACCACTGCCCAAGGGCCGTCAAGGGCGCTGTCATGAGGTTTTGCATCTCCAGGCTGGGGGGAGAAGGTTCTCTCCCGCGGGGGGGACAAAAAGCTTCCTGGCGGGTAGAATAGAAAGTTTCCCGGGAGAAGACCAAGGAAGTTCGATCCATCCCTCCTCTCCATTCCACCGGATCCCGCTTGCGGGGAAAGGATACGGCATGAGCAACGGCAAGGCCAACGAGGCCCTTTCAAAAATCGGCGTGCAGGTGGTGCAAGGCAACGAAGCCCCCGAGGGCGTGGAACCGGTGCGCGGCGAGGAGGAGGATTGGGAACTCAACCGGGAGGAGCTGAAGCGTCACAATCAGGCCCACAAATGGGGCGAGGTGTTGCGGGTGCTGTATTATCTTTCCAACAAGGATGGCCATCCAGACGTTCACAAGGCCCTGGCGCAAGCGGCGTGGATGGCCCTCAAGTGGGACGCCCCCACCCCCGAGGCGACGGTGATCCTCTACAATTTGCTGGTCACCATCGGACCCCGCCACCGGGCGGCGGGGGCGTTGTCCTCGCTGGCCAATCTGCTGGTCAAGCTGCGGGGGCCGCGCCACGCCGACCCCGAACTGGCCCACGCCCAGGCCTTGCAGATGCTCCGTTTCACCTCCAACGCCCAAGGGGTGGAGCCGGACAACCAGGAGGCCTTCCTCCAGTGGGTGGCGGATCACCAACTGAACGATCCGGAGGTGATCATCCCCCCGGTGTTCGAGCTGATCGACGCCTTGGTGCAGGGCGACTGGTGGATCGACCGGGAGGCGGTGCAGCAGGAGATGGAGGCGGCCAACCAGCAGCAACAGGCCGCCCCGGAAACCACCCACTGACCCCTTATTGCACCCCTTGGAACGATTCACGAACGCCCTCCGTTTTGCGCAAAGTGTGCTTGTCGATCATCAAAAAACGATGACCGACAAGCACATAGGCAGCGCGCGGCGCGGATTCCGCGAAAAGCTTGCGGAATCCGCTTCGTTAGAAGTGCGCGCTCAAGGCAAAAGCGAAAGTCAAAGGCGTAGGGCTCTGCCCCCCGCCTTCGCGGGGGCAGGCTCTACAACCCGCCAGGGGGATGATCCCCCTGGACCCGCAGTCCATTTCAATCGAATAAAATTAAATTATGGTACCCGCCCCCGGCCCCTCTCCGCCCGGCGCGGCGGACGAGGGTTGACGACGGCGACAAAAGCCGCTAGAAATAGCGCCCATGCGGGAGTCGTCTAATGGTAGGGCCCAAGCTTCCCAAGCTTGAGGCGGGGGTTCGATTCCCCTCTCCCGCTCCAATTTTGCCAAACGGGGGGCCGCGATTCGTCGCCGCCCCCTTTTTTTCGCTCCCGCTCCCGCTCCCCCGCCCCCGGCTTCCCACCCCTGGAATCCCCCCATGCCTCCCCGGCTCAAACCCTGGATGACCTGGCTGATGGCGGGCCTCGCCCTGGCGGGGCTGGGGATCCTGTATGGCCGCATCGCCCTCCGTCCGGGATTGGGCTCCCTGGCCGACGACGGGGTGAGCTATCTGCTGATGGCCGCCTGCTGGTCGCCGTGGAGCGCGCCGGATCCGGCCCTCGCCGCCGCCTGTCTGGACGAACGCTATCCCCCCCTCTTTCCCCTGCTGCTGGCCCTGACGGGGGGTGCCGAAGATGCGCGACTGGCCCACGCCGTCTCGATTCTGGGGCCGCTGCTCGCTCTCCCCCTGCTGTATCGACTGGCCCGGGGGGCGTTGTCGCCCCTTTCCGCCCTGCTCTGCGCCGCCCTGTTCGCCCTGAGCCCCCTGGTGTGGTCCCATCTGCGCCACGTCATCAGCGAACACCTTTTTCTGCCGCTGCTGCTGCTCACCCTGCTGGCCTGGGAGCGGGAGCCCGCCGCCCCCCGATTCCGCCTCGCCGTCGCCCTGCCCCTGGCCGGACTGCTCTTCACCCGCTCCCTGGGTCTGGCCGTCGCCCTGGCCCTGGCCCTCGACCATGGGCGGAGGCGGCGGGCCTCGGGGGAGCCCCTCGCCCCCGGATCGGCGACGCTGTGGCTGCCGCTGCTCCTCTCCCTGGCCTGGAGCGCCGCCCACCCCCCCGGCGGGGCGGAAATGCCCTCCTACGGCCAGGAGTGGCTGGGGGTCTGGCACCAGGCGACGACTGCGACGACGGAACCGCCCGCCCCATCCGACGCGACGGGGGCGACCTCTGGCGTTTTTCAGGGGCAAGCCCTGGTCGAGGCGTGGCCCGGGGTGTTGATCGCCTACTGGCGCCACGAAACCGAACCGGCTTTTCTGCTGGCGGCGGGATTCGGTCTGCTGGCGCTGGGCGGCCTGGGGATGCGGCTGCGTCAAGGTCGCCCCGATGGGACGGTGGTCCTGATCACCCTGGCCCTCCTTTCGGTCTGGCCGGCCCCCGGGCAGATGCCCCGCTTTCTCTATGGCCTGGCACCGCTGCTGCTCTTCCACGGCATGGTGGGGCTGGAAGGGCTGGGGGCGTTGCTGCGCTTGCCGGATCGGCCCCGCCGCTGGCTGACCCTGGGGCTGGTGGGAACGCTGCTCCTGCTGGCCGCCAATGGTGCCCATTTCATGAGCCGCCGGGCGGCGTTTTCCTCCAGCCCGCCGGGGATGGACTACGCCCAAAACGCCGATTTCCTCCGCCTGCCGGACCTGGACGAGGCCCGTCGCGTCGCCGCCGACCAGGAGCGGTTGCGGCTGGACCTGGAAGAGCTGGCCCGCTCCGTCCCGCCGGGGGAGGCGGTGTTGAGCGCCGCCCCCAACTACGTGGCGTGGGTCGCCCGACGCCGCGCCTTCTCCCTCGCCCCCCTGACCCGCCCGGAGGAGCTGACCCGCCGCCTGCAAGCCACCGGGGCGCGGTGGATTTATCTCAGCCGCTACCACCCCCGCTTCACCCGGCGGGAGTTCAACGGATTGGCACCCCTGCCCTGGGTGGAGCGGGTGGCGCGACCGGTCTGGGTCAGCCTCCACCCCGAAACCGGCGAGCCCAGCGGCGTGTTGCTCCGGGTCAACGATCCATGATTCAACCTGTTTTATCGTTGTTCCATAATTAGGATTGGCGCACCAGGAGCTTGAGGGCGTGCGGAACTCATTCCAAAAAAAAAGACCGTCATTCCCGCGAAAGCGGGAATCCAGCCGTTGATTCCATGCGCCTTACCCT
>JADGAP010000080.1 GCA_015231965.1 Magnetococcales bacterium | reverse complement strand
GTCTTTTCCCTTGCAATCAGCCCATGGGGGGCTATTCTGTTAAGTTCGATCCTCTCCGTGGTCAGCCAACTCGGCGATTTGGTCGAATCCCTGATGAAACGGGAGGCGGGGGTCAAGGATTCCAGTGGGTTGATCCCCGGTCACGGCGGCCTGCTGGATCGGTTGGACAGCCTGCTTTTCGCCTTGCCCGTGTTGGCCCTCTATTTGGCCGGAGCGACGTTTATTGTCCCGTGACGCCTCGTCCCCCGACGCGATCCAATCTCTTGCCTTGCTGGGAGCCACCGGTTCCATCGGCGAAAATGTGCTGGAGATCGTCGCCGCCCATCCCGAGCGGTTTCGCGTCGTCGCCATGGCTGCTGGCGGCGAACGTTGGCAACGGCTGGCGGAGCTGGCCCGCCGCTTTCGCCCCGAGGCCGTGGCGGTGTGGGAGCCGGATGCCGCCGCTCCGCTGCGGGACGCCCTGGCCGATCTGCCGATTCAGGTCTTCTCCGGCGGGGAGGGGGTCTGCCGGGTCGCCGCCTGGGAATCGGCGCGAATGACCGTGGCGGCCATCGTCGGGTCGGCGGGCTTGTCCCCCACCCTGGCGGCGGTGCGGGCGGGAAAGGCCATCGCCCTGGCCAACAAGGAGTGCCTGGTGGTGGGCGGGGGACTCTTCATGGAGGAGGTCCGCCGCCATGGCGTTTCCCTGCTGCCGGTGGATTCGGAACACAGCGCCATTTTTCAGGTTTTTCAGCACAAGCGCCACGTTCGGCGGTTGATCCTCACCGCCTCCGGCGGGCCCTTTCGAGGGTGGCGGCGGGAGCGTCTGGCGACGGTCAAGCCGGATCAGGCCCTGTCTCACCCCAACTGGCGCATGGGGCGCAAAATCACCATCGATTCGGCCACCCTGATGAACAAGGGGTTGGAGGTGATCGAGGCCCATTGGCTGTTCGACATCCCCCCCGCCGCCATCGACGTGGTGGTTCATCCCGAAAGCATCGTCCACTCTTTGGTGGAGTATGTGGACGGCTCCGTGCTGGCCCAACTGGGCGCACCCGACATGCGCACCCCCATCGCCGTGGCCCTGGCGTGGCCGGAACGGGTGAATACCTCCGCGCCTTCCCTGGATTTATCGGCCCTGGGAAGGTTAACCTTTGAGGAACCCGACCGGGAGAGCTTCCCCTGCCTGGATTTGGCTTGGCGGGCGTTGCGTCAGGGAGGGGGGGCGACGGCGGCGCTCAACAGCGCCAACGAGGCGGCGGTTTCCGCCTTTTTGCAAGGAAGGATCGGTTTTTTGGAGATTCCCGCCTTGATCGCCGACGCCCTGGACGCCCTGGGCGACGCCTCGGCCCCCACCTTTGACGCCCTGTTCGAGTTGGATCGACAGACGCGCCGTTGGGCCGAGTCGTGGATCCGGCGCCATTCCTCTAGGGAGGCGTGATCATGATCGGTATTTGGGCTCCAGTCGAGACCGCTTTTTGGGCCCTGGTGGTGTTGGGGGTGCTGATCTTTGTCCATGAACTGGGCCACTTTCTCGTGGCCCGGATGTGTCAGGTGCGGGTGCTGGTCTTTTCGCTGGGGTTCGGTCCCAAGGTGTGGGGCTGGCAGGGGCGGGAGAGCGGCACGGAATACATCCTCTCCGCCATCCCCCTGGGGGGCTACGTCAAAATGTTGGGCGAGGGGGAAGAGGAGGGGGAGATCCCCCCCGAGGAGCGCCCCCACGCCTTTTCCGCCAAATCGGTGAAAGAGCGGTTCGCCATCGTTTTTGCCGGACCGTTTTCCAACTTTCTCTTCGGGATTGTCGCCGCCGCCGCCGCCTTCATGATCGGCGTGCCGGAGTTGGAACCGGTGATCGGCAACGTCACCGCCGGATCCCCGGCCATGGCGGCGGGCTTGCGGATGGGCGACCGCGTCACCCACGTCAACGGCCAAGAGGTTCTCCGTTGGGAGGTGATGAGCCACGCCATCAAGTCCGCCAACGGCGAACCGGTGGCGCTGACCGTGGAGCGGGAAGGAAAAAGTCGCGAAATGCGGGTGACGCCGCAAATCAAGGAGGCGGTCAACCTGTTTGGCGAAAAGGTGCGCACCCCGTTGATCGGCGTTGCGCCGGCGGAGGCGGTGGTGGTGGTTCGTTACGGACCGTCGGAAGCCCTGGTCAAGGGGGCGGTCTATTGCTGGAAAATGGTGGATCTGACCCTGACCAGCATCGGCAAGTTGATCACCGGGGTGGTGTCGGCGGACCAGATCGGGGGACCGATCCTCATCGCCGACCTGGCGGGCAAGACGGCCAAGCAGGGGGCGGCCAGTCTGCTTTTTTTCATGTGCCTCATCTCCGTCAACCTGGGAATTCTCAACCTTTTGCCCATTCCCGTGTTGGATGGAGGGCATTTGCTCTTTTTTTCCATTGAAGCCATCAAGGGAACTCCTGTAAGTGAAGGAACCAGGATCATCGCCACCCGGGTGGGGATGACTCTGTTGGCCGGTTTGATGCTGCTGGCTTTCTATAACGACCTGGCGCGGGTCTTGACGAATTAAGGCGGATCCCTCACATGAAGAAATCGCATGCCGCTCTTTCCGCCCTTTGCGGCGCCCTGGGACTTTTCTGGGGGCTGCTGCCCGCGGAGGTGGGCGCGGAGGAACGAATCAAGTCCATCCGCGTGGAAGGGGTGCAGTGGATCGACGAGGAGACGGTCAAGGACAAACTGGGATTCCAGGAGGGCAGCCCCTTCGATCCCGACATGGTGCGCAGCGGCATCCAGGCCCTCTATCAGACGGGATTTTTCAAGGATGTGGCCCTGGAACGGGAGGGCACCGCCCTGGTGGTGCGGGTGGTGGAAAACCCCATGATCCACAAGGTGGAGTTTCAGGGCTACGACCTGTTCACCATGGAGGAGTTGAAGGAGTTGGTGCAGTCCAAGGCCAACTCCCTGTTCAATCGGGCCAAGACCGAGCGGGACGTTTCGGCGATTCGCCAGGCCTACCGGGTGAAGGGGCTCTTTCTCGCCCAGGTGGAGGTGGAGACCAAACCCCTGGACCGCAACCGGGTGGACCTCGTCTATCGCGTCAAGGAGGGGGAAAAATCCAAGGTGCGGGTGGTGCGGATGGTGGGCAACCAGCAGATCTCGCAAAAGGAGTTGGGCAAGAAAATGCTCATCCAGCCCACCGGCTGGCTCTCCTGGTTGACCGAGGACGACGCCTACGACCGGGAAAAATTGCTCCACGACCAGGAACAGATGCGGGAATTGTACCTCAACCAAGGCTACGTCCGGGTGCGGGTGGACTCCTCGGTGGCGGAACTCACCCCCGACCGCAAGGCCTTCGTCGTCACCCACACGGTGCATGAAGGGGATCGTTATCGCTTTGGCAAAATCAACATTACCAGCGACTTCGACGAAGCCCCCATGGAACTGCTGACCAAGCAGTTGGAGACCCGGGAAGGGGAGTGGTACTCCCGGGACGAGGTGCGCAAGACCATCGAAAACATCACCGATCTGGTGGGGGACCACGGCTACGCCTTTCTCGATGTGCAGCCCGACCGCGCCATCAACGACGAAAAAAAGGTGGTGGACCTCAATTTCCGCGTCACCAAGGGCAAGCGGGTCTATCTCAACCGCATCGAGGTGGCGGGCAACACCCGCACCCGGGACGAAGTGGTGCGGCGGGAGATGCGGCTGGTGGAGGGGGACCGTTTCTCCGCCTCCAAAATTCGTCGTTCCAAGGAGCGTCTGAAGGCCCTGGGCTTTTTCGAGAACGTGGAGATCACCACGCCGCAAACCGGCGCCGATGACCGGGTCAACATGCTGGTCAAGGTGGTGGAAAAACCCACCGGCACCTTCTCCATCGGGGCGGGCTACTCGACGCTGGACAAATTCATGACCTCCGCCAGCATCAGCCAGAACAACTTTCTGGGACGGGGGCAGCGGGTGTCGCTGGGCGTCACCCTGTCGGCCCGCACCTCATCGTTCGACTTCTCCTTCACCGAACCCTACTTCATGGGCAAGAACCTCTCCGCCGGGGTCGATTTGTACAATCGGGAGTCGGATTGGCGCTCCATCTCCGGCTACAAGCAAAAATCCTTTGGCGGGGCGTTCCGCTTGGGCTTCCCCCTCTCCGAGCATCTGCGGGACAACCTGAGCTACAACGCGGCCCACGTCGAGCTTTCCAACGTTGAGTCCACCGTCTCCCGGGCCATTCGGGAGCAGGCCGAGGCCAGCCCCTATTTGCAATCGATGATCAGCAATCAGTTGGTGTATAATACCCTGGATGACCCTTTCAATCCCAACAATGGACATCGGCATCGTTTCACCACCGATTTTTCCGGACTGGGAGGGGACGTCAAATTTGTCCGGGTGATCGACGAACACAGCTATTACCGGCCGTTGCTGGGCAAGAGCGACTTGGTGTTGCACCTGCAAGGCAAGGCGGGCGTGATCGATGGTTTGGGGGAGCGGATTCCCATCTTCGAACGGTTCATGCTGGGGGGAACCCGCAGCATTCGCGGTTTCCGTTCCAGCGGCGTCGGCCCCCGCACCCTCAACAGCGAGTCCTACGGCGGATCCCATTTCGAGCAGGGCAACGTGGAACTGCTCTTCCCCTTCCCGGGCATGGGGGACAAGGGGGTGAGAGGGGCCGTCTTCATGGATGTGGGCTATCTGGGCGACCTCAAAACCCTTCCAGCCGATGTGCGGGAGTCGGGCAAGATTCGCTCCGGCGCCGGAGTGGGATTGCATTGGCTCTCCCCCTTCGGGCCGTTGCGCTTTGAACTGGCCGTTCCCCTGCAAAAGGAGGATTTCGATCAATCCCGCGTCTTCGACTTCAGCGTCGGCGCGTCGATGTAGCGGGGCGGATCGGGAGATGGGCCAGGGTGAAAGGGGCAATCCCGGATCCCCCGCCCTCTCCCCCCTTTCACCAAACCATTCGAGTCGAAACGGCTATGAACCAAAAGGCAGGTGTTTCCATGATGAAATCAACGATTCGGGCGGGACTGGCGGCGACCTTGCTGTTGTGCGGGCAAGCCGCCTGGGCGGGGGACGCCCCCCTCTTTGGCTGGGTGGATCTTTCCAAAATCTCGGGAATGGTCGACGCAAACAAAAAAATGTTGGAGACCCTGAAGCAGGAGATGATCACAAAAAATAAGGAAACCGACGCGCTGCGTAATGAAATCCTGAAGAAGAAGCAGGAATTGGATAAACAGGGAAGTCTGCTCAAGCCTGATGCTCGTAACAAGCTGGAAGAGGAATTGAGCGCCAAGAAACGTGAATTCCGGCGTTTTATGGAAGAGAACCAAGCCGAGCTGGACGAGGAAAACCGCGGTTGGAACAAGAAGATCACCCAAGCCCTGGGAGAGGTGATCGAGGATCTGGGACGGGAGCGGGGCTATACCGCGATTTTCGCCAAGGGGCAGGTTTTGTACGCCGACTCCGCGATCGACCTGACCAAGGAAGTGGCGGAACGTCTCAACAAGAAAACCCAGGGGTGGTTCTAAAGCGCCATGTCCACCGACAGCATTCGGGAAATCCTGGATTTTCTGCCCCATCGCTATCCCCTCCTGCTGATCGACCGCATCCTGGAGGCGGAGCCGGGCAAACGCCTGCTGGCCTTGAAGAACGTCACCTTCAATGAGCCCCATTTCACCGGCCATTTTCCGGATCATCCGGTGATGCCCGGGGTGTTGATCCTGGAAGCCATCGCCCAGGCTTCGGCGCTGTTGGCGGCGCGGACCGATCCGGCGGCGGTGCGGGGGCGGCTGGTCTATTTCATGACCATCGACAACGCCCGCTTCCGCAGACCGGTGGTTCCCGGGGATCAACTGCGCATCGAGGTGATCCTGAACAAACGGCGGGGCGACGTGTGGCGCTTCGTGGGCAAGGCCTACGTGGAGGATCAGGTGGCGGCGGAGGCCGAGGTGATGGCCATGACCCGGGATCGCGACGCGGGGGCACCGTCATGAGCGACGCGGTGATTCATCCCACGGCGGTGATTGAAACGGGTGCCCAATTGGGTGCCGGGGTGCGGGTCGGTCCCTACGCGGTCATCGGTCCCGACGTGGTGTTGGGTGACGGGGTGGAGGTGGGGGCCCATTCGGTGATCGAGGGCCATACCTCCGTTGGCGAGCGCAGCCGCATCTCCAGTTTCACCGCCATCGGTCAGCCGCCTCAGGATCTGCACTACGATGGTGAACCCACTCGGGTGGAGATCGGCAGTGCGTGCGCCATTCGGGAGTTCGTCACCATCCATCGGGGCACCGAGGAGGGGGGCGGGCTGACCCGGGTGGGGGACCATTGCATGGTCATGGCCTACTCCCACGTGGCCCACGACTGCCGGGTGGGGGATCATGTGATCATGGCCAACGGGGCCACCCTGGCCGGTCATGTGGAGATCCAGGATTTTGCCGTCATCGGCGGGTTGACCGCCATCCATCAGTTCGCCCGGGTGGGACGCAACGCCTTCATCGGCGGGGCGTCGGCGGTCTCCATGGATGTACTGCCCTTCGCTTCCGCCGCGGGCAACCGGGCGAAGATCACCGGCGTCAATGTGGTCGGATTGCGGCGCAACGGTTTTTCCGAGGAGATCATCAAGAAAATCCGTCAGGCCCACCGCATCGTCTTTCGTTCCAATCTGCGGCTGGAAAACGCCCTGGAGGAGTTGGAACGTCAAATGCCCGGCGTTGCCGAGGCCCAGTGCATTCTGGAGTTCATCCAATCCAGCCAGCGGGGGATTTGCCGCTGAACCCGTTCGTTCCCGGGGAGGCTCACGCCAAGGCCTCCTCCGCGATGGCGAGCCGGTCGGCGACGGTGGGCCTCGTGGCGGGAGCCGGGACGTTGCCGTTGCTCCTGGCGCGACGGCTCCGCGCCCAGGGGCGTCGGGTGGCGGCGGCGGCCATCGAGGGCCACGCCGATCCCGCCCTGAACGCCGAGGTGGACGCCATCCGCTGGGTCAAGCTGGGGCAGTTTAAAAAGGTGTTGGAGTTTCTCCAGCGGCAGTCTGCGGGAGAGGCGGTGTTTATCGGGGGCATCGGCAAAAGCAGCCTTTGGCGCATTCGCCCCGACGCCCTGGCCATCCGCTTGGCGTTGCGCTTGCCCAATCTCCACGACGACGTGTTGCTGCGGGCCATTGCGGGAGAGGTGGAGCGGCTGGGCGTCGTGGTGCGAGGGGTGACGGACTTTTTGCCGGAGTTGCTGGCCCCCCCCGGGGTGATGACCGCCCGCGCCCCCTCGCCGGAGGAGTGGGAGGAGATTCGCTTCGGTTGGTTTTGCGCCAAGGAGTTGGGGCGGCTGGACATCGGTCAGGGCGTGGTGGTTCGGCAAAAAGTGGTGGTGGCGGTGGAGGCGATGGAAGGGACCGACGCCATGATCGCCCGGGCGGGGGGATTGCTTTCCGGCGGCTTGACCCTGGGGCGACGCACCGGACCCTCGGGGGTGTTGATCAAGACCGCCAAGCCGCAACAGGACCATCGGCTGGACCTGCCGACCATTGGTGCCCGAACCATCGAGGGGTTGATCCGGGCGGGGATTCGGACGGCGGCGGTGGAGGCGGGGGCGGTGATGGTGGTGGATCCCCAGACCGCGTTGGCCCTGGCCGATCGCCATGAAATGGCCGTGGTGGCATTGAGCGACGGCCCCGACGGGGGATGGCCCGCGGAATGAAGGCGGGTCGGAATGGTTGGGAAGGTTGGAAAGATCGAGGCGACGATGGGGCGCACGACGAAAGGCCCTTTGCGGGCGGCGGTGATCGGGGTGGGCTATCTGGGACGGTTTCACGCCCAGAAATATCGTTTGATCGATAACGTTCAATTGGTGGGCGTGGCGGAGGTCGATCCGGTGCGGGGAAAACAGGTGGCCGCCGAGTTGGGGGTTCCCTGGTTTGCCGACTATCGGGATCTGCTGCCCCTGGTGGAGGCGGTCTCCATCTGCGTTCCCACCCAGTTTCATTATCGCATCACCGAGGCGTGTCTGGAGGCGGGGCTTCACGTGTTGGTGGAGAAGCCCATCACCGTGACGCTGAATGAAGCGGATGAACTCATCGCCCTGGCGGAGAGCCACCACCGGGTGTTGCAAGTGGGCCATTTGAAACGGTTTCATCCGGCGGTGGCGGCGCTCAAGCGTAGCGGCGTGTTGCGTCCCCTGCACTACATCGAGTCCCAACGTTTGGCCCCGTTCAAGCCCCGGGCGCTGGATGTGGATGTGGTGCTGGATTTGATGATCCACGACGTGGACCTGATTTTAAACTTCGTCGGATCGGAACTGGCGACGGTGGAGGCGGTGGGGTCGCGGGTCATTACCGATCAAGTGGATGTGGCCAACGCCCGGTTGACCTTTCAAAACGGCTGCGTGGCCAATCTGACCGCTTCGCGCATCTCCCGGGACTCCACCCGGCGCATTCGCCTGATCCAGGACGACGCCTTCATCTCCCTGGATTTCATCACCAAGGACATCGTGCTGCTGCACCGGGGGGAACATCCCGAGATGGCGGGAGGGGTGCGTTATTGGCCGCTGGTGGAGACTCGTCTGGCCATCGAGGACTACGACACCCTGGAAGCGGAGATCCGCGCCTTCTGCGAGTCCGTCTTGGGTGGAACGCCGCCCCTGGTGAGCGGGCGGGATGGACGCAAGGCCCTGGAAGTGGTGAGCGCCATCCGTCTGGCCATGGGGTGCAACGATCTGGCGGCGCGGGACGCCCGCGGGGCCTGCGCGGACAATGGCGCGGAGGGGTGTGATTCGTGAAAATCGCCCTGGTGGCGGGGGAGGCCTCGGGGGATCTGTTGGGGGCGGAGTTGCTGGCTGGGTTGCGGCGGCGTTTTCCCGAGTTGGAGGCGCTGGGGGTGGGGGGGCCTCGCATGGCCCGGCAGGGGGTGAAAAGCCTCTTTCCCATGGAGACCCTCTCCATCATCGGGCTGGTGGAGGCGGTGCGGCGACTCCCCTCGGTGTGGCGGGCCTTCCGCCAGGTGGCGCGGATGTTGGAAACCCAACGCCCCGACCTGTTGGTGACCATCGATCTGCCGGATTTCAACTTTCGATTGGCGGCGACGGCCAAAAAGTTTAACATACCGGTGGTGCATTATGTCAGCCCGCAGGTTTGGGCGTGGCGGGCGGGGCGGGTGCATCAGGTGGCGCGGCGGGTGGATCATCTGCTGGCCCTTTTTCCCTTTGAGCCCCCTTACTACGCCGGGACCGGTTTGCCGGTGACTTTCGTCGGCCATCCCCTGGTCCAAACGGCCCGTCCGGACCACCCTCCGGAGGCGGTGCGGCGGGAGTTGGGGCTGGTGCCCGGGGAACGGTTGTTGACGCTGCTGCCGGGCAGTCGGCGGGGCGAGTTGGAGCGGTTGACCCCGGTGATGGCGCAAACCTGCGCCCTGTTGCGTCGCCAACGCCCCGAGTTGCGGTTTGCCCTGGCCTTGGCGGAAACCTTGACGGAAGTTGAAGCCCGTCGGATCTGGGCGGAGACGCCCGACGCCCCCCCCGTGATCCTGCTCCAGGGGCGGACTTACGATTTGGTGAGCGCCGCCGAGGTGGTCGTGGCGGCCTCCGGCACCGCCACCCTGGAGGTGGCCCTGCTGGGAACCCCCATGGTGGTGGTCTACCGCGTGAATGCCCTGACCTACGCCATCGGGCGGCGGGTGATTCGAGTTCCCTGGATCTCCCTGGTCAATGTGACGGCGGGGCAGGGGATCGTGCCGGAGCGGATTCAGGAGGCGTGTGAACCCCTCACCCTGAGCCGGGACGTGATCCAATTGCTGGACGATCCGGAAGCCCGACAGCGGCAGAAGGAGGGGTTCGACTTGGTGCGGCGGCAGTTGGGCGCCCCCCAGGAAGAGGCTTGCGATGTTGTGGCGCGTTTTTTGCTTAAAAAAGGATCGTGATAGAAAGGATTCACCGTGGATGGCCCGGGGGGTCGTCCCAGACTGGAGCGACGGGGAGGTTGGGCGTGGCCGTAATCGAGCTGAATAAAGACAATTTTGACGAAACCGTGGACAACAACGACATGGTGATCGTCGACTTTTGGGCCCCCTGGTGCGGTCCGTGCCGGGCCTTCGGCCCGACCTACGAAAAGGTTTCGGTCAAATATCCCCAGGCGATTTTCGCCAAGGTCAATACCGACGACGAACGGGATCTGGCCATGATGTTCCAGATTCGTTCCATTCCCACCTTGATGATCTTCCGCGAAAAAATCGTCATCTACTCCCAGCCCGGGATGCTTCCCGAGAGCGCCTTCGTCGATCTGGTGGACAAGGCCCTGGGCTTGGACATGGAAGAGGTGAAGCGGGAAGTGGCCAAGCAGCAAGCGGGGGGCTGACCGTTTTCTTCGCTGGGGTTGATGCGGGACGGAGCGCGTCCCGGGCTTCCCGAGGGAGTCCGGGACGCGCTCGTTGTTGTTTTCACCGGCGATCATGGTTCGGCTGGTTCAACCCGACGGAAGGCCCATGAACTTTTTTCCCGGTTTGCGCGCCATTCGCCGGATCTACGCCCTGTTTTTCCTCGGGCTCTTCCTCTTTTTGTATTTCGTCGCCGACTTTCGCAACCTCAAGGGGTACGAGGTCTCCCTCTTCCTCGAGTTGGATCCCCTCACCGCCCTGGCGGGACTGCTCACCTCCGCCACCCTGTACCAGGGATTGGCCTGGTCCTTGGTGATTCTCCTCCCCACCCTTTTTCTCGGTCGATTTTTTTGCTCCTGGATCTGTCCCCTGGGCATTGTGAACCAGGGGGTGGGCTGGCTGTGGGATCGTCGTCGCCCAGCGGAACGACAGGAGGGGAATCGGTATCGTCTGATTTATCGCTGGAAATATTACATTTTGGCGGGGCTGTTGGTCCTGGCGGCGGCGGGAACCCTGCAAACCGGATGGCTGGATCCCATCGCCCTGATCACCCGCTCCCTGGCCATCGGCGTGGGACCGGCGGCGCAGCAGGCGGGGGGTCGGATCTATCTCAACGCCCCCTATTTTCATGGTGGCGTTATGATTTCGCTGATTTTTTTGGCCATTGTACTGGCCAACCGATGGATGAGCCGGTTTTGGTGTCGGGTGTTGTGCCCCTTGGGGGCGCTGCTGGGTCTCTTCTCCCGCTGGTCGGTGTGGCGCATCCGGCGGGACGTGGATCATTGCACCGACTGCCGCAAATGTCTCCTCGACTGCCAGGGGGGGTGCGACCCGCATGACGAACTGCGGGTGAGCGAGTGTCACGTCTGCATGAACTGCATCGAATCGTGCCCCGAGGGGGCGTTGCATTACGGCTTGGCCCAGCCCCGCAGTTCGGTCCACAAACCCCTGGATGTCAGCCGTCGCCGGTTGGTGGAGGGGACGGCGGCCTCGTTGCTCTTTTTCCCCATGCTTCGCAGCTCCCGCTCCGACGCCTCCTCCCCCGATCCCCAGGTGATTCGTCCCCCCGGCTCGTTGTCGGAGAAGGAGTTTCTCGCCCGGTGCCTCAAGTGCGGGGCCTGCATGCGGGTTTGTCCCACCAACGTGCTGCAACCGGCGCTGCTGGAGAGCGGCCTGGAGGGGATCTGGACGCCCATCCTGGTCTATCGTCTGGGCTATTGCGAGCACCATTGCGTGTTGTGCGGGCAGGTTTGTCCCACGGCGGCGATTCGTCCGGTGGGGGTGGCGGAAAAGGTGGGGGAGGCGGCTTTCCTGCAACCGATCAAGTTGGGGACCGCCTTTTTCGATCAGGGGCGGTGCCTGCCCTGGTCCATGCAAACGCCCTGCATCGTCTGCGAGGAGGTCTGCCCGACCACGCCCAAGGCCATCTGGTATCGCACGGTGGAGGAGAAGGATCGTCGGGGCAAGCCGGTGCGGCTCAAGCAGCCTTACGTCGAGCCCGCCCTGTGCATCGGCTGCGGCATTTGCGAAAATAAATGCCCCGTGACCGACCATGCCGCCATTCGCGTCACCTCGGTGGGGGAGAGCCGTTCCCGGGTCAATCAGATGATCCTGAACCCGGTCTCCGCCGCGAAAAAAGAGGAATCCCCGCCCCGGTGAATCCCCATCCGGGGGATGCATGGTGGCGGCTGATTCCTCGCCAGGGAGGAGGGGCGGTTTTTTTTCGCGCTTCCGCCCCCTTCATACACGCAAAAACCATAAAACGCTCCACGGAAAGCCCCTTGCCATGGACCAGACCCCTGAAAAGCCGTTCTACGACCTTCACATTTTTTGCTGCGTCAACCAGCGGGGGGCGGGACATCCCCGGGGGGATTGTTCCACCCGGGGATCGGTGAATCTACACGCCTATTTGAAATCCCGGGTCAAGACCCTGCCGGAACTGGGGAAGGTCCGGGTCAACCAATCCGGCTGCCTGGATCGCTGCGAATTGGGCCCGGTGATGGTGATCTATCCCCAGGGGATTTGGTATCACTATCGCAGTGAAAAAGACGTGGACGAGATTATCGAAAGCCACCTGATCGGCGGCAAGGTGGTGCAGCGCCTGCGGCTGAAAAATGACGCGACGGTCCCGCCGGAGTAAGGCGCGCCACGTCAAAGGGAAATCGGACCACAAAAAGGTCGGACCGGGGGACGGATCGGGAGGGGTTAGTCGTCCCCCTTGTTTTTCTTCTTCATCTTGGCCAGGGCCAACTCGCGTTTGAGGCGGGAGATGTGATCGATGAAGAGGACGCCGTTCAGATGGTCGATTTCGTGTTGCAGGCAGACCGCCAGAATGCCCTCCGCCTCGAACGCCACCTCCTGACCGTATCGGTTCAACCCCTTGGCCCGGACCCACGCGGAGCGCACCACCTCGGAGAAAAATTCCGGCACCGACAGGCACCCTTCTTCCCAACGAATCTCTCCCTCCTGCTCCAGGATCTCCGGATTGGCCAGGAAGATGGGTTGGGGAAGGGAACCCTCCCGCACATGTTCCACGTCGATGACGATCACCCGCTTGGCAACCCCCACCTGGGGGGCGGCCAAGCCGATGCCGGGGGCGGCGTACATGGTTTCCAGCATATCGTCCATCAACTTGCGCAGGGCGTCGTCCACCTTGGTCACGGGTTGGGCGATTTGCTTCAACCGCTTGTCGGGAGCGGTGAGAATTTTCAGAATGGCCATGAGATTTCCATTGCACACGGGAGGGCGGTTCGATTGAAACGTTAGACGATGGCGCGGGTAAATAATTTCAGCAAGGCGCGACGTGCAATTTTTCCTGATTCAAGGGGAGGGGTGGAATTTTTTCGCAAAGCCCTTGACCCCTTTCTACCCGGCATGATAACCTCCGCGCTTCGTTTTTGCCACCAACCACGGCAAAGACGGGGCGACAAAAGCCATTGACGAGGCGCCCGTAGCTCAGTCCGGATAGAGCAACTGGCTACGAACCAGTAGGTCGTGAGTTCAAATCTTGCCGGGCGCGCCATAAAATCAAAGGCCTCCATCTCACCCGATGGAGGCCTTTTTGGTGTGCGGGATGTGGTGGAGGGGGAGAGACGTTAACGCGGGTTCTTCGGGGGGGCGGATGAATCGCGGTTTCCAGGGGTGTGGAAAACGCTCACGCCGCCCGGGGGCCGGAGAGTTCGTCGGTCTCCTCTTTTTCGACGAAGCGCACCATTTTTTGCAGATCGAGAATCAGGGCGACGGAGCCGTCGCCGAGGATGGTGGCGCCGGAAAACTCCTCGGAGTGGCTGAAGCTTTTGCCCAGGGATTTGATCACCGTCTGGTGCTGGCCGATGACGTGATCCACCACGAAGCCCACCCGACGGTCGTCCACCTCGGCGATGACGATTTGCTGGATCTCGGGGGCGGCGTCCTCCACCTGGAAGCGATCGCGGATGCGGATGTAGGGGACGATCTCCCCCCGGACGTTGATCATGTGGCGACCGTGGGCGGCGTCCACCTCCTTGCGGGAGAGTTCGACGCACTCTTCCACCGCCGCCAGGGGCAGCACGAAGCATTCGGAGCCGATCTGCACCAGCAGCCCCTCGATGATGGCCAGGGTGAGGGGCAGGCGGAGGGTGATGGTGGAGCCGTATCCCTTGCGGCTGTCCACCTCGATGGTCCCCCGCAGGGCATCGATGGAACGGCGCACCACGTCCATGCCCACGCCACGGCCTGAAACATTGGTGATCTTGGCGGCGGTGGAGAAGCCCGGGGCGAAGATGAGGTTGAAGATCTCCTTTTCCGGAACATCGCCGTCGGGGGGGATGAGCCCCTTTTCGATCCCCTTGGCGCGAATGCGCTCCACGTCCAGCCCCTTGCCGTCATCCTCCACCTTGATCAGGACGCTGGCCCCCGAGTGTTCCGCCGCCAGGTGGACCCGACCTTCCGCCGACTTGCCCGCCGCCACCCGCTCGGCGGGGGACTCGATGCCGTGGTCGATGCTGTTGCGGATGATATGGACCAGGGGATCGTTGAGTTGATCGATGACCGTTTTATCCAACTCGGTGTCGGCCCCCTCGGTGGTCATCTCCACCTGCTTGCCCAACTCCTTGGAAAGATCCCGCACCAGCCGCTTGAACTTGTTGAAGGTGCTGCCGATGGGCAACATGCGGATGGACATGGTGTTGTCCCGCAGTTCGCCGGTCAGCCGCTCGATCTCCTCGGCGATGAGTTGCAAATTGTGGTCGGCGAGCAGGGCGGCGGTCTGGTTGAGGCGGGCCTGCACCGTCACCAGTTCGCCCACCAGGTTGACCAGCACATCCAGTTTTTCCGAGGGAACCCGGACGCTGGCGGCGCTCTCCTCCTTTTTTTGCTGTTCCCGTTTTTCCTGAATGATTTTCTGCTCGGCGAGGGCGGCCTGCACCTGGTCCTTGGGCACGAGGCCGGCCTGAACCAGGCGTTCGCCCAACGGGGCTTGATGGCCCACGAAGTTTTCCAGGCGCTCCCGCTGGATGGCACCCCGTTCCACCAAAATTTCACCGAGCTTTTTGACCTCCTCCCCCTGGGTCAGCCCATCCTCGGGGGTGAGCATGCGGATGTTGAGGTCGCATTCGTCCTCGACGAAGATGAAGACGTCGCGGATGGCGTTTTCGCCCTTGTCGGTGGTGAGAAAGACCTCCCAACCGGTGAAGCAGGCTTCCGGATCCAACTCGTCCAGCCCCGGCAGGGCGCTGAGGTTGGCCACCACGTTGAAGGGGGCACCCAGGTCCGACAATTCGTTGAGCAGCAGCAGTGGATTGGTGCCGTTGGCGAAGAGATCCTTGTGGGGCTGGATGCGAATGCGGTAGGGGACGGGTCCCTTGACCTCGGCGGGGCCCCGTTTGACCTTGACCTCCGCCGCGCCGCCGCCCCCCTCGGGGGTGAGGGACTTGAGCCCGGCGATGATCCGGACCGACTCCTCCTCATCCACTGGAACGCCGCCGGTGGAGGCCTCCAATATGGCGCGGATTTGATCCCTGGCCTCCAGGGTGAGGTCGATGAGCCCCTTGGTGACGGGAATCACCCGATTGCGGGCCATGTCGAAGATCGTCTCCACCTCGTGGGTGAATTTGGCGATCTGATCGAAGCCGAACATCGCCCCGGAGCCCTTGATGGTGTGCATCGCCCGGAAGACGCGGCCAATGAGGTCGGCATCCTCGGGAGAGGCTTCCAACTCCAGAAGGGAGTCCTCCAGTTCGGAGAGAAGCTCGCGGGCTTCCTCGACATAGGCGCTGGTATCGATTTCGACGGCCATGAAGACCTCTTTCCCCAGGGATCAAGGATGTCCCCGGTCAACGGCGGACGGGGGGCGGTCGGGAGGCGAACGCCCTCCCTCAGCCCAGCACCTTTTTGACCACCGCAATCAATTGATCCGGCTTGAAGGGCTTGACGATCCAACCGGTGGCCCCGGCGTTTTTGCCCTCTTCCTTGCGGGAGGCCTGGGATTCGGTGGTGAGCATGATGATGGGGGTGAACTTGAAGGTCGGCAGGGCGCGCAAGCCGCGAATCAGTTCAATGCCATCCATGTTGGGCATGTTGAGATCGGTGATCACCATGTCCACCGGCGAGGCTTTGAGTTTGGCCAGGGCGTCGGCCCCGTCCACCCCTTCCACCACATCGTAACCGGCGTCCTTCAGCGTCAAACCCACCATTTGGCGAACGCTGGAAGAGTCGTCCACCGTCATGATTTTCTTGGCCATCAGTTCAATACCCCCTTCCACAAACCGCTGTTATCGTTCTCCGGCGCGCAATCCTTGTAACCGGCGAGGGTGATGGCCTCCCGCACGGATTCCGGAACGAACCCGATCACCGAGAGGGTTTTGCCGTCGCCCAGCAAGGTGCGGTGGACCGAGCAGAGCAGTTGCAGCGCCGACAGGTCGATGCTGGAGACGTGTTCCAGCTTGAGAGCCACATGCGTGGCGCGGGTGAGCGCTTCCAGCAGTTTGCCCTTGAGCAGGGTCGCCCGTTGGATGGTCATGTCGCCCGCCAAGGTCAAGGTGGCGGTTTCTCCGGCCACTTCCAGGGTAATCTGGGTCATGCTCCTCCTTCACATTTTTTCTGGCGTTCGCCCTTCGGAGAGGGGGGGCGGGGCGACGCCGCATGGAGCCGTTTCGCCGCGCAACGCTGCAACTATTGCGAATCTTACATCTTCTACAGAAAAGCGTCTAATCTGCCAACCGAAATTTTCTGAAAAAACGCCGAAACGGTGCCAAAACGGGGGGCTTCGGGTCGGATTGCGGCAAAAGTTCATTTTTAAATAGAGATCCTTAAACCTCGTTTCCATCGCAACAGATTGTTTTGTCGTTTTTTTCACAATTCAGGAAAAGAAACGGGAGGTTGTCCTCCTTCCGGGGCGATGGCGCGATTTTTGGTTCAAGCGGAAGGAATCCCGGGGGAATCTCGCGGAGGACATGTCAAAGATTGGAGCCCGGTGGGGCGAGGGGAGG
>JADGAP010000007.1 GCA_015231965.1 Magnetococcales bacterium | reverse complement strand
TGGCGGCGGCGCGGGGGGCTTTGGGGGGCGCGGTGGGGGCGCGAGTCCGGCGCATCGGTTTGGTCGGCTCGGCGGCGGCCTCGGCGATGGCGGCGGATTCCATGGCGGGCGGTGCAGGCGGCGGGGCGGGGATCTCCACTTCCAGGGCCTGCTGACATTTGGCGCACTTGAAGCGCCGTTTTCCCGGCTTGTATTTGGTTTCGTCCACCTTGAAACGGCTGGCGCAATGTTCGCACTGGATGACCATGGGATCGTCCCCGTCGGAATGGCGTCGCGGCACCGCCCCCCCGGGAACGGGCCTCATCCGGGGGATGGGCGACCGGGCGGACGGCGCATGGAGAATCGAAGGGCGCGGCGTCGCGAAACACGAAACCGTTCTTTATCATATCCCATTCCCGGGAACGAATCACCAGCGCCCCTGGGCTCTTTTTCACCCCGGACTCTTCGCCCTGGCGCGGGTGGCGCTGGGACCGTCACTTGGCCGGGGATCTGGACTGGCCCCGGATGCCATGCACGACGCCATCCAACGCGAAGGATGTTGGATCCCGACGTGACGCCCTTCCCCTGGGACATCCCCCGTCCTTCCTTTCCAGGGGAAGGAAGGCGTTGGAGCGTCCCAGCGGAGGGCGCTTCCAAGCCCGGCATAAAATGATTTTAGATATTTAACGCCGCGCCGCCGACCCGTCCTACGCCCTCTCCCGACCGACTCGACCTCACTTGACGGAGGGCTGGGGGGGGCGAAACTCCATCCCCGGCGCGGGGACGTACTGCACGGGCAGGGGCCAGGCCCGCAACATCCCGACGACGAGCCCCGCCCCGAGCAGGATCATCCCGCCCAGCTTGATGGTCATGCGCAGTTCCATCTCTTTGAAACGGGCCTCCGTCCGGGAGTCCAGCTCCCGAATATCCCGCTTCAGTTCGACCACATCCCCCTTGGTCGCCACATCGTCCAGTCGGGTCTCTTGCGCCTCGCGGATGGCGGCAGTGATCCCCTTGGCCTGAGTCTCGTCGAACCCGGCGGATTGCAGGGACTCCACCAGACGCATGGTATCGAAAGTGACGGCGGTCATGTTCCATTCTCCTTGAACCCGATGGTACCCCAACCGACCGAAAAAATCCAGCCTTCCGGGCGTCGCGCCCCATTCGCCAGGGTCTTGAAATTATCGCTTGACCCACCCCCTCATGCCGCCGATACAATCCAGGATATTACACGTCATGATTTCTCGCCCGGGGGGGGAGGGCTCATCACCATGGTTGCGCTCTTCAATCAACTGGAACAAAAGGTTCCGGACTTTCTGGGGATCACCCGCCGACAGCAGCCGCGCGGTCGGTGCGAACTCGAAGCCGAGATCCACAGCCTGCATGGGGTGAGACGGGCCGATGTGCGGGATTTGAACGACCTGGGGGCCTTCGTCCTCGACGATCCCAACCGGGTCTCCCTGAAGGAATCCGGGGTGCTGCGCGCCGACCCGGGCCCCGGCCTGCAAAATGATTTTAATGCCTTGATGGATCGCCCCTTCGTCGTCGTGCGCAAGGATCAGGAGGGGTACGGCATCCGCTTCGTGCAGTTGGACGAGGCGCAGTTGGCGCAACGGCTGCAACTCCCCCTGCCCCGGGTGTGCGTCAAGCGCAGTTCCGGCGAGATCGAAACCGATTGGCAGTTGTTCAACGCCCACGTTCCCCTGGAATATCTGGCCAAGCGGAGCGAAATCCCCCCCCGAACCGTGGAAGACGCCAAAAAACTGGCCCATCAGGAGCCGGTGGCCATCTGCCTGCGGATCAACCCGGACGGTGTGCGCATGTTTCGCGTCCTGCCCCTGTCGGAGTTGTCCCGGCTGCAAAAGGAAAATCTGCTCCGGCTCAAGGAGGACGAAATCACCCAACTCCACGCCATCATCGCCACGCTCAAGGACGAACGGGACGAATGGATGGCCCACAAGCAGCGACTGGAACAAAAGATCCAACAATTGGAATCCCGGGAAAGGCGGCTGCTGCGCGGCATGGGGCTCCCCATCGATCCCAGCGACGCCTCCATCACCCATCACGAACCCACCGATCACGAGGGGCCTTGGGGGATTCCCACCTGAAGGAATCCGGGGCATCCAACGTCAGGACGATCCCCCATCGTTTCCATGCCATTTGACGCGATGCACGATCTTCCAACCGCCCCGAAAGACGCACGCCTCATCTTAACGCTTGACCGGGGGCGCGGCTCGCGTAATATAATTAACGCTTTCATTGTCTACAACCTCATGTAGAAGAGGAATCATTCTCACCATGGTGGCTCTGCTCGATCAATTGGAACAATCCGCCCCCGGATTCGTGAACGCCATGCGCCGCAAACAACCACGGGGCCGTTGCGACTTCACCGCCGAGGTTCACACCCGTCAGGGGGCGCGGCAGGCGGTGTTGAAGGATCTGAATGAGCTGGGTGCCTTTGTCGAGGAGGATCCGCAACGGGTGGAAATGGGGGAATCCGGCGTGTTGCGAGCGGATCCCGGCCCGGGCTTGGACAATCCCCCCTCGGGATTTCTCGAACGGCCCTTCACCGTGGTGCGCAAGGAAGAGACCGGCTATGGCATCCGCTTCATGGCGTTGGACGACGGGCGGCTGGAAGTTCTGATGAAGTTGCCCCTGCCCAAGGTCTACGTCAAGCGCAGTTCCGGCGAGATCGAGGCCGACTGGGAGTTGTATAACTGCCACGTCCCGTTTGAATATCTGGTCCGAAAGGGCGCGTTACCGCGAAAAGTGGTGGATGACGCGAGAAATTTGGCGCAACGGGAACCCGTGGCCATTTGCCGTCGCAAAATGACGGGAGGAGACAGGCTGTTTCGGATCATCACCCTTTCCGATCTCTCTCGAATTCAAAAGGAGGCCCTGAGCGGACGCCATCACTCCGAAATGGCGCAACTCAAGGCATCCTTCGCGGCGCTGCAAAAGGAACGGGACGAGTGGGTTGCCAAGGCCGGGCGGCTGGAACAGAAAGTGCGGCAGATGGAACTCCGCGAGGCGCGGCTGCTCAGCCTCTTGGGAATGGACGCGCCACGGGACGAAGAGGCTGAAACCTTGCAGCAATCTTGACCCGCCGCAATGCCAGGGAAGGGGAATCCAGCCCTTCCCCAGCCCTTTCGCCGCTTTCCCTACGAAACATCGACGAACGTCACCACCACCCCAGACTCTTCGCAGGGACTTTGTTTTCCCACGCCGATCACCCCGTTTTCGGTGATGGCCATCTCCGACCGATGAATATAGGTGAGTTTTCCCTGCTGGGTTATGAAACTGACGCCGTTGGTGCTGGAATCCACCAGGAAGAACTGCCCGTCGCGAAAAATAAACTCGGCGTGTTTCCGCGAGGCCAGATCGTTCAGAAGCTGGATGTGTTGGTTGTGTTGGTTGTCATTTTTCTCCATCCGCCCCAACGTGACCACGGGATGTTCGGCGTTGACCCAACGGCGCAGAGTGCCATGGATCAGCCTGACCATGGGGCTGTCCGAATGGCTCTTTGGCATGGGATTGGGATCCGCCTCGGTCACGGTGGCGTCATCTCCCCATACCAGTTCATGCACCTCCAACGGCTTGCTTCGCCCCCGGATGGGAAAGGAGGAGACGAAGCGCGTCTCGGACTTGGACCGGAACAATTTGTCATGGGCGGTGCCGCTGAGCAGAATCTGATCCTCCTTGGCGAAACCAATCAAGATGGTCGCCACGTTGACGCTCTCCCCCACCAGCACCTCGCCGTCGATGATCGCCATGCCCAGATGAAAGACCACCCGCACCCCCAACCGTTTTTCACCGAATCGGCGCTTGCAATTTTCCTGAATTTGAACCGCCGCACGGGCGGCGTCCTCGGCAGTGGGAAAGGTACAGAGAAGCTCCTCGCCGATCTCCTTGTACACCGTTCCCTGGGAAGTCCTGATGGCGGTTCGGATGATCTCCAGATATTCCGACACCATGTTTCGGGCGTGTCCTTCGTCAATCTGTCCATATAAATGTAGACTTCCCGGCATATCCACGAACATGATCGCCATTTCAGTCACTGTTTTGGTATTGGCCATCTCAAACACTCCCCTCGCAACGATTGAATCCCATGAATCCCGCCGCCAGACGCCGCGCTCCCCATCCACGGGAACGGGAGACGCCCTGGCGCTTTTCCGTGATTACTCCCGCCACTCCAGCCGGTGGATCGAATGTTGTCCGGGAAAACCCTTCAGGGTCGCCTTTTTGTAAAACTCGAATGCAAACTGCTCGATGCTCAAAAGAGCGGCGGTGGATTCATCCAGCAAGATTTCGTCGATTCCCTTCAACTCCAGCAGCCGCGCCGCCCGATTCACCGTTTCGCCGTGGGCGTCCTCGTGAATGAACTGGACGGGTCCGAAGCTGAAGCCAATGCGCAACTTCATCCGCTTGTCGCCCCACCGGGAGTGGCAATGGCGCATCATCTCCCGGGCCGCCCGGGCCGCCGCCTCGGCGGTGGGAAAGACGATCAAGGCCCCATCGCCCATTTTCTTGATCACATTGCCGTGGTGCGGCGTGGCGGCGTTCCGGATCACCTCCAAATAGTCCGCGATGATTTTCTGGGCGAATTCATCGCCCAGATCGTTATAAAGCTTCGTGCTGCCCACCAAATCGGTAAACATCACCGCCATGTCGACTTTCATGATTCGTTTCTCCATTCGGCAGGATCGATCCCCGCGCGGCGTGGTGCGACAACACTCCAGGCGAAATACCGTATTTCAACAAAATTTATCGAAACGGCTCGGATTCATCCTTAACATCGTCGATAAAACAAACCCAAGGTCTACCACGGGGCGTCGCCTTCCCTCTCCGTTGGGCGCGCCCCACGCCGACGATTCTCCCTCAATCCCCCTGCTTAAGCCAATCGCGCAGCACGGTGCGGGCTCGTTCCTCGTCGGCCTTCAGGGTGCGCTGCACGCCGTTGTCCTTGCCGGGGAGGACCGGTTTCCCCCCCTGGGGAGGGCCGCCCACCTGCTTGCGAATGTTTTCCGCCAGTTCGGTGGCGCTTTTGCCGGGAGTCGGGGACCGGGGGGCGGACGCGGGGGAGGGTCCGGATTGTTTCACCGGCTTCGTTTCGCCAAAGACAAAACGGGCCAGCCAGTTGGACATAACGAAGAAGGCTCCCGAGGTCCGGTCAGACCAGGCCGTGGCGTTGCAGGTAGAGATAAATTTCCCGGCTGACCCAGGCGTCGGTGGCGGCGTAGTAGATTTGCGCCGGTTCCAACTTGGGGCGGGACCAGTTGGAACACTGGGCGGTTTTGGAGATGCGGATGTCCAGGAATCGGGCCGCCATCCCCCGCAAACTGCCGTTTTCCCCCCCGGCCCGGGTAGCCGCCTCGCCCACATCGACGAAACCGCCGGGTTCAAAGGGCATCAACTCCTGCAACTGGCGGTTGTCCTGCTCCAGTCCCACCCCCGCCTTGATCACCGAAGGGTCCGCCAACAGTTCCGCCAGGGGGTCCAGTTTGCCGACCGAGGCCAATTGAATGATATAAACATCCTGCGCCCCGGCCAACTGCACCAGGGAGGGGGGATAGTGTTCCCCCTTTTTGAAACAGGGGCGGCTCTCCGTGTCGAACCCCAGGATGATGGGCGCGGACTCCTGACGCAACGCCGCCAGGGCGCTTTTGAGTCGCTTGGCGCTCTGCACCAGATGGATTTCACCCTCCCACTTGCACATCGGCAAGTCGTTGATCTCCTCCTTGGAGATCCTCTCCCGAAACTCGGGAGGCAACTCAATGGCCATGCGGACAATCCCTTTCCGGTATCAGCCCTGCGTCCGGCTCTCCTCCCGCGACGACCTCGCGTCCGCCGCGTCCCTCCGGTTTATCCTGGTTCATGGGGTCACGATTTGGCTTGACGGGCGTCCAACGCTTGCAGCACATCATTCAAGCCGACTTTTTTTTTTAAAAGCTGCTCCATGTCGTCGGCGGGAACCGGACGGCTGAACAGGAAGCCCTGGAGTTCATCGCATTTCAGTTGTTGCAGGATGGCCAGTTGCTCGCGATTTTCCAACCCCTCGGCGATGACGTTGAGGTTGAGGTTGTGGGCCATGGCGACAATGGCCCCGACAATGGCGGCGTCGCTGGAATCCCGCTCGATCTGACTGATGAAGGAGCGGTCGATCTTGAGGGTTTTGAAGGGAAAACGACGCAGGTAGCTGAGGGACGAATAGCCGGTGCCGAAGTCGTCCATGGAGAGATGAACCCCCTGCTCGCTGATTTTGCGCAGGATGCCCACCACCTTGTCCACATCCTCCATCAGGGAGCTTTCGGTGATCTCCAGGTCCAGGCTGCACGGATCGATGCCGCTCTGGCCCATCAGGCGGGAGACCATGTCGGCCAGATTTTGCCGCCGGAACTGTAAGGCGGAGATGTTGACCCCCACCCGCACCAGATCCAACCCCTGACGCCGCCACGCCACCTGCTGACGACACGCCTCCTGCATCACCCATTCGCCGATGGGCACGATGAGCCCGCTCTCCTCCGCCACCGGGATGAACTCCCCCGGCGGGACCAATCCCCGGGAGGGGTGGCGCCAGCGAATCAGGGCCTCCGCCCCGACGATCTCGCCGCTGCCCAGGTCGACCTGGGGTTGATAGAAGAGGCACAATTCGCCCTTGTCCAGGGCGCGGCGCAGATCGTTTTCCACCAGAAAGCGGCGGCGGGCGGTTTCGGCCATTTGCGCCGAAAAAAATTCGTAGGCGTTCCAGCCCCGGCGGCGGGCGTGGCCCAGGGCGATGGCGGCGTTGCGCAGCAGTTCGTCGCAGGATTCGCCGTCCTGGGGAAAGAGGGTGATGCCCAGACAGACCGAGATGGGCACCTCCTGCCCCGCTCCCGATCCCATCCCCTCCGACAGGATCACCGGCTCGTGGCTGATCCCCTCCAGCACCTTGCGGGCCACCACGTCGGTGTTGCGCACCGCGCTGGGCTCCTTGTCGATGTGGGTCAACAGCAGGGCGAATTGATCGGCCTCCAGCCGGGCGACGCTGTCGCTGGTGCGCAGCAGGGCGGTCAACCGCTCGGCGACGGTGGAGAGGACGAAATCCCCCGCCTTGCGCCCCAAGGTTTCGTTGATCGCCTTGAAGCGCTGCAAATCCACCAGCAGCAGGGCGACGCTGGAGGCGTTGCGCCGCGCCTGGGTGATGGCCTGCTGCACCCGGTCCTCGAAGAGCATCCGGGTGGGCAGTCCGGTCACGGCGTCGGTGGTGTTGGAGAGCAGACCGGCCAAACGGGGGCCCGGCGGGGGGGAGAGGGCGTTCTGGGGGAAAAACTGGCAGACGTAAAAGTGGACCGGCTCGCCCTCGGGATGGATGGCGTTGACCCGCGCCCGCACCGCCAACAGCTCCCCCCCCTTGCTCCGAACCTCCGACGAGCCCTCCCAGGATTGACCCAGGGTCAGGGCTTCCATCCACTCGCCATGCTGGGCGATGGCGGACGCGGAGAGATACCGGCGAACGTGGCGACCCCGCACCTCCTCTGGAGAAAAACCCGTCATTTGGCTGAAGGCCTGATTGACCTGACGCACCGCACCCCGCCGATCCGCCACCACTACGCCTTCGGCGCTGTTTTGCAACAGGACATGGAGCAGCCGCGCCTCGAACAGGGAATCCCCCGGAAGCCCAGCGCCTTTTCCGACGCCCTCCCCATTCTCCACCCGCTTGATCGGCTTTGATTTTTTACCGCCGCTCACGCTACACCCTTCCAACCTCGCGAGATGCCGCCGTTTTCCGACTCATTCGAGTTGATTTCAACTGAACCATATGATCACGAATCCGCCCGGGGAGCAACGGCGGGCGGCCCGATCCAAGACGGCGGGTAACTATTCAGCCCCCCATTTTTTGGAGAGAAATCCGGAATTAGGTGAAAATAGGGTCGCCTCCGGCGACAATTGGGCGCGCTACGCGAATGCTGAAAAGCGCATTCGCTTCTCTTGAAAGCGCGCCAAAAGAACAAAAACAAATGCAAGATCAAAAGCAAAAGTCAAAACCCCAGGGCTCCGCCCCCCGCCTTCGCGGGGGCAGGCTTTGGACCCGCCAGGGGGATGATCCCCCTGGACCCGCAGTCGAAAAAGCGGGGAGGTGCTGAATCGATATCCCCCCCTCATTCGCTCCCCACCACCCGCAGCCGGGGCGGGGTTTCGCCGCCGATGAGGACGGTGGGGGAGTGGGTGGGGGTGAACTCGGGGGCCAACCGCCGCAAATGGAGATAGACCTGTTCCGGGTCGCGACTCCGGGCCGCCCCTTCCAGCAATGTCAACTCCTCCTGGAGTTTGTCCCAATCGCAGGCGCGGCTGTGAGCCAGCATGATCTTGGGATGGTGCGTCCCTTTCAAATCCTCCGCCTCGTGGAACAGCTCCTCGTAAAGTTTCTCTCCAGGTCGCAATCCGACGTATTGAATGGCCACATCCACGTCGGGCTCCAGGCCGTGGAGGCGGATCATCTGTTCCGCCAGTTCGCGAATCTTGACTGGTTCGCCCATGTCCAGCACAAAAATTTCCCCTCCCTCGCCCATCGACCCGGCCTGCAGCACCAGCCCCACCGCCTCGGGGATGGTCATGAAATAGCGGGTGATTTCGGGATGGGTGACGGTGACGGGACCGCCTTTCCGAATCTGCTGCTCGAACAGCGGGACCACCGATCCGGCGGACCCCAGCACGTTGCCAAAACGCACCGTGATAAAGCGGGTGCGGGAGCGGGGGTTGAGATTTTGGCAGTAGATTTCCGCCACCCGCTTGGTGGTTCCCATGACGTTGGTGGGCTTGACCGCCTTGTCGGTGGAGATCATGACAAAGCGGTCGCACTGGAAGGCGTGGGCGGCGTCGGCCAGGTTGCGGGTTCCCAGCACGTTGTTGCGCACCCCCTCCGCCGGGTTGACCTCGACGATGGGCACGTGCTTGTAGGCGGCGGCGTGAAACACCACCTGGGGGCGGAAATGGTCGAACACCCAGTGCACCCGCTCGGCGTCCTTCACATCCCCCAATACCCCGTGCAGGCTCAACTGGGGAAAGCTCCGCTTCAACTCCTCCTCGATGCGGTAGAGGTTGAACTCGCCGTGTTCCAGGATGATCAGGCGGCTGGGTCCGAGGGCCGCCACCTGACGGCACAACTCCGACCCGATGGAACCGCCGCCGCCGCTCACCAGCACTGCCTTGTCGGCGATATAGGCGGCGATGGCGTCGTTGTCCAGGCTCACCGGATCCCGCCCCAGCAGGTCTTCCACCGTCACTGGCCGGAGCCGCGCCACCTCGATCCGCCCCCCCGCCAACTCCCGCAGCGAGGGGAGGATGCGGCTGGGAATCCGGGCCTCGGCGCAGGCGGTGACGATGCGGTGGATTAGGGGGCGCTTGGCGTCGGGAATGGCGACAAAGACCAGGTCGGCCTCCAGTTCGCCGATCAGGCGGGTGAGATCCTTGGCCGCCCCCATTACCCGCACCCCGTGGATCTCCGAGCCCAGCTTGCGGGGGTCGTCGTCGAGAAAGCCCACCGGCTGGTATTCGTCGTTGCGCAGCAGATCCCGGGCCAGCATTTCGCCGTTGCGCCCCGCCCCCACGATCAACGCCCGTTGCCCCGACCGCCGGGCCAGCCGCACCCGATGATCCTTGAGCCAGCGATAGAACAGCCGCGGTCCAGAGAGCCCCACCGTCAGCAGGATGGGATAAAGCACCAGCACGGTGCGGGGGATGCCCACCGGCCAGCGGGCGAAGGTGATGATGGCGGACAACAGCACCACCCCCACCCCCAGGGATTGCAGGATGCGCATCAAATCCGGAATCGAGGCGAAACGCCACACCCCCCGGTAAAGCCCGAAAAACCAGAAGAAAAATCCCTGCAACGGCACCGCCAGCAGCATCAACTGCACCATCCCCTTGTCGTAACCGGGGGGCATTTGAAAGTTGAACCGCAACTGAAAGGCCAGGAAGATGACCACCGGGATCCAAAGCAGATCGTGCACAAAGGCCGCCCGCCGGTTGCGCACCAAACGCAACAGGGTCAGCAGCTCTCGTTTCATGGCGTGATCGATGGGCATGGGAACTTTCGGATTCATTGAAGATTTGCACACACAGAGATTGTGGAGACATGGAACTCATTCCAAAAACAGATCGTCATTCCCGCGAAAGCGGGAATCCAGCCGTTGTTTCCATGCGCCTTATCCCATCACCACGATAAAACCAGTGCCGACAGCGTGGATCGTTGGAAATAATACTAAATAAAATAAATAAGTTAATAGCGACAACTCCATGGATTGGCTTTCGATGTTTGAAAGAAAGTCTGTCCATTTCATCTGGGACGCAAGATCGGCGGTTCAAAAACACAAAGGCTGGATTCCCGCTTTCGCGGGAATGACGGGATTAGGAGTTCGGATACTTACGTACTCCTCAATAATCAAATAATCAAGCCAGAGAACCATGGAACGGAATTATTTCACATGGCGCGGGCGCCTCCAAGCTCCCCCGCCGCGCGCCCCTTGTCAAACCTTGGCCCGACGCTCCACCCACAGCAACAAGAGCGTGAAAATCACCCCCCAGGCCACAATCCCCCCCCACGCCCAAACCACCGACCCGCTCCGGCCCAACCCCAGGGCGGAAGCGCCGCAGGCGGCCATCAGGGCGTATTCCGCCAGGGTGGTCCGACGATGCCCCCACCCCGACCGCACCAACCGCTGATAGGCGTGGCTGCGATGGGCCTCCCAAACCTTTTCCCCCCGCAACAAACGACGCAGGAAGGTCACGGTGGCATCCACCACGAAGGGGGCGAAGATCAACACCCCGGCCCAAAACGGCAACACCCCCTGCCGATCCCCCCACAAAATCATCCCCCCGGCGAGAAAACCCATGGGGACCGATCCGGCGTCGCCAAGGAAAATGCGGGCCGGAGGAAAATTCCAATAAAGGAAGCCCAGATTGGCCGCCCCGACCAGCAACGCCGTCAGGGCGAAAAAGGGCTGCCCAGCCAGCCATCCCGCCGCCGCGAGAAAGCCGAATCCGAACCACCCCATCCCCCCGGCGAATCCGTCCATGCCGTCCATGAAGTTGTAAAGATTGAGCATCCAGGCCAGGAAGAGCAGCGAGAAAAGCGGCCCGCCCCAGCCCAGGGGCAGGGAGATTCCGGGGAGGTCGAGGTGTTCCAGAGAGAGCCCGCCGATCAGCGGCAGGGCGGCGGCCAGCAGATGGACCACAAAACGGCTTTTGGGGGTGAGGGAGCGCCAGTCGTCCAGCAACGACACCCCCACCAGCAGCAGCAGGGCGGGCCACAGCCAGATCACGCCGGGAGGAATCTCCAGCGCCGCCGCGCCGTCAGCCGCCAGACCGCCGGAGGTGAGCCACGCCCCGGCCCAGGCGACGAAAAATCCGCTCATCGCCCCCACCCCGCCCAGTCGGGGGGTGGGACGCTGATGCAGCGAGCGTGAATTGGGGTGATCCAGCACCCGCAGCCGGGAGTCGGGGTCGCACAGCCGACCGGTCAACCACCACGCCAGCCCGAAGGCCAGCGCCGTCCACAGGGCGAAGAGTACGGGCGGGGAGAGACCGCCGCTCACCGGCGCGGCTCCAACTCCCGGGCCATCTCCTTGAGGGTGTTCATGAGATTCCACTGGGGCGTGAAGTCCAGTTCATGGCAGATGCGCCCGTTGGCGTACCACGCCGAACCGAACAATTTGCGCAGTTGGTCCGAATCCAGGGGCATGCGCCGACCGGTGGCGCGTCCGAGGTGATCCCCCAGCCGGGCGGCGAACTTGAGCAGACCGTGGGAGACGTACCAGCGGGGAATCTCCCGCCCCAGGGCCAGGAGCATCCATTCGTAGATCAAGCGGGTGGAGTAGTCCTGGCCGTCGGTGAGGAGGTAGGTCTTGCCCCGGGCCTTGCGCAGCGAGGCGGCGAGAATGGCGGCGTCGGCGACATCCTCGACGTGGATCATGGAGCGGCGGTTGTCCAGCGGCGGCAGGGGGGGGAAGCGATGGCGACGAATCGCCTCCATCATGCGGGGCAGATTGCCCATGGCCCCCGGTCCGTAGACCATGGAGAGGCGCAACACCGTGGCGTGGGGAAATCCCGCCTTCAGAACGATTGGCTCGGCCTCCCACTTGGAACGTCCGTAGGGGGTCACCGGCTGACAGGGGGCGGATTCGTCCTGCTCGTCCTCCCCCCCCTCGCCCATCGCCTTGACGCTGCTGAAGAGGATGAAACGATCCACCCCCTGCTCCCGGGCCGCCGCCGCCAGTCGGGCGGTTCCGTCCCGGTGGATGCGGAAATAGCTCTCCTCCTCCTCGCCGGGGCGCTCCTCCAGGGCGTGGGCCTTGCCTGCCAGGTGAAACACCACGTCCACCCCCTCCCACAGTTCGGGCGGCAGGGGGGCGGCGGGGTCCTCGCCCAGGTCCAGGGGGAGGAAGCGATCCCAGGGGCCTTCCGCCTCGTGGCGGGCGGTCGCCGTTACCGCCACCTCCAACTCGCCCAGGCGGCGGCACAACACCCGGCCGATAAATCCCGTGGCACCAGTGACCAACGCCCGACGGAAGGGCAGGGGGGGGTGGAGGATCATGGTCCGTTCTCCCCGGGGCAGTCATGGGAGGAAAAAAGCCGTTGGCGCCAACGCCAGGCGTCGCCGAGAATGGTCTCCAGCTCGGGTCGGCGGGGGGTCCACCCCAGAATCTCCCGCGCCCGGCGGGCGTCGCCGATGAGAAAGGGGGGATCGCCGGGGCGGCGGGGGGCTTCCACTGCCTCGATCTCCCGCCCCGTCACCCGGCGGGCGGTTTCGATCACCTGACGCACCGAAAAGCCTTGGCCGTTGCCCAGATTGAAGGCCCCGCTCTCCCCGCCCCGCTCCAGCCAGGCCAGGGCCAAGCGGTGGGCCTCGGCCAAGTCGTCGACGTGGATGTAATCCCGCACGCAGCTGCCGTCGGGGGTGGGGTAATCCTGGCCATAAATCGCCACGTGGGGCCGACGGCCCAGGGCGGCGTCCAGCACCAAGGGAATGAGATGGGTTTCCGGCTGGTGGGCCTCGCCGATCTCCCCCGCCGGGTCGCCCCCGGCGGCGTTGAAATAGCGCAGCGCCGCGTAACGAAAGTCGTAAGCCCGGGAAAAATCCTCCAGCATCGCCTCCACCGCCGCCTTGCTGGCACCGTAGGGGTTGATGGGCCGCCGGGGGTGATCCTCGGTCAGGGGCAGCCGCTCCGGAACTCCGTAAATGGCGCAGGTGCTGGAAAAGATGAACCGCTTCACCCCGTGATCCCGCAACGCCGTCAGCAGGGTGAGGGTTCCGGCGGTGTTGACGTCGTAATAGAGGGCCGGGTCGTTCACCGACTCCCCCACCTCGATCAGCCCGGCGAAGTGCAGGCAGGCCGTCGGACGATGCCGCTCCAGCACCTCGTCCACGCCCCGCCGGTCGCGAAGGTCCACCCGCTCCAGCGGCCCCCAGCGCACCGCCCAGGCGTGACCCTTGGAAAGGTTGTCCAGCGTCACCGGCAAATACCCCGCCGCCGCCAACGCCTTGCAAGCGTGGGAGCCGATGTAGCCCGCGCCGCCGGTGACCAGAACGGTCTTGGATGCGTCGAGGATCATCTCAGCCCCCGGAAGTCGGGCGGTGTAAATCAGCCACGAGTGTGTTCAACAATCGGTCAATGTCATTCACGATGCCGATACACTTTCGCAAATCCTCTGGGGTAACCACGGGTTGCAGCCTGTAATCGGCTTGGACGCGAAACCTGTGGGCGTCTTTCAAACGGCGGCCCAAGACGCGCATCTGCTCCTGCCTTTGCCGAAGAGGCGAACCGGATGGCGCGGACAGCGGGAAAGACATGAATCGTTGGATGCGTTGTTGATGAACTCCCCCCTCAAGGCGTGAAGGTTCGGGAAGTTCATCGGCAAGGGGAGCGCAACCATGGTAGGCGGCGTAATAGAAGCGGTTGATGGCCGTGCGCAGCCCCATTTCGTCTCGTGAATCCATCTGGTTCTGGGCGAATTGGCGGGCGAACGAGAGAAAATCTCTCGCTGTCACGCTCATGATTCGCCATCCCCTGCCGAGGCGTCCCGCCGTTTTCCGGAAAAAGTGATCAACATGTACCATTCCGCCACGGAAGGGGGGTCCAAAAGCGCCGCGCGTTCATAATAGTCGTTACTCACCACGTTCACCTTGTCTTCGTCCACATCCAACAGGAAATTGAATTTCATGAACGAATGCTCGGGTTCTCCATCGAACAGATCCGATTCGATGGTCAATCGGTCGGCAAAGGGGCGGGCGGCTTCCAGGGCTGCCTCCATGACGCGTGAAACGTCTTCATCCGTAAGGTTCATCCGCCGGGTGAAATCGGCGAAACGGTTCACCTCCTCCGAAAGAGGGTAAAAATCGTCGGGGGTCAGCGCCTGGAGCTTTTCCAACCAAACCGCGCACGCCTGATAGCGGCAGGTGTGATGGCACAGGATACCCAGTTCCCGGAGTGGCGCGGGATCGATGCCATTCCAACGATGACATTGTTCCATGGCCGCGATGGCCTCGCCATAATCTCCCACAGTACGCAGCGTCACCCCGATGTTATAACGAATTCCTGGATCGTTGGGCGCAAATCGAATGGCGTTGGCGCAGTGTTCGCGCGCTTCCTCGCGCCGCATTCTTTTGGCCGCGATTCCCGCCAATAGCAAATGACCGATGGCGATTTCATCGTGACCGGAAGCAGCCGAGCGGAGGATCTTGAGCGCCTCCATCTCGATGCGCTTCAAAGGCAATTCAATCCGTCCGAGATCCCGCTCGACCATCAGGGGGATCATTTGATCGTGCAAATCATCGATCTTGCGCTTGGGCTGGGGGGCGATCATCCCGATCTCCTGTTGGGCGGCTTCACGCCGAGGCGCACCGCTCTTGCGCGGCGGCGTTGGCCCGCTGGGCGCGGGCTTCCGGGAGAAAGATGAGGGTCAAATTTTCCACCGCCCGCACCGGCACGTCCAACTCCATCAGCCGTTCCACGTAAAGCTCCTCCAGGTCGTCCACCCGGTGGGGCTCCAGGGGAAGGTGGAAGCGGACGGTGAGATGCCAATCGTGAAAGGCCGCCTCGACGCGGCGGCACTCCACCCCCTCGACATTGAAGCACTCCCAGGCGGCGTGGAGCATGGGGGCGATGTCGTCGTCCTCGACCTCCAGTTCGCGCAAAAAGCGGACGATCCGCTCCCCCTGGCCGGGCAGCGGCGCGAGGCGCGAGGGATCCAGTTCGGTCAACCGTTGGGCCAGACTCCGGGCCTGGTGGAACCGTCCCTGGAAAAGCCGCAACTCCACCAGCCGCTCCAGGATCTCCCGATCCCCGGGGGCCGCCTGATGGGCCTTTTCCAGCAACAGGGTGGCCAGATCCAGGCGTTGGAAGCTCAACCACCCCTCGGCGTGATTGACCAGGGCGGTGAGAAATCCCGGGGCGTCCCCGTCGAGGAGGTCGAGGGCGGCTTCCAGGGCTTCGCTCATCCCCTGGGCGTCGCCCCGCTTGACCGCCACCCCACCCAGCACCATCCAGGCCCAGCCCGCCTCTTGAAGATCGTCGGAGGCGATGCGCTCCCGGGCGTCCTCCTCGATGCGCAGCAGGGAAAATTCATAGCGGTGGGGCTTCTCCTCGGCCCACAGACGGCGCAACCGCCGGTACAGCTCACGGCTGGTGGCGACGCTTTGGGAAGCGTTGGGCAATGCAACGATTTTTTTCGCCTTGGCCATGGTCGGATGCTCCAAAGAGGGAATTCGCATAGTATAGCACTCTCTTGAGGCGACGTCATGCGGCGAACGCCTTGTGAACATGAGACCCCCCCGCCTCCCGGCGGTTCCTTTGATTCTTTCACCTCTTCCGAACCCATGCCATGACCCCGGAATCGATCCACGCCCTGTTTTCCGCCTTGCGGGCGGCCAATCCCGAACCCCGGGGGGAGCTGCGCCATGGCAACCCCTTTGAACTGCTGGTGGCGGTGGTGTTGTCCGCCCAGGCCACCGACGTGGGGGTCAACCGGGCCACCCCGGCCCTGTTCGCCGCCGCCCCGGACCCCGCCGCCATGGTCCGGCTGGGGGAGGAGGGCATCCGGGGGTTGATTCGCACCATCGGCCTGTTCAACACCAAGTCCCGGAATGTGTGGGAACTCTCCCGTCTGTTGCTGGAGCGCCACGGCGGATCGGTTCCGCAGGATCGGGCAGCCCTGGAAGCCCTGCCCGGGGTGGGGCGGAAAACCGCCAACATCGTCCTCAACATCGCCTTCGGCCAGCCGACCATCGCCGTCGACACCCACGTCTTCCGGGTGGCCAACCGCACCGGCCTGGCCCCCGGCAAAACCCCCGAGGCGGTGGAAAAGGGGCTGGAGCAAGTCGTCCCCCCCGAATTCAAGCGTCACGCCCACCACTGGTTGATTCTCCACGGGCGTTACGTCTGCCAGGCGCGCAAGCCCCGCTGCGGCGATTGCCTCCTTCGCCCCCAGTGCGAGTTTTCCGAAAAGGGCACCTAGGGCTTGAGTCCCCCGCAAAAAGTGGCAAACCTTCGATCGGCGGAACGGGCAACAGACGGCCTTCGCGATGAACGACCATGCCGATCAAGGGGAGATTCTTGACTTTTTTCGGGGGACTCTGTCGCATGATCTAAATCATTCGTAGCTGCCGAAAAATCAGGCATAAGCAGATAAAACAACCCTCGACTTGAAGCATTCCGAAGAAACCGGTCTACTCGACCCCTGCTTGAAACACCATGCTTGGCCGCATCGGATGAGGGGTTCCGTGGTCTACGGGGCAGGGCGCGGGAGAGCCGGTCCAGTTTGAGGCCGCCACGCCATCCCCCTTCCCCGCGTCGAGGCCGGTCGGCACGCGTTGCAGGGCGGGCCGGTCGAGCAGGCTGCCGGAGAAGACGGGATCATCGTCAATGGTCCGCGACCGGCGCTCCTCCCGGCAAGTTCCCCGGCACTCTGCTGGCGAAGAAGGGTTCCCCCTCCCCACCATCCCCCGAAGCCCGGACTTTCCGTGATCGATCAATCGCCGGATTTTTGCTGTTTGTCGCGCAGCAGGCGCTGTTGTTGCAGCAACTCCTTGGCCAATTCCTGTCCGGCGCGCTGCTGTTCCGGGGAGAGCGTGCGCCCCATCACCGCCAGATTTTTCACCGCATCCTTGTCGTCCTGCACCGCCGCCAAACTGTACCAGGCGAAAGCCTTGACCGGATCCCTGGGCACCCCCATGCCATCCTCATAGAGAAAGGCCAGGCTTTTCTGCGCCCGCACCTCGCCCGCCACCGCCGCTTTTTGATACCACTCCGCCGCCTTGACCGGATCCCGGGCCGCGCCCTTGCCCTCCTCGAAGAGCCAGCCCAGGTTGGCCTGCGCCCCGGCATGACCCTGTTCCGCCGCCTTGTGATACCAACGAAGAGCCTCCTGCGGATCCTTGCCAACCCCCTCGCCTTGCTCGTAAAGCGCCCCCAACTGATTTTGCGCATCGGGATTATTTTTCTGGGCCGCCAGGCGGAACAACTTGAGGGCCTCGCCCACATCCTTCTTGACGCCCAGGCCGTTGCGATACAACACGCCCAGGCTGGTTTGTCCGCCCGGATCCCCGGCATCCGCCGCCTTGCGGAACCACGAGGCGGCGCTCTGGGGATCGGGCTTGCCGCCGCTGCCCTCGCCGACGATGAGCTTGCGTCCCAAAATCAATTGGGATTTCACATCGCCCTGCTCCGCCGCCTCGCGATACCAGCGAACCACCTGCACCGCGTCCTTGGGAACCCCCGCCCCCTGCTCATAGGCCGCCGCCAGGGCCGCTTGCGCCGGAACATACCCCTTGCTCGCCGCCTTGGTGAAATAGTTGGTCGCCTCGTTGGGATCCTTCTTGCCGCCCCGCCCCTCCATCAACAGGCGTCCCAGCCGGAATTGGGCCTCCGGGGAGCCGGATTCGGCGGCCTTGGTCAGCCACGCAACGGCTTGGGATTCATCCTGGGGCACGCCGATTCCCTCTTCGTACATCACCCCGACCCGGGTTTCGGCCTCCGTCACCCCCTGCCCGGCGGCCTTGAGATACCACTGGAAGGCCTCCTCGGGATGGGCCTTGTCATCGCCCGAGGAGGTTTCCAACAGGTTGGCCAAGGTCGCCTGGGCCTGGGGCGAATGGCCTTCCGCCGCCTTGCGCAGCCACTCCCGGGCCTCCTTGCGCTGGGCGGCGTCGCCCCTGCCCAGGGAACGTCCCAATTGAAACTGCGCCTCGACGGCCCCCTTCTCCGCCGCCTTGCGGAACCACTCCAAGGCCTTGGCCTCATCCTTGGACGTTCCCTTGCCCTCGGCGTAAAGAAGACCCAAATCCAACGCGGCGTCGGCGTCGCCCTGGAGGGCGGCCTTTTGCAGCAGCCCCAATCCCTGGGAGAGATCCAGGGGCATGCCGCGGCCTTCCATCAAACGGTGGCCGTACTCCCGCTGGGCCGCCGCCTCGCCTTTTTCCATGCGGGATTTCAGCGCGTCGAACTGCTTCATCTCCTGCTGCGCCGGAGTCAGAATGGTCTGCTGGGAACCCCCGGTGATCGACCAGATTCCCGCCCCGACCAGCATCAACACCCCCACGGCGGCGGCGGCCATCCCCGCCTTGGCGGCGGGAGAGGATTTGGCCAGGCTGGCGGCGGAGAGCTGGCCCTCGTCGGCGGAGGGCATCTCCACCTCCACCGCCCGCAGCCACTCGGGGATGCTTTTGGGACGATTGATCTCGCTGACCTGAATGGCCAGATCGATGGCCTTCAGCACCGGCGTGGCGTAGCGTCCCGCCCCCACCTGCACCGCCGGGGCCATGGGATCGACGTCGCCGCGCATCAAGGCGTTGCCCCGTTGGGGGGCACCGATGGGCTTGTTGCCGCTGATGCAGCGGTACATCACCGCCCCCATGGCGTAGATGTCGGTCCATGCCCCCTGGCGGCTGGCGTCGTCGAAATATTGCTCCATGGGGGCGTAACCGGGGGTCAGCACGGTGGTCATCACCCCCGCCTCGCCGCCGGTGGTGCGGCGCGCCGCGCCGAAGTCCAGCAACACCGGGGTGCCGTCTTTCTTGCGGATGAAAATATTATCCGGCTTGATGTCCCGGTGGATGATCCCCGCCTCGTGCAGGGTGGTCAGCCCCTGGAGCAGCGGCATGACCAGGGACATGAGATCCTTCTCCGCCAGGGTGCCCTGGCGCTTCAGCACCGAGGCCAGCGATTCGCCGTCCTCGAACTCCATGGCCATGTAGGCGGTGTTGTGTTCCTCGAAAAAGGTGGCCACCCGCACCAGGGAGGAGTGCTTGAACTTGGCCAGGGTCCGGGCTTCGTCGAGGAAGCGTTGCCGACCATGGATGAAGTCCTCGTTCTGGCTGGGATTGATGGGACGGATCGAGAGATCCGCTCCCCGACTGGCCATTTGCGAGGGCAGGTACTCCTTGAGGGCGACGTAGTTGTCCAGGCGGGTGTCGTGGGCCTTGTAGGTGATGCCGAAGCCCCCCTGGCCCAACACCTTTTCGATGCGATACCACAACAACATGTGATCCACCGGCAGGCCGGAGGGATAGGAATCCTTGGCTTTTTCCGCAGGACGCAGGACGCCGCCCGCGACGGGCGGCGGAGCCCCCAGGCGGGTGGCGGCGTCGGCGTCCACCGCGGGACGGCGTGAGCCGCGCGCTCCCAGGCGGGTGGGAGCGTCCTCGTCGGTCTCGGAAGCGGCGGCGGAGGGGGTGCCCAGGCGGGTGGGAGCGTCCTCGTCGGTCTCGGAAGCGGCGGCGGAGGGGGCACCCAGGCGGGTGGGGGCGTCTTCATCCACCAGCTTGAAGGGAGGCGTGTCGCCCAGGCGGGTGGGGGCGTCTTCGTCGGCGGAATCGAATGGGCTGCTCACGGGATGGCCTTTGGGCTGTCGAATCGTGTGAAAGGAGGATGGAAATACGCTCGCGGTTTCCGGAAATACGGGAGGAATCCGGAAGGGGTCGGCGGCGGCTCACCCCCGCAGGCCGCGCCATTCGCGCCGCACGGGGCGTCGGAGGAGGCCAGGGGGCTCGGCGTGACCAAAGCTTCGGCATGATAGCGCATTTCGGGGCGCATCGTCACTCGCCATTTTTCTCCCCCAGCCACCGGAGGATGGCGGACTCCAGATCCCGGGCCAGGGTGTCGTATCCCTTGTCGCGGGAGATTGGGCGGGGGTCGCCGGGGGGGCGGCGTCCCAGTTGCTCCCGCAACTCCTGGGCGGTGCGGAACCAGAGGCAGGCGTCGTCCCAGTGGGGGGGCTCGGCCCGGTGGCGGCAGTCGTAGACCAGGGGAATGGCACCGCAGGCCGAGGCCTCCCCCATGCGCTGGCTTTGCAGATCGAAAGGGTGGGCCGCCAGGGCGTAGCGCGCTTGATTATAGACCCGGGCTACCGCCTCCCCCTGGGGCAGCACCCCTCGGTGAAAGGGGCGGATCAAGGGATCCCGCTCCCAAAAATTGCCCCACACCTCCACCGGCAGGGGGCTGACCTGACAAAGCCAGCGCACGCAGCGATCCCGCACCAGATAGTGGAAAAGTTTCCAGAAGACGGCGTAGCGGGTCATGCCGTAACGCCGGGCGGTTTCGGCCAGCAAGTCGTCGGTCATGGGCTCCCCGGCGTCGAATCGCTCGGTCAACTCCCCCAGGGCGCGGCGCAGCGCCGCCTGTTGCGGGGCCTGACGGTAGAGATCCAGCTTTTCGGCGTAGGAGGAGCCCACCACCACCACCTTCTCCTCGCGAGGGAGGTCGGGCAGGGGGCGGAAGGTCTCCAGGTCCACCCGAAAGGATTGGCGAGCGATGCGTTGCGCCCCAGTGCGCCGCAGCAGGTCGTCGAACTCGGGGCAGAGGGACCAGGCCAGATCCCGCTCCCGCCAGGGCAGGGGCTCCCCGTCGGCGAGGATGGGCATGGGATCCTGCCACCAGACGATGAGCGGCTGCTTGGGATGCAGCGCCTGGTTGAACAGCCGGTTGAAGCTCATCACGGCGTGGGGTTGATGCTCCTCCAGGGCGCGACGCCAGAGGGCGTCGTCGAAGTGGTCCAACTCGGGGCGCTCCAGGGCGAGGACGGGGCGTGCGCCCCGTCGGAGCAGCGCCCGGGCCAGCAGCCGCATTTGATATTGCAAATCCCGATCGTGGCGGGAGGAGGGGAGGAGAATCCGCAACGCCTCCCCCGGACCCAGCCGGGGGGGGCGGTTTTTCAGGCGGACCAGGGCCGCGGCGGCGAACTGCTCGCGAAACCGCTCGGCCCGGGCGATGGCCTCGCCGATCCCCTCGGCCCGGGCGTTCTGTTCGGGATCCCGGGGGTTGAAGTGAACCATCAACGGGCGGCGCAACGGGGTGAGGCGGAAAAAGGGCTCCAGCCCCTCCTCCGGGACGCTGATCAGGTGGGGCGGATCCTCCGGCAGGGGGGGGCCGGGATGGAAACACAGCCGCGTCCCGGGGACCGAGTTGACGATGCGAAAACGGGGGATGAGGGTGGGAATCGCCGCTGCCTTGCGGGCCTGGTCGCTGTCGAGAAAATAGGCGTCCACCGGGCGGGGATTCAGCACCTCGGCATCCTGCACCCGATCCTCGAAGCGGCGCAAATAGACGCTGGCCCACGCCGGATGCCCCTTTTCCATGAGGATCATGCCGATCTCCAGCAAGGGGTCGGCCTGGGCCGGATCCAGGGCGAGGGCCTGGCCGTGGGCGGTCAGGGCGTCGTCCAGCCGTTTTTCCCGGCGCAACGCCCGCCCCAGGGCCAGCCAGACGTGGGGGGCCTGGGGAATCAACCCCGCCGCCCGGCTCAACACCCCGGCGGCTCGGGCGTTCTCCTGGGCCTCCAGCAGCGCCAGCCCCAGTAAATAGTGGAGTTCCCCATCCTTCGGGGCTTGGTTCAACGCTTCGAGACAGATCCCCGTCGCCGCCGCCGTCTCGCCCGCCAGCAGGCGCAACAGCCCCTCGCGCCACGCATCCTCCGGCGGCGGGGAGGGGGAGAGGGGGGGGGAAGTGGTCATGCTCGCGGGCCTTTCTCCAAAGGGTAAGGGAGCGCTCACAGCGGCGGGAAGCTGGATGAACCCCCCGGATTGCGCCATCATGACGACCCGGAGACAAGGGGAAAAGTACATTAGTATATAATAATATGTTGAGTGCTGAATATTGGCTTGGACAGCTCCTAAATCAAGAAAAAATCCGGACGATGTGTTTTGATTAGGAAAAAGTTGCGATGGACGGGGAGATTCCCTATCTTGACGGGGATTTCACCCTCCCCCCATTGTCGCCGGTTGACGACGGCATGGGATGGTGATAGTTCTCAAGACCCCGGAAAGGGCGGAATCACCCATCCGGCGCGATAAATTCCATGATCAACAGTGGAAAATACCACACCCCCCGGGTGGATGAAGCCGGGGAGTGAACCGCCGTTTGGGGCGGTTGGAAGCGATCAACCAGGGGGCGGGTCATGCTGGAAAACTATTTCCCCATTTTCGTCTTCATGTTCATCGCCGTCGGCATGGCGGTCTTCATGCTGGGGGCCTCCTGGCTGGTGGGGGTGAAAAATCCCTACGAGGAGAAGCGCAGCCAATACGAATGCGGCTTCGCCCCCTTCAACCGGGTGCGGATGCGCTTCGACGTGCGGTTCTACCTCATCGCCATCCTGTTCATCGTGTTCGACATCGAAGCGGCGTTTCTCTTCCCCTGGGCCGTGGCCTTTCGCGAGATCGGCATTGTCGGCTTTGTGGAGATGGTCCTCTTCCTGCTGATTTTGCTGGTGGGTTACGCCTACGCCTGGAAGAAAGGGGCGCTGGAATGGGAATGATCAAGGAAGTCCGGCATGAACTGGACAACCGGGGCTTTCTGCTGACCAGCGTCGACACGCTGGTCAACTGGGGCCGCACCGGCTCCATGTGGCCCATGACCTTCGGCTTGGCCTGCTGCGCCGTGGAGATGATGCAGGCCGGTGCCAGCCGCTACGACCTGGACCGCTTCGGCATCGTCTTTCGCCCCAGCCCCCGCCAGTCCGACGTGATGATCGTGGCCGGCACCCTGACCAACAAGATGGCCCCCGCCCTGCGCAAGGTCTACGACCAGATGCCGGAGCCCCGCTGGGTCATCTCCATGGGCTCCTGCGCCAACGGCGGCGGCTATTACCACTACGGCTACTCGGTGGTGCGGGGCTGCGACCGCATCGTGCCGGTGGACATCTACATCCCCGGCTGCCCCCCCACGGCGGAAGCCCTGATCTACGGCATCCTGCAACTGCAAAAGAAGATCCACCGGGAATGCACCCTCTACACCGGCTGGAGGAAGTCCCTATGAGCCTGGAAAAGCTGGAACGTCTGGCCGAGGCGGTGAAAAGCCGCTTCGCCGGGCTGGAGGCGGAACTGTTCACCGGCTTCGGCGAGAAGCATCTCGGCGCCGCTGTGACCGTGCATGTCGACCCGGACAATCTGCTGGCGGTGCTGACCATCCTGCGGGACGATCCGGGCTTCAACTTCCATCAAATGATCGATCTGGCGGGGGTGCACTATCCGGAGCGGGCCAAACCCCTGGAAGTGGTCTATCACCTGCTGTCGATGCGCCACAACCACCGCATCCGGATCAAGGTCGCCCTGGACGAGGGGCAGCCCATTCCCTCCATCATCGGGGTGTGGAGCTGCGCCGACTGGTACGAGCGGGAGGCCTTCGACCTCTTCGGCATCCTCTTCACCGGCCATCCGGACCTGCGGCGCCTCCTCAACGACTATGATTTCGAGGGCCACCCCCTCCGCAAGGATTTCCCTCTTTCCGGAAATTACGAACTGCGCTACAGCGAGGAGCAGGGGCGGATCATCCGCGAGCCCACCCAGTTGCAGCGTGAAAGCCGGGAATACTACAACGCACGGGACGAGCGCTGATGGCCGAGGACAGGGAGTTTCAAAACTTCACCGTCAACTTCGGTCCCCAGCATCCGGCGGCCCACGGGGTGCTGCGCCTGCTGCTGGAACTGGACGGCGAAGTGGTGGAACGGGCCGACCCCCACATCGGCTTCCTCCACCGCGGCACCGAAAAGCTGCTGGAACACAAGACCTATCTCCAGGGGGTGCCCTACTTCGACCGTCTGGACTACATGTCCATGATGGCCCAGGAGCATCCCTACGTCCTGGGGGTGGAGCGGCTGTTGGGCATCGAGGCCCCGGAGCGGGCCCAGTACATCCGGGTCATCTTTGCCGAAATCACCCGCATGCTGAACCACCTGCTCTTTCTGGGAGCCCATGGCCTGGACGTCGGGGCCATGACCATGTTCCTCTACACCTTCCGCGAGCGGGAACAGCTCATCGACTTTTACGAGGCGGTGTCGGGGGCGCGAATTCACGCCGCCTACTTCCGCCCCGGCGGCGTCGCCAAGGACATGCCCGACGGGTTGGCGGACAAAATCTGGGAGTTCACCGAAACCTTCCCCGGCAAGATCGACGAATACGAAACCCTGCTCACCGAAAACCGCATCTGGAAACAGCGGCTGGTGGGCATCGGCATCGTGACGCCGCAACAGGCCCTGGACTGGGGATTCGTCGGCCCCATGATTCGCGGCTCCGGCTTCGCTTGGGATCTGCGCAAGGCCGAACCCTACGACGCCTACGACAAGGTGGAGTTCAAAATCCCCATCGGCAAGAACGGCGACTCCTACGACCGCTACCTGATCCGGGTGGAAGAGCTGCGGGAGAGCAACAAGATCATCCGCCAGTGTTTGAAGCAGATGAAGGCGGGTCCGGTGCGCCATGAAAATTTCAAGCAATCCCCCCCCTACCGGGGCGCGATGCAGCAGGACATGGAGTCCCTGATCCACCATTTCAAACTTTTCACCGAAGGGTTCCGCACCCCGCCGGGAGAGATCTACGCCGCCACCGAAACCCCCAAGGGGGAGTTGGGCGTCTACATCGTCTCCGACGGGACCACCAAACCCTATCGGGTGAAAATTCGCGCCGCCGGGTTCAATCACCTTCAGGCGATGAAGTACATGGCCAAGGGGCACATGGTGGCCGACGTCACCACCATCGTGGGCACCGTCGATATCGTCTTTGGCGAAATCGACCGTTGACGACCCCCATCCCGCCCTCGGCGCCGCCGGAAACGGCCCTTCGACAGGGAAGCAGGCAAGCATGAGCAGCGATCAGCAGACTATCCCCATGGAGGTGGACGGTCCCCCTCCCCGGTTCTCCCCCGAGGCGTTGCAACGCATCGAGGAGATCCTGACCCGTTACCCCGAGGCCCATCGTCGCCGCTCGGCGCTGATTCCGGTGCTGCATCTGGCGCAGAAGGAGTTCGGCGGCTGGCTGTCGCGGCAGGCCATGGACCTGGTGGCGGACCACCTGGGCATTCCGCCCATCCGGGTCTATGAGGTGGCCACCTTCTACACCATGTTCAACCTCAAGCCGGTGGGCAAGCATCACGTCCAGATCTGCACCAACATTTCGTGCTGGCTCTGCGGCTCCGACGCCATCGTCAAGGCGGTGCAGCAAAAGCTGGGGGTCGGCTTCGGGCAGACCGACAAGGACAAACGCTTCACCCTCACCGAGGTGGAGTGTCTGGGGGCCTGCGTCAACGCCCCCATGATGCAGATCAACGACGACTATTACGAAGACCTCACCCCGGACAAAATCAGCGGCATCCTCGACGGATTGACCTGACCGTCCGCGCTTTGGGATCGGGGGATGGACGAATGATCGGTTGGATTCACCAGCACGGGGAGCCGTGATGAGCACAGGAACCCAAATACTCTTCAAGCGCATCCACGTCGCCAACAGCCACACCCTGGCGGCGGTGACGGCCCTGGGGGCCTATCAATCCCTGGAGAAGGCCCTGGGCATGAGCGGCGAGGAGATCATCGCCCAGGTCAAGAAGGCGGGCATCCGGGGGCGCGGCGGCGCGGGCTTTCCCGCCGGGCTGAAGTGGTCCTTCATCCCCAAGAACGATCCCCGCCCCCGCTATCTGGTGTGCAACGCCGACGAGGGCGAGCCCGGCACCTGCAAGGACCGGGACATCATGCGCTACGATCCCCATCTGCTCATCGAGGGGATGGCCATCGCCGGATACGCCGTGGGGGCCCAGCAGGGCTACATCTACATTCGCGGCGAGTTCGTCCACGAGGCCGAGCGGCTGGAGTCGGCCATCGCCGAGGCCTACGCCGCCGGACATCTGGGGGCGAACCTCCACGGCAAGGGGGCGACCTTCCATCTGGCGGTGCATCGCGGGGCCGGGGCCTACGTCTGCGGCGAAGAGACGGCGCTCCTGGAGTCCATCGAGGGCAAGAAGGGCCAGCCTCGGGTCAAACCGCCCTTTCCTGCCAATGTCGGTCTCTACGACTGCCCCACCGTGATCAACAACGTGGAGACCCTGAGTTCGGTGCCGGAGATCATCGCCCAGGGGGGCGAATGGTACTCCAAGCTGGGGGTGACCAACTCCACCGGAACCAAAATTTTCGCCGTCTCGGGCCACGTCAACAAACCGGGCAATTATGAGGTGGAGTTGGGCATTCCCTTGAAGACGCTGTTGGAGGAGTACGCCGGCGGGGTCAAGGGGGGATGGGCCAACCTCAAGGGGGTGATTCCCGGCGGCTCGTCGGCCCCCATCCTGCCCCCCGCAGTGTGCGAAACCATCACCATGGACTACGACGCCATCGGCAAGGCGGGGAGCATGCTGGGTTCCGGGGCGGTGATCGTGGTCAACAAGTCGGTGTGCATCGTGCGGGCCTTGGCGCGGCTGGAAAGGTTCTACCGCCACGAATCCTGCGGCCAATGCACCCCCTGCCGCGAGGGCACGGGCTGGCTCTCCCAGATCGTCTCCCGCATCGAGGCGGGCAAGGGACGCATGGAAGACCTGGACCTGCTGACCGATATTTGCAAGAACATCTCGGGCAAGACCATCTGCGCCCTGGGGGACGCCGCCGCCGGACCGGTGCAAGGCGTTTTGCGCCACTTCCGCGACGAAGTCGAATATCACATCAAAAACGGCCGCTGCATGGTCGGATGAGGAGCGAGATCGACCCATGCCCACGCTGATCATCGATGGCAAGGAGATCGACGTCAAACCGGGTACTTCCATCATGGAAGCCGCCCGCAAGCTCGGGATCTCCATTCCCCACTTTTGTTGGCACCCCAAACTGCCGGTGGCGGGCAACTGCCGCATGTGCATGGTGGAGGTGGAAAAAATGCCCAAGCCGGTGGTGGCCTGCGCCATGCCGGTGGGCGATGGGATGGTGGTGAAAACCCAAAGCCCCATGGCCCTGGACGCCCGCAAGGGGGTGATGGAGTTTCTCCTCATCAACCACCCCCTGGACTGCCCGGTCTGCGACCAGGGCGGCGAGTGCGACCTGCAGGATCTGGCCATGAAATATGGCCCGGACCGCTCCCGCTTCTGCGAAACCAAGCGGCAGGTTCCGGACAAGGATCTGGGGCCGCTGATCGAAACGGTGATGAACCGCTGCATCCACTGCACCCGCTGCATCCGTTATTCGACGGAAATTGCCGGGGTGGAGGAGATGGGGGCGGTCTATCGCGGCGACCACATGGCGGTGGGCCCCTTCGTCGAAAAAACCCTCTCCTCCGAGATGGCCGGCAACATGGCCGAGTTGTGCCCGGTGGGGGCGTTGAATCTCAAGCCGTTCCACTATCAGGCCCGAGGCTGGGAACTGAAGCGGACGGAGGGAATCTGCGGTCACTGCGCGGTGGGTTGCCATCTGCGGCGGGATCACTTGGGCGGGCAGGTCAAGCGGGTGATGGCCAGCTCCTGCGACGCCATCAACGAGGTGTGGCTCTGCGACAAGGGACGTTTCTCCTACGACGGCCTGGCGGTGGAGCGGCTGCGGGATCCCACGGTGCGGCGGAACCAACTCAACCCCACCCCGGTGAACTGGCAGGAGGCGCTGGACCGCGCCGCCGAACTGCTCAAGGGGGTCAAGCCGGAAGAGACGGCGGGGCTGGCGGGGGATGATCAAGGGGCGGAAGAGTTGTTCGCCTTCCAGGATCTGCTGCGTCGCGGGGTGGGGACGCCCCACGTCGATCATCGCCTCCGGCAACGGGATTTCAGCGGCGACGCGATCCCCCTGACCCGGGCCGATCTGCTGATGAACACCCCCCTGGTCAAGCTGCCGACGGCGGATCTCATCGTGCTGGTGGGCTGCGACCCCCGCCACGAAACCCCGCTGCTCAACCTGCGGGTGCGCAAGGCGGCGCTCAACGGGGCGACGGTGATCTCGGTCAACCCCCGCAAGCTCAAGCACAACCTCCCCGGACTGCGGGAGATGGTCCTTCGCCCCGGTGCCGAGATCGATTTTCTCGATCTTACCCTGGAGTTTCTCAAGCACGGCGGCGGCGGAACCGGCGACGCGGGGCGGTTGGCGGCGGCGCTGCACAAGGCCAAGCGTCCGGCGGTGATCCTCGGGGATTACGCCATTCAGCACCCCTCGGCGGAACGGCTGCGCCGTTTGGCGGCGGCCCTGCTGGACGAATGCAACGCCCTGGGGGGGCAGTGGAACGGCTTCAACCGGGTGAGCAGCCGGGCCAACGCGGCGGCGGCGCAAGACCTGGGGGTGGTTCCCCACCGCGGACCGGGCTACGCCAAGCTGGAGAAGAGCGGCCATGACGCCGGGAAAATACTCAAGGCGGCTGCCTCCGGCGAGATCAAGGTGCTGTTCCTCCTGGGGTGCGATCCACTGCTGGACGGGGTGGATGCCAATCTGGCCCGGGAGGCGATGAAAAAAGCCAAGGTGATCTACCTGGGCAGCCATCGCACCCCCGCCGCCGACTTGGCGACAGTGGTTCTCCCCGGTCTGGCGATCAGCGAAAAAGAGGTCTGCCTGACCAACGCCGAGGGGCGAGTGCAGGTGAGCCGCAAGGCGGTGGATGGACCCGTCGAGGCCAAGGAGGATTGGCGCATTCTGCGCGCCCTCTCCGACCGATTCGCCCAGCCCCTGCCCTACAACACCGTGGAGGCGTTGCGTCAAGCCATGGCCGCCGCCGACCATCGCTACCAGCTCTCCGCCCTCGACGGTGGCGAGATGGCCGACCCCTGCGACCACAGCCCGGTGACCATCGGCCTGCCCCTGGGCGGACCGGCGGAAAAACCCCACGTCGGCTTGACCCTGGTGGGGGAGCATCCCTTCTATCAGGGGGATGGAGTGGCGCGCCGTTCCGCCACCTTGAATCGACTGGACCCCGGCCCCCATCTGCGGCTCAACCCCGCCGAGGCGACCAAAATGGGGGTGGCCCACGGTCAACGGGTGCGGGTGGTGCAGGGCGACCGCACCCTGGAAGGGGTGGCGGCCCTGGATCCGCTGATTCCGGAAGGGACGCTCTTCGCCGGTTGCGGCTACGAAAAGGCCCTGGCGCAGGAGTTGATCGAACTCAATGGCGGCTTTCCGGCCGTGAGCCTGGTGGGATTGTGAGCCAATGAACGACATCCTGCGCGTGGTCCACGAATTGGGCGGCGGACTCTTCGGATTCGTCTGGCCCGGGGTCTGGACGGTGGTCAAGATCGCCATCCTCCTGGGCATCGTGATGTTCTGCGTCACCTACCTCACCCTGGCCGAGCGCAAAATCATCGGCTGGATGCAGATCCGCATGGGGCCCAACCGGGTCGGCCCCCTGGGGCTGCTGCAACCCCTGGCCGACGCCGTCAAGCTCTTCTTCAAGGAGACCTTGATCCCCAGCAAGTCGGAAAAGCTGGTCTTCATCCTCGCCCCGGCGCTGACCTTCATCCCGGCGCTGTTGGGCTGGGCGGTGATCCCCTTCTCACCGGAGCTGGTGCTGGCGGATATCAACGTCGGCGTGCTGTACGTCCTGGCCATCTCTTCCATGGGGGCCTACGGCATCCTGATGTCGGGGTGGGCCTCCAACGCCCGCTACTCCTTCCTGGGCTCGGTGCGCTCCGCCTCCCAGATGATCTCCTACGAGGTCTCCATGGGCTTCACCATCATCCCGGTGGTGATGCTGGCGGGCAGCCTCAATCTCAAGGAGATCGTGCTTTCCCAGACCGACCTGTGGAACGTGGTGCCCCTCTTCCCCATGTTCTTCATCTATTTCATTTCGGTGGTGGCGGAGACCAATCGCGCCCCCTTCGATCTGCCGGAAGCGGAATCCGAACTGGTTTCCGGGTTCAACACGGAATACTCGGCCATGACCTTCGGGATGTTCTTCATGGGCGAGTACGCCAACATGATCCTGGTCTCCACCATGGGGAGCATCCTCTTCCTCGGGGGATGGCTGCCGCCGCTGCCCTTCCTGTCGTTCATCCCGGGGATCTTCTGGCTGGCCCTCAAGACCGGGTTCCTGCTCTTCGTCTTCCTCTGGATTCGGGCCACCTTCCCCCGCTATCGCTATGACCAGTTGATGCGTCTGGGTTGGAAGGTTTTTCTGCCCTTCTCGCTGTTGTGGATCTTTTTGACCGGGGCGGCCCTGCACCTGCTGGGCAAGGCGTAAGGGATAAGACGACCATGAGCCAATCGACCGTCAAGGACTTGATCGCCAGCTTCACCCTGAAGGAACTCTTCGCGGGGTTGGGGGTGACGCTGAAGTACCTGTTCAAGCCCAAGATCACCATCCGCTATCCCGAGGAGCGGACCCCGCTGTCGCCGCGCTTTCGGGGGGAGCACGCCCTGCGCCGCTATGACAACGGCCAGGAGCGGTGCATCGCCTGCAAATTGTGCGAGGCGGTCTGCCCGGCCCAGGCGATCTTTATCGAGATCGACCCCAAGAGCCAAGGCCAGCAGCGCAAGACCAAGGTCTACGACATCGACAACAGCAAGTGCATCTTCTGCGGCTTCTGCCAGGAGGCCTGTCCGGTGGATGCCATCGTCATGTCGCAAAATTTTGAGTTCTACGCCGAAACCCGGGAAGGGCTGCTCTCGGACAAGGCCCGGCTGCTGGGCAACGGTGACAAGTGGAAGAGCCAACTGGACGCCAATCTGGCGGCGGACGCCAAATACCGCTGACCGGACGGGGGAGAATCAATCGATGATGGCATCTGTGGCATCTCTGGTGCAGTCCTTCGCCTTCTACCTCTTCGCCGGAATGGCGGTGCTGGGGGCGGTGCTGGTGGTGGCGGCGCGCAATCCGGTCCATTCGGTGCTGAGCCTGGTGCTGACCTTCTTCTCCACGGCGGGGCTCTTCGTGCTGCTGGGGGCAGAGTTCATGGCCGCCGTGCTGGTGATGGTCTACATGGGTGCCGTGGCCATGCTCTTCCTCTTCGTGGTCATGCTCCTCGATGTGGACTTCGACACCTTGCGACAGGGCGCGGCCGATCACCTGCCCATGGGGTTGGCGGTGGGTTTCGCCATCCTGGTGGAGTTGGTGGTGATCATGGCCGGCATCCATCCCGGCGAGGGGGCGGCCCATGCGGCGGCGGTTCCGGTGAGCAACACCATGGCCATCGGCAAGGTTCTCTACACCCAGTATCTCTACCCCTTCGAGGCCGCCTCGCTGATCCTGTTGGTGGCCATGATCGGGGCCATCGGTCTGACCCAGCGGGTGCGCCGGGATATCCGGCGGCAAAAGGTGTGCGAGCAGATTGCCCGTCGCCGCGACGAGGCGGTGGAATTGAAAGAGGTCGCCCCCGGTCAAGGGGCTTGATCCGGCGACAGCCCAACGGACGAACGAGAAGACGCCATGACCCCGACCCTGCATCACTACCTGACCGTCAGCGCCATTTTGTTCACCATCGGCGTCTTCGGCATCTTTCTCAACCGCAAGAACGTCATCACCATCCTGATGAGCATCGAGTTGATGCTCCTGGCGGTGAACGTCAACCTGGTGGCCTTCTCCGCCCATCATGGGGACGTGCTGGGGCAGATTTTCACCTTTTTCGTGCTGACCGTGGCAGCGGCGGAGGCGGCCATCGGGCTGGCCATCGTCGTCACCTTCTTCCGCAACCGGGCCACCATCAACGTGGAAGAGATCGATCAATTGAAGGGATGACGGCCCTGGTCGCCGCACCACGGCCCAGCGCATTCGACGCCTGACGAAAGCTAAAAACGGACGCATCACGGAAGCCGCCATGAGCCAATACGCCTACATCCCCCTGCTCCCTCTGCTGGGGTCGTTGACCGCCGGACTGCTGGGCCGCCTGATCGGCGTCCGGTTGAGCCAACTGGCGACCATCCTCTGCATGATCGGGGCCTCGCTGCTGGCCATCCAGGCCTTCTGGCAGGTGGCGGTGCAGGGCGGACCGGTGATCCACGAGGTGCTGTTCAAGTGGATCATCTCCGGTGATTTCGCCGTCAACTTCGCCATCTACATCGATAAAATCACGGCGGTGATGCTCGTCGTGGTCGCCCCCATCGCCACCCTGATCCACATCTACTCCATCGGCTACATGGAGGAAGATCCCCACAATCCGCGATTCTTCAGCTACCTCTCCCTCTTCACCTTCGCCATGCTGATGCTGGTGCTGGGCGACAACTTCCTCCAGCTCTTCTTCGGCTGGGAGGGGGTGGGGCTGGCCTCCTACCTGCTCATCGGCTTCTGGTTCAAGAAGGAGTCGGCCTGCAACGCCGCCATCAAGGCCTTCCTGGTCAACCGGGTGGGGGATTTCGGCTTCGCCCTGGGCATCTTCACCATCTTCATGGTCTTCGGCACGCTGGACTACGCCGAGGTGTTCCAGATGGCCCAGGCCGGGCAATATCCCCAGACCATCGACTTCATCTGGGGTCAGGTTCCCACCATCACCGCCATCTGCCTGATGCTCTTTATCGGGGCGATGGGCAAGTCGGCCCAGTTGGGTCTGCACACCTGGCTGCCCGACGCCATGGAGGGCCCCACCCCGGTCTCCGCCCTGATCCACGCCGCCACCATGGTGACGGCGGGCGTCTTCATGGTCTGCCGCGCCTCGCCGCTGTTCGAGCTTTCCGACACCGCCCTGGCCGTGGTCACCCTGGTGGGCGCGGGCACGGCCTTCATGGCCGCTACCATCGGCATGGTGCAAAACGACATCAAGAAGGTCATCGCCTACTCCACCTGCTCCCAGTTGGGCTACATGTTCTTCGGCGCCGGGGTTTCGGCCTACGCCGCCTCCATGTTCCACCTGATGACCCACGCCTTCTTCAAGGCCCTGCTCTTCCTCGGGGCCGGGGCGGTGATCATGGCCATGCACCATGAGCAGGACATGCGCAAGATGGGCGGTCTGGCGAAGAAGATCCCCATCACCTACACCCTGATGATGGTGGGCACTCTGGCCCTCACCGGCTTCCCCGGTCTGGCTGGCTACTTCTCCAAGGACGCCATCCTGGAGTCGGCCTACGCCGCCCACACCCCCACCGGGATGCTGGCCTTCACCATGGGGATCATGGCCGCCTTCATGACCACCTTCTACTCCTTCCGCCTGGTCTTCATGACCTTCCACGGCACGCCCCACGATCAAAAGGCGGGGGCCGACCATGGTCACGGCGAAGATCACGGCCACGCCCACGCCGCCGCCGCCCACGCCGCCGCCGCCCATGACGATCACGGCCATGGCGGTCATGGTTCCCACGAAGTCCGCGAGCCCAGCTGGTTCGTCCGCTTCCCCAACATGGTGCTGGCCATCGGCGCGGTGCTGGCGGGCTGGGTCGGATCTCCCCTGGTGCATGAGGGGTGGTTCGGCGCGGCCATGCCCCTGGCCGAGGGGCATGACGCCCTGGCCAACGCCCACCACGTCCCCTTCGTGGTCAAGTGGCTGCCCTTCGGCATGTTTCTCGCCGGTTTGACCCTGGCCTGGCTGCTCTATGTGAAAAATCCCGGCACCCCGGCCCGTATCGCCGCCCGGTTGAGCAGCTTGTACAACTTCCTGCTCAATGCCTGGTATTTCGACAAGCTCTACGACAAAATTTTCGTCCAGCCCGCCAAGTGCATCGGCGACGGACTGTGGAAAACCGGCGACGCCACCATCATCGACAAGTATCTGGTGGAGGGGGTGGGTGCCGCGGTGTTGCGCATCGCCCAGTGGTTCCGGGGGATGCAGACCGGCTACATCTATCACTACGCCTTCGCCATGTTGATCGGCGTCATGGTGTTGGTGACCTTCTACGTTTAACCGCTGACGGCTTTTCCGCCGCAACGGCCGAACCAACCATCGACCGCGGGAATCCACGACGATGCTGCTGAGCCTGGTGACATTTCTTCCTTTGGCGGGTGCCCTGGCGATTATTCTGCTGGTGGGCTCCGACCGACCCACCATCGCCCGATGGGCGGCGCTGGGGGTTTCGCTGGCGACCTTCGTCATCAGTCTGCGCCTCTACACCGGCTTCGACCTGACCACGGCGGGCTATCAGTTCCTGGAGGAGAAGCCCTGGCTCCCCTCTTTCGGCATCGTCTATCGCATGGGGGTGGATGGCATCAGCATGCCCTTCGTGCTGCTCACCACCTTCCTCACCCCGTTGTGCATCCTCTCCTCGTGGGAGAGCGTGCAAAAGCGGGTGAAGGAGTACATGGTGGCCTTCCTCGCCCTGGAGGCGTTTGTCGTCGGGGTCTTCTGCGCCCTCGACTTCATGCTCTTCTACATCTTCTGGGAGGCCATGCTCATCCCCATGTTCCTGATCATCGGGGTGTGGGGCGGGCCGCGCCGGGTTTACGCCGCCTTCAAGTTTTTCCTCTACACCCTGGCGGGCTCGGTGTTGATGCTCATCGCCATCCTGGCCATGTTTTTCAAGGCGGGCACCTTCAGCATTCCCGAGTTGATGGACTATCCCTTCCCGGTGATCTTCCAATTGTGGGCCTTCCTGGCCTTCATGGCCTCCTTCGCGGTGAAGGTTCCCATGTGGCCGGTCCACACCTGGTTGCCCGATGCCCACGTCGAGGCTCCCACCGCCGGTTCGGTGATCCTGGCCGGCATCCTGTTGAAGATGGGCGCGTATGGTTTCATCCGCTTTTCCCTGCCCATGCTGCCCGACGCCTCCCGCTACTTCCTGCCCTTGATCTTCGGGCTGTCGCTGGTGGCGGTGGTCTATACCGCCCTGGTGGCTTTGATGCAGACCGACCTGAAAAAGCTCATCGCCTATTCGTCGGTGTCGCACATGGGCTTTGTCACCATCGGTCTCTTCTCCTTCAATGTGCAGGGGGTGGAGGGCGGTCTGCTGCAAATGATCAACCACGGCATCGTCGCCGGGGCGCTCTTCCTCTTGGTGGGGGTGATCTACGACCGGCTGCACACCCGGGAGATCGCCAAGTTTGGCGGCTTGGTGCATAAAATGCCCATCTACGCCCTGATCTTCATGGTCTTCACCATGGCTTCGGTGGGATTGCCCGGCACCAATGGCTTCATCGGGGAGTTCCTCATCCTGCTGGGGGCCTTCCACACCAACAAGTTGGTGGCCTTGATCGCCGCCACCGGCGTGGTGCTGGGCGCCGCCTACATGCTGTGGATGTTCAAGAAGGTGGTCTTTGGCGAGATTCGCAACCCCGACGTCGAGCATCATGTCACCGATGTCAATGGGCGGGAGATTGCCATTTTCATCCCACTGTTGGTCCTGGTGTTCTGGATCGGTTTCTATCCCGATCCCTTCCTCCAGGTGTTTCACGCCTCGGTGGAAAATTTGCTGATGCAAGCGGCGGTGACCAAGGGCGGTGCCCTGGCGGCGGCCTTGCACTGATCCGCCGAACGCCGAGCCCTCCCGTCGCCGGGGCAGGAAGGACCGCGACGGGGAGGGGAATCAACCCGGAACCTGCCTTCGCATGACGTTGGACCGTAAGAGGAACCGCCTGTGACCAAGCCAGCGCCCATTCTGGATATGAACCTCGCCCTCATGGCCCCGGAAATTCTCATCGGGATCGTGGCCATGCTGCTGCTGCTGCTGGGGGCTTGGCGCAGCGCGGAGACCCGGCGGGAGCTGGTGGGGGGATTGGCCCTGCTGACCCTGGCCACCTGTCTGATCATCCTGTGGAAGGAGGGGATGCACTGGCCCACCTCCACCTTCAACAATCAGTATGTGGTGGACCCCTTCTCCGGCTTCATGAAGATCCTGATGCTCCTGGCGACGCTGCTGCCCTTGATGATCTCCTGGGATTATCTGCAACAGCATAACCTGGACACCCCGGAATTTTTCGTCCTCACCCTGTTCGCCCTGCTGGGCGGCATGATGATGGCTTCCAGCGGCGATTTTATCAGCCTCTATCTGGGGCTGGAGTTGATGTCCCTCTCCATCTACGTGTTGGCGGCTTCCCGCCGGGACAACGCCCTTTCCAACGAAGCGGGCTTGAAATATTTTGTCCTTGGCTCGGTGGCCTCGGGTCTGCTGCTTTACGGCATTTCGCTGCTGTACGGCGTCACCGGCTCCACCCAGTTTGTCGAGATTCAGCGGTTTTTGGCGGGGGAGGGGTTGGAGCATTCCCGCATGGTGATCAATCTGGGGGTGACGTTGGTCCTCGCCGGGTTGAGCTTCAAGGTGGCGGCAGCGCCGTTCCACATGTGGGCTCCCGACGTTTATGAGGGTGCCCCCACTCCCGTGACCGCCTTTATGGCGGCCATGCCCAAGGTGGCGGCATTCTCCGCGTTCTACCGGGTTTTCGTCGAGGCCTTCGCCCCGATGCACGCCTATTGGAGCAATGTGTTCCAACTGGTGGCGTTGTTGTCCTTGGCGGTGGGGGCCATTGCGGCCATCGCCCAGAGTAACCTCAAGCGCATGTTGGCTTACTCTTCCATCGGTCATGTGGGGTACATCCTCATTGGCTTGGTGGCGGGGGGAGACATGGGCCATCAGGGGGTGTTGGTTTATCTGACCATTTACGTTTTCATGAACATCGGGGCCTTCGGTTTGATCCTCATGTTGAACAAGGAGGGGATCGGCGACAACATCGAGGACTTCAAGGGGTTGGGTCACAAGCGGCCGATGTTGGCGTTGTTGATGGCCATCTTCATGTTCTCGATGGCGGGCATTCCGCCCTTGGCGGGCTTTATCGGCAAGCTTTACATCTTCATGGCGGCGGTGAAGGCGGGGTATCTTGCTTTGGCCATTGCGGGTGTGATCTTCTCGGCCATTGGCGCGTTCTACTATATTCGGGTGGTCAAGGTGATCTACTTTGATCAGCCCCGGGAAGAGGCTTTTCAGATGCCCGTGGGGGCGATGGGTGGGGTGGCGGTGGCGGTGTGCGCTGCGTTGGTGTTGGTGTGGGGCGTTTTTCCCGCCAGCCTGACTTCCACGGTGATTTTGACGGTCAGCACGTTTCGGTGATGGGGCGGGGGGCCTCCCTTGGGGGAGGCTCTGGTGGATTGAATAATTCTTTATTTTCAGTACGCGCGCCAATTTGTCTCGGAGAATCAACTATGAAACCATGCAAAATGATCACGCCCATCCTCCTCCTGGCGGCAACGATGGCCATGGCTACACCCGCTCTCTCGGCAAACGTCGATTCGATTCGCCAAGCCGCGGAAAAGGGCTCCGCCGACGCGCAATTCGTACTCGGTGCCATGCACTTTAAAGGAGACGGCGTTCCCCAGGACTACGCTGAAGCGGCGAAATGGTTTCTCTTGGCGGGAGAGCAGGGGGACAGCGGCGCTCAAAACAACCTTGGCCTGATGTACTCCATCGGCAAGGGCGTTCCCTTTGACCGCGTGGAGGCTTTGAATTGGTATCTCAAAGCCGCAGATCTGGGTTCCAGCGCCGCCCAGGAAAACGCCTGCAGGATGTTGGGCGCGGGCGACGGCGTCGCTGTGGATCTGGTTCAGGCGTATATGTGGTGCACCCTGGCGGCGGCGCAAGGGCAGGAACACGCCGAAAAAATTCTGAAAAAGCTGACCAGGCTCCTGGCCCCCGGGCAAATCGCCGAGGCGCAAGCGCGAGCGAACCGTTGGAAAGCCAAGGGAAATCAGGCCGTCTCCCCGTGAGACGGGAGGTCGTGAAATTCTTTTTTTAATATTCCCGTCAAATCGAAGCTCCGCAATACCTGGACGATTTTTCGCGCCGCGTCGCCCTGACCGTAGGGCGACGCCATCCCCGCCAGGGAGGCGCGGAATTCCGGCGACAACGCCCGACGAATCGCCGCCGCGATGGCCTCTGCCTGCTCCGGACAGTCGATCACCGACGCCGCCCGCAGCCGCCCCTTCTGCCGATCCCCCAGATTGACCGTGGGAACCCGGAAAAACGGTGCCTCGATGATCCCGCTGGAGGAGTTGCCCACCACCGCATCCACCAGGGCCAGGGCCGAAAGATAGCCCAACGGCCCCAAACTGTCGAACAACGCCGCCCGCCCCGGACGCTGGGCCGCGTAGGCCTCCAGGAGGGCGTTGATCGCCCGCCCCTCGGCGTCGGCGTTGGCCTTGGTGAAAATGACGCGGGCCTCGGGGAATAAGTCCAGGGCGGCGAGCAGGGCGGCGACGGCCCGCTGGGGTCCGTCTGCCTCCAGCGTCACCGGGTGGTAGGTGACGAGAAAATTGACCCTCCCCAGCTCAAAACCGAAACGCTCCCGCCACGCCTCCCGGCTCAACAGGGCGGGGCCGCGGGTCAGATGGTCCAGCCCGGGGGCACCGAAGTTGAACACCCGGGCCGGATCCTCCCCCAACTGGATCACCCGCCGCCGATAGGGCTCCGCCGCCGTGAAGTGGAGATGGGCCATCTTGGTGATGGTGTGACGAATCGCCTCGTCCATCGCCCCCTGGGAGGTCTCGCCGCCGTGAAGATGGGCGATGGGCAGGCGCAGGGGCAACGCGGCGCAGGCGGCGGCCAACATTTCATAGCGGTCGCCAAGAATCAGCAGCAGATCGGGGCGCAGCCGGGCGTAAACCTCGGCGAACCCCGCCACCCCCGCGCCGATGGCCCGGGCGATGGCCAGGGGGCCGTCGTCGGGCAGAGGGAGGGGAATGCGGGCGTCGAGGGAAAAACCGTCCGCCTCCATCTCTCCGGCGGTCAGGCCGTGTTCCGCCGCCAGATGCGCCCCCGTCGCCGCCAGCCGCAGCTCCAGATCCGGGGCCTCGGCGATCTCCCGCAGCACCCACTGGAGATGACCATACTCCGCCCGGGAGCCGGTCACGGCCAAAATGCGCCGGGGAGGCCGACCATCGGCGCGGGCGGCGGCGCGGGCGGCGGCGGACGCCATCATTCCCGCCGGGTCAGCTTGAAGATCCAGGCGGAGATCCGCTCATCCCCCTTGAACAGCACCCCCCGGTTGAGATAGGTGGTGTCGTTTTCCTTGATCAAAAATTCCGATCCGGTGTGGCTGCCGTCCTGGGATTGGAAAACCGACAGGATGCTGTCCCCGACCAGGTTGAACCGTCCGATGAGTTGGCCGATGGTTTCGTTCTTGGAGACCCAGCCCATGGAATCCCCCCCCGCTTCCAGGGGGCGAATGGCGTAGCGGTGTTGGATCAGAGCCTTCTCCTGCCCCGACAGCTTGACCCGGCTGTCCAGAATCCACACCTTTTCCTGATGCTTGACCACCGACTCCCCTTCCACCATCACCGCCCGCCCCTGGGAGTCCAGCAGCTCTCCCAAGGCCCGCCAGCGGCCCTCCTCCAACAAATAGGTATGATCCGCCATGACGCCTTCTCCCCCTCGGTGATTGCCTTGCCAATTGGGATGACCCCTCATGATGGCACAGGGTCCGAGGCGGACGCCATGTTCATCTTATCCGCCCCGGGGGGCGGCGCGTCCGGGGAAAAAACAAACCTCCCCCCTCCTCCAGGCTGGCGCGCGAAAAAGGGGGAAGCAAGGCGGGCGAAGGCGCGGGAAATGGTCGTGAAACGCGGGAAGAGCGGGGGGCGCGGTTCAGTTTTGCTGCACGATGATCCGTTTGGTCAATTCGGTGGGCAGGCAGAGATAGTTCACGCCGTTGATGTAGACGGCGTAGTCCATGGACTCGATGCGCTGCCGCAGCGCCGCCCGGTCGGACTTGATGTACTCCACGTTCAAAATGGGCCGACAGCGGGCGATGGTCTGCTTGGCCCCCTCCAAAACCTTCATCTCCATCCCCTCGACGTCGATTTTCATCAGGTCCACTCGGGGGAAGTCGAAGCGGTCGATGAAGGTCATGGCCACCTTCTCGCGGCGGGAGGGGTCGTGCTGGCGCTGCTGATTCAGGGGCTCCGTCTGCTCCGGACCGAATTCGATGCTGCCGAAGTTGAGGGGGGCGGCGTAGTCGAACTGGGGAATTTCAATCTCCCCCTCGACATCCCCCACCGCCAGATGATGGCAATGGACGTTCATCAACGCATTGAGGGCGACGCTGCCCGCCAGCATGTAGAAAATGATCCGTTGCGCCTCGAAGGCGTGGATCGTCCCCTCCGGGCCGAGGCTCCGGGCCAACCCCAGGGAGATCACCCCGAAGTTGGCCCCGATGTCCAGCACCGTCTGATTGGTTCCGCACAGTTTGAGCAGGTGGGCCAGCAGCTCCACCTCGTCGTGGCTGTGGCCCTTGCCGGTCTTGATCAGGGCGTTGGTCTGGTTGATGTCGTGGCGGTTGACCATCATCAAGCCATAGACCGTGGGGACCACGAGGGTGAAGGGGACGGGTAGGTCGCTCATGACGGGACTCCTCGCCGCGCCCGGGGTGGGGGCGGCGGCGTACGGCTGGGGGGGATCGAGAGAGGGAGTTTGGGGTTTCCCGACGCGGGGGGGTACCCCCCGGGCTAGGGTCAGGGCCGCGAGTTCCTCTCCCACCTGACGCAGCACCGCCTCCCAGTCGCCGGGCCGAGGCTGGCGAAACAGGCGAAGGGAGGGGTGCCAGGGGGAGTCGGAGCGGTTCAACAGCCAGCGCCAGTCGGAGCGGTAGGGCAGCATCACCCAGGCCGGACGACCCATGGCCCCGGCCAGATGGACGACGGAGGTATCGACGGCGATCACCAGATCCAGATGGGACATCAGGGCGGCGGTGTCGGTGAAATCCTCCAACCCGGCGGTCCAATCGACGATCCGCGCCCCGGCCCGGGCGAATATGGCCAGTCCCTCGCCGCCCCGCTCCTTTTGCAAGCTGAAAAAGCGGACGCCGGGAATTTGGAACAAGGGGAGCAGCGCCTCGGGGGGGAGGGAGCGGTTGGCGTCGTTGTTGTGGTTGGGACTGCCGCGCCACACCAGACCCACCCTCAGCCCCACCTCCGGCACCTCGTCCGCCATCCGCGCCGCCCAGCGGGCCGCCTTGTCCGCCTCGGGCTGGAGCGGCGGAACCGGGCGGGAGATCTCCTCCCACCCCAGCCCCAGCGCCAGGGGCAGGCTCAGCAGGGGAATCACCCGGTCGAAGGGCGGGAGGGGCTCCCCTTGGGGAATCATCGCCACCCCCGACGCCTCCGCCAGCCCCTTCATCTGCCGGACCAGGGGGGGAGGAACCTCCCAGACGAAACGATGGTCCAGGCCCTGGAGCCGGGACAGGAACCGGGAGAACTGGATCACGTCCCCCAAACCCTGCTCGGTCTGGATCAGCACGGTGAAGCGTCCCGCTTCCGCCGGATTCCAGCGGGGCTGGGGATGTCGGACCATCTTTTGAAAGTGCAACCTCCATTCGTACTCCGGCCACCCTTCGTCGAACCGGCCGAGGGTGAGGAGGATTTGTCCCAGATTGCCGTGGGCCTCGGCGAAGTCGGGTTTCAGGCGCAGGGCTTGGTGAAAGCAGGCCATCGCCTCGTCGTGGCGCAGCAGATCGTAGAGGATGGTTCCCTGGTTGCTCAGGGCTACGGCGAAGTCGGGGTCGCATTGCACCGCCTGTCGCGTCGCCTCCAGGGCCTTGTCCAGTCGTCCCCGCTGTTTCAGCACCACCGCGCGGTTGTTGTGGGCCGAGGCCAAGCCCGGTGCCAGGCGCACCGCCTGGTCGAATCGCGCCAGGGCTTCGTCGGATTTGCCCAGGGATTGCAGCGCCATGCCCAGGGCGTTAAGGGCTTCTGGCCAGTCGGGCGTGAGTTCCACCGCCCGTTGCAGCAGCGTCCGCGCCTCCTCGACGCGGTCCAGCGCCTGCAGGGTCATGCCCGCCGTCAGCAGGGCGTGGCGGTCGTCGGGGCGTCGTTGCAGTCGGGATTGGCAAAAATTCAGGGCGTCGGGGAAGCGGCGTTGGTCGAAGAGCAGCGCCCCCAGGTTGATCGCCGCCTTGTCGTAGTTCGGATCCACGTCCAGGGCTTGGCGATAGCCTTGTTCCGCCTCTTTCGGCGCGCCCAGGGTTTGTTGCAGCAGTCCCCAGTTGTACCATCCTTCCCGGGAGTGGGGGTGGGTGGCGAGGTAGGCTTGGTAGAGCCGGTTCGCCTCCGTCCATTCCCCCTGGTGGTGGCAGGCGGCGGCTTGGGCGAACAGTATGTCGGGTTGTTCCGCGGCGGCGGGCGGCGGGGAGTGGGGGGGGGCGTGTTTCTTGGCGGTGGCGGGTCGCGCGGATTTCTTGACCATGTCGCCCTTCTGGACTTTTGTCCCAATCGATTCGAGCGTTTGAACGAACAGGGACTGCGGGTCCAGAGCAATCATTGCCCTGGCGGGTTGTAGAGCCTGCCCCCGCGAAGGCGGGGGGCAGAGCCCTACGGTTTTGACTTTCGCTTTTGACTTTGCAGTTTTTTAGGCGCGCTTTCAAGTGAAGCCGAAGCGTCTTTTGCTTCGGCGCAGCGCGCCCAATCGTCGCCGGAGGCGACCATATTTTCACAGAACCCGACCTTTGGGGTCATTTCGTGATGTGCAAAACTGGATTGGAACGATAAGGACAACCCGCCAGCCCACTCACGATTGACCCCATCCCGAAGTCAACCGATGCAGATAAGCCGCCGGATCCTGAGGCTTCTCCTCGGTGCGCCGATGCAGCAAATTTTGCACCCGGACCAACGGCGAGGCCCGCATCTCCTCCAACGTGCCGGTGAAGAGAATTTCCCCCTGATCGAGAATCGTCACCCGATCGGCGATTTTAAAGACGCTGGCCAACTCGTGGGTCACGACGATGATGGTCACCCCCCACACCTCCCGCCACTGCAACAACAAATCATCCAACTGACTCGCCACCATGGGATCCAACCCCGCCGAAGGCTCGTCGCAAAACAACAACGGCGGATCCATGATCATCGCCCGCGCCATCGCCGCCCGCTTGAGCATCCCCCCGGACAACTCGCTGGGCAACAAATGCCCGGCATGAGATAAATTGACCGCCTCCAGCTTCATCCGCACCATGATCTCCATGGTGGCCCGATCCAACGTGGTGTGTTCCACCAGGGGAAACATGAGGTTTTCCGAAACCGTCATGGAACTCATCAACGCCCCGCCCTGAAACGCCACCCCCATGCGCCGCCGCAAGGCGTAAAGATCCCGGGCGTTGAGATGATGAATCTCCTTTCCGAAAATTCGCACCGATCCCGACTCGGGCCGCGCCAACCCCAGTAAATGACGCAACAACGTCGTCTTGCCCGAACCGCTCCCCCCCATGATCGCCCGGATCTCCCCCGGCTGCACCGCCAGATCCACCCCCTTGAGCACCCATCGCTCCCCATACCGGGCGCGCAACCCCCGCACCTCCACAATGGGAGGGGCGGGAGTCGGCGCGGCGGCGTCTGCGGGGGCGTCCTGGGCGGTGGGGTCCGTGGTCATGGCGAGGAGGGCGTCACTTGCGCGCCGCGTCCCCTTCCCGGGCGGCGAGATAACGTTCCGCCTCCAGGGCCGCCATGCAGCCGGTGCCCGCCGCCGTCACCGCCTGGCGGAAGTGACGATCCTGCACATCCCCCGCCGCGAACACGCCGGGAATATTCGTCGTCGTGCTGCCCGGCTTGGTCACCAGATAGTTTTGGGCGTCCTTGTCCAACTGGTCGCCAAAAATTTCCGTGTTGGGCGAATGGCCGATGGCCACGAAAACCCCGGTCACGGCCAGATCGCTCACCTCGCCGGACTGCACGTTCTTGACCCGAACCCCCGTCACCCCGCCGCTCTTCTGGTCGCCCAAAATCTCCTCCACCACCGAAAACCAGACGGGAACGATCTTGGGATTGGCGAAAAAACGATCCTGCATGATCCGCTCGGCGCGCAGTTGATCCCGACGATGGATCACATAAACCTTGCTGGCGAAGTTGGTCAGGAAAATCGCCTCCTCCACCGCCGCGTCGCCCCCGCCGATCACGGCAATCTCCTGATTGCGGAAGAAAAAGCCGTCGCAGGTGGCGCAGGCGGAAACCCCGAAACCCCGCAACTTCTGCTCCGACTCAAGCCCCAGCCAGCGGGCCGAGGCCCCGGTGCAGAGGATCAGGGCATCGCAGGTGTATTGATCCCCGGAGTCGCACACCAGCCGGAAGGGATGCTCCTTCAGATGGGTCTCGGTGACGGTGTCGAACACCATCTCCGTGCCAAACCGCTCCGCCTGCTTGCGCATGATCTCCATCAGCTCTGGACCCTGCACCCCATGCTCGAAGCCGGGGAAGTTGTCCACCTCGGTGGTGGTGGTCAACTGACCGCCGGGCTGCATGCCTTGAATCAGCACCGGTTGCAGATTGGCGCGGGCGGTGTAAATGGCGGCGGTGTACCCGGCGGGGCCGGAACCAAGAATCACCACCGAACGATGTTCAACCTTGGGCATGGCGCAACCTCTCCGTCACGTGACTCGGATGCTCTCCGAAAAGGGGGGGAATCGAAAAAAGGCGAAGGAGAGGTCTCCTCAATAGAGCGGAAAATCGCTCCTCCGTTTCGCCACACGCCGCCGCCGCCCGCCGGGCGGGGCGACTTCGGGCCGCGACACCCGCGACCCAGCCTCTCAGTATAACTCCAACGTCTCCGGCGCTCCATTAAAATGACGGGGCGGGGGCGAAGGCGTCCTAACGCGCATGGCGCAAGCGCTACCTCGGAGCATGAAAGACCCCAGGGCTCTTACCCGGCCCCGGCTCCCCTCACCCTGACCCTCTCCCGGGGGGAGGCGCGCCCAAGGTCCACTTTCCCCTTTCCTCCCGATGAAAATCAGGAAATACTGATACTCTCGTGGCCCAGCCCCCCCCCCCCCCCCCCCCCCCCCCCCCGGGAAAAAGAGACCGGGGGGCCCCCCGGGGCAGG
>JADGAP010000079.1 GCA_015231965.1 Magnetococcales bacterium | reverse complement strand
CCTCGTGTGAATTGTACGCCCTCCTCAAGCGTCCCGATGAAAAGTACGTCACCGAGCGGGCCTACGACAATCCCCGCTTCGTGGAGGACATGGTGCGCACCGTCGCCGCCGATCTGGAGACCGACCCTCGCGTCGAGTGGTTTCGCGTCGAGTCGGAAAATTTCGAGTCCATTCACAACCATTCCGCCTACGCCGCGCTGGAGCGGGGGGTTCGGCGGTAACGATTTCCGATGAAACGAAAGGCGGTCCGGTTCCCATGCGCTACAGCCGTTCCCTGATCCCCACCCTGAAGGAAGATCCGGGCGAAGCCCAGGTGGTTTCCCACCGTTTCATGCTGCGCTCGGGGATGATCCGACAGTTGGCGTCGGGCGTCTACACTTGGCTGCCCATCGGCTTGCGGGTGCTGCGCAAGGTGGAGAACGTGGTGCGGCGGGAGATGAACGCCGCCGGGGCGCAAGAGGTGCTGATGCCCGCCGTGCAGCCCGCCGAACTGTGGCAGGAGTCGGGACGCTGGGCCAAATACGGCCCGGAGTTGCTGCGGCTCAAGGATCGCAACGACCGCGCCTTCTGCTTCGGTCCCACCCATGAGGAGGTGATCACCGACCTGGCGCGGCGGGAGTTGCGCTCCTACCGCCAGTTGCCCGCCAATTTTTACCAGATCCAGACCAAGTTCCGCGACGAGATCCGCCCCCGCTTCGGGGTGATGCGGGGCCGGGAATTTTTGATGAAGGACGCCTACTCCTTCGACCTGGACGAGGCCGGGCTGGAACAGACCTATCAGGCCATGTTCGCCGCCTATCGGCAAATTTTCCTCAACTGCGGCCTCAAGTTTCGCGCCGTGGAGGCGGACACCGGGGCCATCGGCGGGGCCTACTCCCACGAGTTCCACGTGCTGGCCGAGTCGGGGGAGGATGTCATCGCCTTCTGCGACCACTGCCAATACGCCGCCAATCTGGAAAAGGCGACCTCCGGCCCCTTGCCTCCCCTGGCCGAGGTTCCGGTGGATCCCATGGCCAAGGTTTCCACCCCCGGACGCAAAAGCATCGCCGAGGTTTCGGAATTTCTCGGGGTGGATCCCCGGCGGACGGTCAAGGCGATGGTGGTGGAGAGCGATTTGGGGGCCTTCCTGCTGCTGTTGCGCGGCGACCACGAGTTTAACGAAATCAAATCCCGCAACGCCCTGGGGGCGCAGTGGCTCAAGCTGGCCGAACCGCCCCGGGCGGCGGAGCTGGCGGGGACGTCCACCGGCTATCTCGGGCCGGTGGGGGCGACCCTGCCGATGGTGGCGGACCTCGCCCTCGAAGGGCTGGATGGTTTCGTCTGCGGGGCCAACGAGGTGGATTTCCACCGCACCGGCGTGCGCTGGGAGCGGGATCTGCCCCGTCCCCGCTTCGCCGATCTGCGCGCCGTCGCCGTGGGGGATCCCTGCCCCCGCTGCGCCGAGGGGCGTCTGGAGCAGGCCCGGGGCATCGAGGTGGGCCACGTCTTCAAACTCGGCTATAAATATTCCCAGTCCATGGGGGTGGCGGTGCAGGGCCCGGAGGGGGGAGAGGTGACGCCCATCATGGGGTGCTACGGCATCGGCGTCTCCCGCATCGTGGCGGCGGCCATCGAACAGAACCACGACGCCAACGGCATCGTCTGGCCCATGGCCCTGGCCCCCTTCCAGGTGCAAATCCTGCTGATGAACCCCACCGACGCCCCCTCCGCGGCGGCGGCGGAGACCCTCTACGCCGAGTTGTTGGAGGCCGGGGTCGAGGTGCTGCTGGACGACCGGGACGAGCGCCCCGGGGTCAAGTTCAAGGATGCGGATTTGCTGGGCATCCCCTTGCGGGTGCTGGTGGGGGGGCGCAGCTTCAAGGAGGGGATGCTGGAAGTGCAGGATCGACGGGGCGGGGCGGCGGAGCGGATGACGCCGCAAGAGGCGGCCCAGGGATTGATGAACAAGGTTCGGGATCGTCTCCGCCAAGAGACGGGGGCCCACGGATCGACGACGCTATGAAGCGGGGAGATAACCATGCCGGAATTTGAGCAGAAGGAGTTGGTGACGGCCTTGCGCGAGGCCATCCAGGAGATCGCGGAGACCATGCTCTTTGTGGAGATCACCCCCAAGCAGTACGATGATCAACGTTGCACCCTGGGTGCCGACACCAGCGCCGTCATCGGGTACAGCGGGGCGTTGAAGGGCAGCATGCGGCTGGCCGGTCCCCTGCCCTCGGTGATGAAACTGGCCGGGGCGCTGCTGGGCGAGGAGCGGGACACCCTGGACAAGGAGATGGAAGACGCCTTCTCCGAAATGGCCAACATGATCGCCGGCGGGGTTCAAACCCGCCTGGAAGGGACCGTCGGCACCATCCGCATGTCCCCCCCGGTGGTGATTTCGGGCAAGAATCATCAGGTCTCCAGCGACCACTCCTTCCAGTGCGTCAGCCATCAGTTCGAGTTGGACGGCGAGCCGTTCTTTACCGAGGTGTTCTACGCCTTCGGCGACCATCCGGTGGACGATCCGCAAAAATACGGTTTCTCCCTGGCGGTGCCCATGCCCCGGATGCCCGGCATGGAATCGGTTTCCGACGAGGCGGAGGCCGCGTCCGCCCTGGCGGTGGATGGTGCCCAACTGGCGGCGGCGGTGCGGGAGGCCTTCGCCCGGGAGATCGAGGGATGGGCCCAGGAAACCGCCCGGGATCTGGTGCGCAAGTTGCTGCCCGATCTGGCCGAGCGGCTGGTCCGCGAGGAGATCGAGCGGATCAAGCGGGAGGGGTTGTAATTCGATCAGTCATGTACCCGGAGTGTTAACACCATGAAATTACGCGGCAAGGCGCTGTTGATCTTGGGATGCGCGATGATGCTGGGCGGATGTCTGAAAACCCTGCCCTATAACGTGGCCGGCAAGGATTATCCCACGCCCGAGGCCGCCCTTGCCGCAGTCAGGGAACAAAGCGAACCGGTCATTGCCCAGGTTCCGGAAACCTCGGAAAGAATTGGCGGGATATTGGTCGCGGTGCTGCCGACGCCCGAGTATGTGCGGGATCACGCCTTGAACTGGAATGTCGATCTTTCGACGGTCGCCAATCGGGAAGAGATGACCCGCTACGCCGTGGGGCGAAACCTCGAGCTTTTTAAGTTCTACGTGGCGGGGGTCAAGGCGGGAAAAATATTCGACGAGGTCCGCACGGTCCACGCCGCCAATGTTTCGGTGGAACCGGATGGGCCGTGGGACTATAGACTTTTCGCCAATGCCACGAAAGACGCCGATGCCACGTGGTCTCTCGCCAAAAAAGGTTCGGCGGAGGTCAAGGCGCTGCCTGGTCTCACCACCAGGGGGCTTGGGGCCTTGCAGCAGTTCAACGATCTTGTTCTCTCAACGGCGGAATCCCTTGGCGTGTCGGTGCGGGGAGGGAAAAAACAGGGTTCCGAACCGGAAGCGGGGGCTGAAGGCGGAGCCAAGCGCAAGGGGTCGTTGACCATCTACAAGTGAGAGGCTTTTTGGGGCTCTTTGGTTCGAGGCGTCCATGGGCGCTTGGCGCGGTGGGTCGGGAATGCGGCGCTTTTTCGGGGGGATGCATGGGTGGCCATAAGCAGGGAGGTGGGAGCATGAAATCCATGGGGGTGATTCCTGTTTTTCTCATGGTTGCCACGCTGGCTTTGTCCGCCTGCGTTCCGCCCCATCAATTCGCGGGCGCGACCTACGCCACCCATGAGGAGATGCTTGCGGCGGTCAAACGAAAGATGGATGAAGTGGTTCCACAAACCCCCATGGCGTCGGAACAGATCGTCGGGTCGGTTGTTGTCGTACTCCCTGATCAGGAATATATTCGTCAATATATCATCACAGCGGGGGTCTTCGTTCCGGCGTCGCGGATTATGGAAAACGCTCAGGCGCTTGAGATGGTCTTGCTCAGGATTCCCGAGGCGATGAAGGCGGGCGGGTTATTTGACGAGATCAAGACGGTTCAGAGCTTCAACCCGGAAGGGGAATCCTCGGGGGGAAAAGACTATAAATTATGGTACGAAACGAAGAAGGGTGAAATCGGGTCGTGGTATCTTTCCCGCAACGGCAAGGAGGGCAAGGCGGTCGTGGCCCGGGAGAGGCAATGGCAGATGGAGCATGGATTCGCTGCATTGAACGAACTCATCGTGAAGGCGGCGTTGGAACTGGGGGCGACGACAGCCCGACCCCAAGGGAGAAAGTCCAACGTCGCGGAGCCTTCGGCCGAATCCCGCCCGTCGGGCAAGTCAACCACCCGCAAGGGGTCGTTGGTCATCTATAAGTGACCGACGCCCCAAGCCGTTAAAATTTGACGCCGAAAGCGGCGGGGAGCTGGGCGGGGGTGGGGAGGGAGACGGTTTCCACCCGCTCCACCCGGGCGCGGGGGGGGCCGGAGTGACACCATTCCACCAGGGCGGCCACCGCTTGCGGCGTGCCGTAAAATTCCCCCGAGACCGAACCGTCGGCCTCGTTGCGCACCCAGCCGACGACCCCCAGCCGTTTGGCTTCCATTTCGGTGTAGTGGCGGAAGGAGACCCCCTGCACCCGTCCCCGCACCCGCACGCCCACCGCCGCTTGTTGCGTTGCATCGGTCATCGCTTCCCCCCCCCGCCATATTCGCGCCGATTTCGCGCCGATTTCGCGCCGAATCGTCGATCACTCCCGAATCGGCAGCACCGTGTCCCGCCGCCACTGGTCGTTGGGCTCGGGATGGTTGGTGGTGAAGTGCAGCCCCCGGCTCTCCTTGCGATGAAGGGCGCTGCGGATGATCAACGAGGCCACCAGCACCAGGTTCCGCAGGTCGATGAGGTCCGACGAAACCTGGCAGTTCCAATAGTATTCGTTGATCTCCTGCTGCAACATCTCGATGCGCCGCCGGGCGCGGGCCAGACGGCGGTCCGAGCGGACGATGCCCACGTAGTTCCACATGGTGCGGCGAATTTCATCCCAGTTGTGGGAGATGATCACCGCCTCCTCGCAGACCCCGGCACCGTAGTTGTCCCAGCGGGGAACCAGGGGGAAGGGCTCCACCCGCCACGCCGGGAGATGGGTCAAAATTTCCCGGCAGGCGGCTTCGGCGAAGACGACGCACTCCAGCAGGCTGTTGGAGGCCAGCCGATTGGCCCCGTGGAGTCCGGTGCAACTGGCCTCTCCCACCACGTAAAGGCCATTGATATCGGTGCGGCTGGAGAGATCCACCACCACCCCGCCGCAGGTGTAGTGGGCGGCGGGCACCACGGGAATGGGCTCCCGGGAGATATCGATACCCAGGCCCAGGCATTTTTCGTGGATGTTGGGAAAATGTTCCCGGAGGAACGCCTCGCCCTTGTGGGTGATGTCGAGGAAGACGCAGTCGTCGCCGCTGCGTTTCATTTCGTGGTCGATGGCCCGGGCGACGATATCCCGGGGGGCCAGCTCCTTGCGGGGATGGTGGCGCTCCATGAAGGGTTCGCCGTTTTTCAGCCGCAGGATTCCCCCCTCGCCCCGCACCGCCTCGGTGATGAGGAAGGATTTGGCCTGGGGATGGAATAAACAGGTGGGATGGAACTGGATGAACTCCATGTTGGCCACCCGGCAGCCCGCCCGGTAGGCCATGGCGATGCCCGCTCCGGTGGCGGTATCGGGATTCGAGGTATAGAGATAAACCTTGCCCGCTCCGCCGGTGGCCAGAATGGTGAAGCGGGCCAGATGGCTCTCCACCCGCTGGGTCTCCAGATTCAGCACGTAGCAGCCGTAACACCGGTTGCCCGGCAGATAACGCCCCAGCTTGTGGGCGGTGATCAGGTCGATGGCCATCCGCTGTTCCACCAGGCGGATGTTGGGATGCTCCTTCACCCGCTCCAACAGGGTTTCCATCACCGCCTTGCCGGTGGCATCGGCGGAGTGGATGACCCGCCGGGCGGAGTGACCCCCTTCCCGGGTGAGGTGATATCCCTCCTCGTCCCGGGTGAAGGCGACCCCCCGGTCGATGAGGTGATGAATGGCCGGGGCCCCGTGGGAGACGACGAAGCGGACCGTATCCTCGTGACACAGCCCGGCACCGGCGTTGAAGGTGTCCTGAACGTGGGATTCCAAACGGTCGCTGGGGTCCAGCACGGCGGCGATGCCGCCCTGGGCGAGGTAACTGTTGGAATCGGCGGCGGCACCCCGGGTGAGAACGGTCACGCCGCCGTGTTCCGCCAGGCGCAGGGCCAGGTCCAGACCCGCCAAGCCGCTTCCGATGATGAGAAAATCGGCGATCTCGCTGGATTCTCCCGGTTGATTTGCAAACACGGCGGTTTCCATTCATGATAGCAGACGTTGCAGGGTGGCGCCTCGGGTTGGGGGCGGCGCGGACCTTCCTGGTCCGCTGGGCTCGAATCGCCCTTCCGGGAGCATAAGCCTGTTCGCCCACGGGTGGAAGGTTGAAGGTGCGTTGGGATTTTTGGCAAACTGAGAACTCTGGAGTTCCTCGCGCCTCTTTCCGTCCGAACATTCGGCGGGGGGAGGGGAGAGAGCGGAACCCGAATCGGGGAGGAGAGGGACGCCGGGGAAGGTCCATCCCCCAGTCTGCAAGCCGGGGCATGGGATGGCGGGTTACATTCGGTTGAACTTTTTGGAGAGGGCCAATGTCCATTACCACAGAACAGGAAACGTCCCCTTGGGGAAGGAGGGCCCGTGACCGAGCTTGACGTGGATTTGGTCGAGCGGGCCAAGGGCGGCAATACCAAGGCCTTTGAAATTCTGGTGCGCAAATATCAGGGGCGGGTGGCGGCGGTGATCTCCCGCACGGTCTCCGACCATGATCGCGTGCAGGATTTGACGCAAGAGACCTTTTTAAAAGCCTATCGGGCGTTGAACGGTTTCCGAGGGGATTCCGCATTTTTCACGTGGCTCTATCGCATCGCCATCAATACGGCCAAAAATTACCTGATCTCCTCCGGGCGCGGCATTCCAGACAACGATCTGGAGTTGGGGGAGGTGGATCAGGTGGCCCCGGAATTGCGCGAGACCGACACCCCCGAGGCCTCCTTACTGCGGGGGGAGTTGATGGAAAATTTGCGGTTGTCCATCGCCAAGCTCACCCCCGCCATGCGGGAGGCGATCATGCTCCGAGAGTTGCAGGGAATGTCCTATGAAGAGATTGCCGAGCGCATGGCGTGTCCCATCGGCACAGTGCGCTCCCGCATCTTTCGCGGTCGTCAGGAGATCGCCGACATCATGAAAAACTATATACACCACGGAATCGGCAAATCTATCTAAATCACCACGTATCTCTGTGTAATTTTTTTCGTTGATCTTGGCCATGGAGTGGTGTAATTACGATTGTCGCAAGATATCTCCCACGCTATTTTGTTACAAAGCGTTTCCATATCCCAAAATAGAGCCTGGGGAGTGAACCGGGACCAGAACCATCACGAAGGAAGGGAAACCGGACTTGACGTGAGGGGCGCATCGTCTGACGCATTGGGAAGGATCCACCATGAGCTGCAATCCGGAGTTGGTATCAGCGTTTCTCGACGGCGAACTGGATGAGGTCATCCGGGACGCGGTGATCAGCCATCTCATGCGGTGCGAAACCTGCTGTCAGGTGCTGGGCAAGCTCTCCCAAGTGCGGGACGCCTTCCTCGGCCCCTGGGTGCTGCCCGATCCGGACGCCTTCACCTCCTTGGTGATGACGGCCATTACCGGCTCCCGGGGGGAAGCCTCCTCCCGGCGGGATACCTTGTTGAGCCATCCGCTGGTGCGTTTTGGAGCCCCAGCAGCGTTGGCCGCAGCGGCGGTTTCCGGATGGATGCAGCACGCCCAACCGGTCCAGGACGCCCAAGGCGGCGCCTCCGCCAACAGCGTGAGCGACCATCGGTAGTCCCTGGAGGACGAGATGCTGCGCGAAGAGGGACGCGTCACGGCCTTGGATGGCGAATTTGCCGAGGTGGCGACCACCCGCAAGAACGCCTGCGGGGGGTGTTCGGCCCAGGGCAGTTGTTCCGCCCTGTCCGGCAACCTGGGGCAACGGGAGACCCGCGTTCGCGCCCGCAATCTGGCGGGCGCCCGGGTGGGGGAGCGGGTGGTGTTGGAACTTTCTGCGGCCCAATTTCACAAAATGTCGTTCATTGTCTACATGGCCCCGGTCATCGCCTTTTTTATTTGCGGCGCGGGGGTGCGTTGGTTGTGGTTGACGGCATGGCCCCAGGCGATCCAGGGGGCGGAGTTGGCGGGTGCCCTCGCTGGTCTGGTCAGCTTGGCCTTCAGCTTTCTCTTCATGCGGGGTTACAATCGTCGCCTGGAACAAAGGGGCGGCGTGATGCCGGTGATCGCGGAGGCCATCTCGGGCGACGCTTTCTCCTCTTCTTGTGGCGTGGGGTGCGGTCATTGACCTTCTCCCCGGCAAGCGTCGGGGAGAGCCGCTGTTTTTTTACGTTTCTCCGGTTAAAGTCCTTGCTTCACACGACGGCGAGGATTAACATTCCGGTCTTCGTTTGAGGGAAATTCGTTCCAACCTTGGCAGCGGGGGAGTGCGGCTCGGTGAGGGTTGAAGTCTATGACAATAACGTGGATCAAGCGATCCGCGTCCTAAAGAAAAAGATGAACCGCGAAGGAATGTTCCGCGAAATGAAAAAGCGGAAATTCTTCGAAAAACCCTCCGAGCGCCGGCGCCGTAAAAAGGCCGAGGCGTTCCGGCGCATGAAGAAAAAAATGCGCCGCTCTACCCCGGGCGCAGGGCCATAAGCGCGCGCACCGAGTGACCCACACGACATAAGCCTGTCCTCCTCTCTCCTCGCCTTGCGCGGAGGGAAGGGGGTAGGGTGGATATCCAAAGGGGCTGGGGGAATTCCTCCGGCCTCTTTGGCGTTTTATCGCGGAAATCCAACAGGGGGCGGAGCGTTCCTTAGGGAGTGGGATCCGCCAAGAGGCATGGTCGGCTCCTTGCGAAGGGGGCGGGGCCTCGTTGGCCCGATCTTTCATGGGCAAAATGCCCGCTCCGCGCTTTCGCTTCGATTGTTTCTTCCGATTCGCTCTCCCCCCCTGGCAACTCCCCTCACCCTTCAGGGGTCCGCGCTCCGTCCACAGCAGGCATAATTTTTATAGTGTTTCCGATTTAAAATTACACATGTCGTTAATCGGCACCTGGGTTATGCAACCCACTCCTCAACCACGAAAACGTCATTCCCGCGAAGGCGGGAAAAGGGACCGGGTCAGGTACGCCCGTTAGGCATCCCGACTGTGAAGGATCGGATCGTGCAGACGGCGCTCAAACTGGTGTTGGAACCAATATTCGAGTGGGAGTTTTTGTCCATGAGTTATGGGTTCCGCCCCGGAGTTGGGTGCAAGGATGCGCTTCGCGAAGTGGATGGATGGCTTAAGGAAGGGTACACGTGGGTGGGTGACGCGGATCTGAAGAGCCATTTTGACACGATACCGCATGAACGGTTGATGGACCGGGTGAAAGAGAAGATCAGCGACGGAAAGGTGCTGGGATTACGGGATGGTTTTCTCCAGCAGGGGATCATGGAAGGCATGAAGACCTGGAAGCCCACGTCTGGAACGCCGCAAGGAGCGGTGGTCAGTCCGTTGCTGTCGAACCTCTATCTGCACCCCTTGGCGTACCAATCCCGATGAGGAAGCCACTTTTTGGAGAGCCGAGTGCGGGAAATCCGCACGCACGGTTCGGAGGTAGGGGAGGGGGAGACCCCTTCCCTACCCCTATCGAGCGAAAATTCTTTAGCTGACAATGTGCAAAACTGATTTGGAACGACCATATCAGTATCGATATGTTGCAAAATATTGATATTGCAATGAATATGTTGATATTATTCTTCAATTAACTAAAATTTATTGAAGAATAAGCAATGGGTCGCATGATGGAAGGCGTCTGAATCCGACAGGCTGCTAGACGAGGGAAAAACCACGCGGCGAGAAAGGGCGTCTCGTCCTGGTGCTAAGTTGCCTCAGGGCTTCGGCTTGGGCACCGGAGACGCGGGGCGACCAATTTCCTTCACCAGGCGCGGTGCCAGTGGCGGGGGAGGCGGGGGAGGCTTCGGTTTATCGTTTTGCGTCATCGGGGGATCCCTTGGAGGAGGGGGGAGGCTCGGTTTTGGGTTGGATGACCCCCACCCCCTCGCGAATGTGTTTGGGAGGGGGAGGAGGAGGCGGCGGCGGTGCGGCGGACTGCGGCAGCAGAGTTTTCGGTTGGTCGGACATGGCGTCTCCGAGGTTCATCACAGGATTAACCTTTGACTCTTCTGCAATTTTCCACGGGTCAGAGCATCGGGAAACCGGCAGGGAGATCCCATCGTCATTCCCGCCCCCGATTTAAGCATTCGAGGGCAGGCTCGCGGGAATCCAGTTTGTACGCTTGTACGCTCGTCATTCCCGCGAAAGCGGGAATCCAGCATTTGCCACAGCGGGGCTATCCGAATAATTTCCATCTCCACAGATTGCCGCCCAGAGGTCGATCCATTTTGGATTCGTCTTCTCGATAAGCTCCAGTTTCCATGCGCGATTCCATCTTTTTAGGGCTTTCTCACGAAGGATGGCGGATTCCATGGATTCATGCGGCTCAAACCAGACCAATTCATGAACGTTATATTGCTTTGTGAATCCATCGACTAATTTCTCTCGATGCTGCCAAACCCTTTGGACGATGTTCGTCGTTACGCCAACGTAGAGAGTTCCCTTGGGCTTGCTGGCGAGGATGTAAACGGTTGGCAGCTTCATTTTAATTAACGAATAAGGGCTTGCTGGAGTAAGGGCGACATTCCCATTGCGCTTGGGAATGTCGCCCAAAAAGGAAAAGTCAAAGGCTGGATTCCCGCTTTCGCGGGAATGACGAACTATTTTGCTCTATTTTCACTTTCCGAATGAAAGGAGCCAATCAACTTATCGATTGGCTCCTTGTAGCGTAGATCGTTAACGTCAAGTCCGGCTTCATGATGCCGAAGCGCCAGTTCTCTTATAACGTCCAGATAGAGATGGAAGTCGGGGTGAGTGGCGGCTACATAAAAGGGCATTCGTGAGTTTCCATCCTCTATGATAATCTGAAAGTTGGTGCCTTGCATGATAAGAGGTTAAGACATTGTATAACTCCATGCTGAGGTTGAGTGAAGAAAAGCTTGTAAATTAAAGATAAAATCAACTCGTAGGCGATGATTGGGGCGTTGAGCATTTTCACGCCGACATTTTGTCGAAGAAATCCTTCACCTTGCCCATGAAGGTGGAGGATTCGGGCTGGCTGTCGTCGCCGGAGAGGCGTTGGAACTCTTCCAGCAACTCCCGCTGGCGTTTGGTGAGGTTGACCGGGGTTTCGACGCGCATTTCCGCCACCAAGTCGCCGAAGATGCCGGGGCGGTTGAGGTGGGGCAGCCCCTTGCCGCGCAGCACGAATCGCTTGCCGTTTTGCGTCCCTTCGGGAATGGAGATGCGGGCCCGACCGTTGAGGGTGGGGATCTCCAGTTTGCCCCCCAGGGTGGCTTGGGGAAAGGTGATGGGGATGTGGCAGAGCAGGTCCGGTCCATGGCGCTCGAACATGCCATGGGGGGAGACATCGAGGATGATGTACAAATCGCCGGGGGGACCGCCATGCATCCCGGCGCCGCCTTCGTTGGAGAGGCGGATGCGGGTTCCGGCGTCGACGCCGGGGGGAATTTTGACGGTGAGATTTTTTTCGCCGCGCTTGCGTCCGTCGCCCCGGCAGTCGGGGCAGGGGTTGCGGATCACCCGTCCCTGGCCGCGGCACGTGGGACAGGGACGGGAGATGGCGAAAAATCCTTGCTGGGTGCGTTGTTCGCCGGTGCCGCCGCAGTGGGCGCAGGTTTCTGGACCGGAACCGGGGCGGGCACCGCTGCCGTTGCAGGTATCGCAGGCGAGGATGGTGGGCACCCGGAGGCGAACCTCCTTGCCCGCCATCACATCTTCCAGGGTGATGGTCAGATCGTAGCGCAGATCTTCGCCGCGCAGCGCTCCAGAGCGACCTCGACCGCCCCGCCCGCCGCCCCCGGCCCCGCCGAAAATGTCGCCGAAAATGTCCTCCAGATTGTCGAAAATGTCGCCGAAGCCGCCGCCTCCGCCGCCGGGGAATCCCCCGCCGGGGAATCCGCCGGGACCGCCTCCTCCCGCCCCCTGATTGACCCCCGCATGGCCGAATTGATCGTACAAAGGCCGTTTTCGGGGATCCTTCAGCACCTCGTAGGCTTCGTTCACCTCCTTGAACTTGGCCTCGGCTTCCTTGTTGCCGGGGTTGCGGTCGGGATGGAGCTCCATGGCCAGCTTGCGGTAGGCCTTTTTGAGATCCTGTTCATTGGCGTCCCGGGGGACGCCCAGGAGATCATAATAGTCTTTGGCCATGGTTTATCGTCCAACGGGGTGGAAAGCAGCGCCGAGGGGGATCGGGCTCACTTTTTCTCTTTCACTTCCTCGAACTCGGCGTCCACCACCTCTTCGCCGTCCTGTTGCGCCCCCTTGCCGCCGCCGCCGTGACCGCCATGGGGGGTGTCGCCGCCGCCCATGTCCGGTCCGCCCTCGGGGGGTTGCTTGTAGATGACCTCTCCCATCTTCATCGAGGCGTCGGCCAGCTCCTGGGTGCGCTTTTCGATGGCCTCGGCGTCCTCCTGATCCATCACGTCGCGCAGCGCCTTGACCGCCTTTTCCACGTCGGCCTTGAGGTCGGAGCCCAGCTTGTCGGCATGCTCCTTGAGGGATTTTTCCACGCTGTAGACCATGGAGTCGGCGTTGTTGCGCACCTCCACCAGCTTGCGCCGCTTGCCATCCTCAGAGGCGTGGAGTTCGGCGTCCTGGACCATTTTCTTGATGTCCGCCTCGGAGAGCCCGCCGGAGGCCTGGATGCGGATGGACTGCTCCCGCCCGGTCCCCTTGTCCTTGGCCGACACGTGGACCAAGCCGTTGGCGTCGATGTCGAAGGTGACTTCGATCTGGGGCACGCCCCGGGGGGCGGGGGCGAGGCCCATCAGGTCGAACTGGCCCAGCATCTTGTTGTCGTTGAACATCTCCCGCTCGCCCTGGGAGACCCGGATGGTGACCGCAGTTTGGCTGTCGCTGGCGGTGGAGAAGATTTGCGACTTTTTGGTGGGGATGGTGGTGTTTTTGTCGATCAGCCGGGTGAAGACGCCGCCCAGGGTTTCGATGCCCAGGGAGAGGGGGGTGACGTCCAGCAGCAGCACGTCCCGCACCTCGCCGGTGAGGACCGCGCCCTGGATGCCCGCGCCGATGGCCACCACTTCGTCGGGGTTGACCCCCTTGTGGGGCTCCTTGCCGAAAAATTCGGTGACCAGTTGCTGCACCTTGGGCATGCGGGTCATGCCGCCCACCAGGATCACCTCGTCGATCTCCCGGGCGGTGACGCCGGCGTCCTTGAGGGCGATGCGGCAGGGTTCCAGGGTCCGTTGCACCAGGGAGTCCACCAGGGACTCCAGCTTGGCCCGGGAGAGGCTGACATTGAGATGCTTGGGGCCGCTGGCGTCGGCGGTGATGAAGGGCAGGTTGACGTCGGTCTGGGCGCTGTTGGAAAGCTCGATCTTGGCCTTTTCCGCCGCCTCTTTCAGCCGTTGCAGGGCCATGTTGTCCTTGCGCAGGTCGATGCCGTACTCTTTCTTGAACTGCTCGGCCAGGTAGTCGATGATCGCCTTGTCGAAGTCCTCGCCGCCCAGGAAGGTGTCGCCGTTGGTGGACTTGACCTCGAAGACGCCGTCGCCGATCTCCAGGATGGAGACGTCGAAGGTGCCGCCGCCCAGGTCATAGACGGCGATGGTCTGCCCCGCCTTTTTGTCCAGGCCATAGGCCAGGGCGGCGGCGGTGGGTTCGTTGATGATGCGCAGCACTTCCAGCCCGGCGATGCGACCCGCGTCCTTGGTGGCCTGGCGCTGGGCGTCGTTGAAGTAGGCCGGGCAGGTGATGACGGCCTGGGTGACTTTCTCCCCCAGATAATCCTCGGCGGTCTGCTTCATCTTTTGCAGGATCATGGCCGACACCTCCGAGGGGGAGAGCTTTTTGCCCCCCGCATCGACCCAGGCATCGCCGTTGTCGGCCTTGACGATTTTGTACGACACCAGGTCGATGTCCTTCTTGACCATGGGGTCGTCATGGCGGCGACCGATGAGCCGCTTGACGGCGAAGATGGTGTTGGTGGAGTTGGTGACGGCCTGCCGTTTGGCCGCCTGCCCCACCAGCCGCTCGCCTCCCGCCGTGAAGGCGACGATGGAGGGGGTGGTGCGCCCCCCCTCGCTGTTTTCGATCACTTTGGGGGCGCCCCCCTCCATGATGGCCACGCAGGAATTGGTGGTTCCCAGATCGATGCCGATGACTTTGCCCATGTTTTTTTCCTTTTTCGGTGTCTTAAAGCCGCGGCAATGGCGGCGCCGTGTCGGGTTGAATACGGTTCAACGAGCTTTTTCAAAGAATGCGTTGCAGTCCGGCGAGCCGTTGAGCGGTGAAGCGTTCCCCTTCCCAGGCTCCCATCAAGACCTCCCGGTTGCGTTCGATGAACCGTCGCACCAGGGCCAGATCTCCGGGGGAGAACCCCGATCCGGCGACCACGCTGGGGGGGATCCGTCAAGGAGGCGCTCACGTGTCGTTGAGGTTCATCTTGAGTCCGTGATGCGTGTTGACCTTGATTCGGGGACCGTGAGAGGCGTTTCCCCGTTCGCTGGCCCAGACCACCATGGGAGGGCTGGTCGTGAGCGGACTCGGGTTGGACAGCGAAAACACCTCTTTATCACCCATGGGGATAATCCCGTGGGGGTCCATGAGGGCTCCCCTTCTTGATCTCTCGCCGATGGCAAACGATGTTATTCGTTTGTCCCTCCTTGTTTTTCGCCCTGCGAGGGCGTGGGAGAGGCGGGTTTGGCGGTGCCCACGCCCGGAGCCGATGGCACTCCAGACCCGCCCTGGGGGGGGTGCTTTGGATCGACGAACGTGCTACGCACGGGTTGATACCCCCCCTTGGAGGAGATAAAAAACTGGAGCCGTTTCGATTCGTCAGCCATTGCTCGTCTCCTCCATTCGTCCCGTGGTGACATCTCGTCCAGGCGACTCAAAGAATTCAACAGCCAACACATTTTTGGTAAAGATGATTATCCCACGGGTGTTTTTAATTTCATGAAATTTTCCTTCTTCGTCGATTCTCCAGGCCGCCTCCAGATAAACCTGCGCTTCGTTTGGATAGGATGAACTGTATGATCTGGAACCATATATTCCGCCAATCTTCTTTCCATCCTGCATATGAACGATAACCCAGTAAGTTTCGCCTTGACCGAAAACAAAATCCCAGGGAGATGGTATGGGATTGATAACGCGTTTCGCGAAAAATGGCCACTTTAGTATCTTCAACAGTATTGCAGGCCATGACGCTGGCATGATGAATAACACGAATGGCGCAACGTAGAGAATGTGTTCGATAAGCCAATCAGCGAATGCGATGTATAGGGCTAACGGGAGAATGTAGTTCAGTGCGCTGAATGCCACAATCTGGGGCAGGGATTTGACAAAATCTCTTTTTTCCCCGGGAATAAGAAGGTCAAATACCGAGATTGAAATGAATCCCGGCACGAAGAAGCCAAGAAAGAGCAACAACGCCTGAAGATTGGTAAAATCGGTTTTTGGCATGATTTCTCTCGGACGCCTTCTCCCGCACTGCTCTCATTCTACCATATGGAGCCCCACGGGGGGATGCGCAACCCCAGCGGAGAAAAATTCCCCGCCGGGAAGGGGGAGCGTTGGTCAGGCGTCCTTGGCCACGCCGACCATGGCGGGGCGGAGCAGCCGGTCGTTGAGCAGATAGCCCGCCTGGAGTTCCATGACCACCGAGCCGGGGAGGGCGTCGGGGGAGGGGACTTCCATCACCGCTTGATGGAGGTGGGGGTCGAAGGGGGCATTGAGCGCCTCGATGCGGACCACGCCGTGCTTTTGGAAGGCCTTGTTCAGTTCGGCGCGAATCATCTCCACGCCGTCGACCAGGGCGGAGAGGGCCTTGCGGGCGGGTTCGGAGGGCTCCTCCGGCTGTTGGCGGATGGCCTGGAGGGCGCGTTCCAGATTGTCTGCCACCGGCAGCAGATCCTTGGCGAACCCTTCCAAGGCGTATTTGCGATTTTGTTCCGACTCTCGGGCGGTGCGGCGGCGGACGTTTTCCAGGTCGGCCAAGGCCCGCAACATGGACTGACGATGTTCCTCCGCGCGATGTTCGGCGGCGGTCAACGGATCTTCCCGCCCATCCTCTTCCGGCGTCGGACAATGAGCCCCACTCACCGGCTCGTCGTCAAGGAGGGGCTCTTCCATGGGTTCGGCGTTGCCGTTGGATTTGTTTTCGTCCTGGTTCATGGTTCGCCATCTCTTGAAGTTGAAGATCATTAGGCCTCCGCCAGGGCCGCGCTCAAACTGCGGGAGGCGAAATCCACCAGCGGGATGACCCGGGCGTAGTTGAGCCGGGCCGGGCCCAGCACCCCCACGCCGCCGCTGAGACGCCCATCGGGGGTGGAGAAGCGGGAGGCCACCAGGGCGCATCCGGAAACCAGCCCGAGGGTCGCCTCGGCACCGATGAAGACCCGCACCCCCTGCGCCGCTTCCAGACAGCCATCCAACAGACGGATGAGCCGCTTTTTGTTCTCCAGGGCGGCCATCACTTCCCGCAGATGGCCCATGCCCCCCCAGTCGGGCAGCCCCAGCAGGTTGAACTGACCGATCACGATCACCTGACCGCCCTCTTCCGGCGCGTCATCGATGGCGTCCAGCAGTCGGCGGCGCAGGGCGCGGTAGTGGCGCTCCCCCAGTTCGATCTCCTCCGCCAGCCGAC
>JADGAP010000078.1 GCA_015231965.1 Magnetococcales bacterium | reverse complement strand
CCCCCGCACGTTCCCCCCCTGGCCCGAGTCCGGCGTCCTCCACGAGGCGCAGACCCGGGAGAGCCGATCCCCCCGTGGCGGCGTCCGCTTTGAGGAATCTCCGTAGGCGGTCCATCGATCGCGACGACTCCAATATGCCTGGGGTTTTGATTTCCGCTTTGGTCCTTGGAGGCTTTGCCAAGAGAGGCCGAAGCGCCTTTGGCTGGATTCGTGCCATCCGTTCACTTTTGCAACACCCTCCCGGATTCCGCTGTTGCAAATCCGCAAGCTCCCCGCCGATCCCCACCAGGATCTCAAGCCATCCGATTGAAATCATTAATATCCTCTCAAATTTCACAACTGGCGCCCGTGTTGCGTTGAGGATTGAGTCACGGAGGCGGACGGTTCCGCTCCCCCACGCCGAATCAAGGAAGATCCCAGCCCATGGCCGACCCCCCCTCCTCTCCCTGGTCCATTCGCCTCAAGACGCTGATCTTCGGCCTCGCGACGGCGGCCCTCTACCTGCTGCTCTTCTCCCATGAGGAGCAGGTGCTGACCATGAGTCAGGCGGGACGCTGGAATTTCCTCCTGCCCATCGCCGTCGCCTTCATCATCTCCTACGCCCACGGAAGCTTCACCTCCGCCTTCTGGGAGATGCTGGGCGTGCGGGCCAAGAGCGAGGCCCCCAAGGAAAAGTCCGCCGAATAGGCGACGCCCTTTCCGGCTTGACCGACAACAATCCCTTCTCCTTCTTGATCCTCGGACCTCAAAGACAAGGAAGAACATGGAAGCGCTGAATTTTATCGCCCTGGATGCCACCAACGTCGCCTTTTTGTTCATCGTCGGCTTCGTCGGCGGGATGGTGAGCGGTTTCATCGGCTCCGGCGGGGCCTTCGTGCTGACGCCGGCGATGATGAGCATGGGCGTTCCGGGCATCGTGGCGGTGGCCAGCAACATGTGCCACAAATTTCCCAAGGCCCTGGTGGGGGCGATGAAGCGGGCCAAGTACGGCCAGGTGGACGTCAAGCTGGGGTTGATCCTGGGGGTTTCCGCCGAGGCCGGGGTGCTTTACGGCGCCGGGTTGCAGGAGACCATCAAGCAGCAGTTCGGCAACGCCGGATCCAATCTCTACGTGTCGGTGGTCTTTGTCGTGGTGCTGGCCCTGGTGGGGGGCTACGTGATGCGCGACGCCATGATCTCCCGCCGCCTCGGCGGGGAGATCGAGGAGAAGGCCGGTCCCCTGGCCCGCTGGATTCAAAGCATCCACATCCCCGGCACCATGGTCTATTTTCCCAGCATCGGAACCCGGGTGTCGGTGCTGCTCACCCTTCCCATGGGCTTCGCCACCGGGCTGCTGGCCGCCACCATCGCGGTGGGAGGCTTTGTCGGGGTGCCCTCCATGATCTACCTGCTGGGAGTTCCCAGCCTGATGGCCTCCGCCACCGAACTGGTGGTGGCCTTTGTCATGGGGTTGGGCGGGACCATCAAATTCGCCTGGGGCGGCTACGTCGACATCCGCCTGGCCATGATCATCCTGGCGGGTTCCCTGTTCGGCATTCAGTTGGGGGCCATCGGGACCACCTACGTCAAGCCCTACGTCATCAAGCTGGTGATGGGGGTGATCATGCTCACGGTGCTGGTCTCCCGGGCGTTGGTGATTCCGGTCTACCTCGCCGAACTGGAGATCATCGCTCCCCTGGGCGCGACCGCCAACAGCTTGCTGAAAAACGTCAGCTTCGCCGTCATGCTGCTGGCCTTGCTGGTGGGCGCGGGCATAGTGGTGGGGGCGATCATCCAGGGCATGCGCGCCCATCGCCGGGAGGTCGCGATGGATCACGGCGACCTGCTGGCCCACCGTCCAGGTTGATCCGCGCCATCAACGCCTGCCCTCTCGAGGAGCGGACATGATTTTCCCCCGGGAGCCCCTTCCCGCCTCACCCTCCGGCGCCAACCCGCCTGACTCCCCTCTCCTGGCCGTCGGCGGCGGTGCCATGGGGCTGGAGCGTCGGGCGGAGGTGGTGAATCTCACCACCTACCGTCTGGGCAAGACGGAGCGCCCCGCCTTGTCCGGACGGCCCTCCGCCCCACTTCCAATCCTCCCGCCGGGGGTGTGGCGAGAACCCTTCACCGGCATGATCCTGGCCCCCATCCCCGGGGGAACCTTTCTCATGGGCCGCCATCCCGACGAGGAGGAGGCCCTGCTGGCCGCCGTCGGCGCGGAAAAATTCGCCTCCCGTTTCGCCGACGAGAGCCCGCGCCATCCGGTCCGCCTGGAGGGCTTCTGGATGGGCGTCCATGCCGTCACCCAGGCCCAATGGGAGGCCCTGGGCATGGAAAACCGCTCCGGCTTTGCCAACGGGGGGGATTTTCCCGTGGAAAACGTCTCCTGGCATGAGTGTCAGGAGTTCATCCGGCGCTTGAACCAACGAACGGGAAGGAAAATTTATCGCCTGCCCACCGAGGCGGAGTGGGAATACGCCTGCCGCGCCGGCAGCGAGACCCCCTTCCCCTGGGGCGCTTCCCACGACGACGCCCGGGCCAATGTCAACGGACGGCAGGTTTTCGGCGAGGGAGCGCCCGGGCTGTTCCGCAACACCACCACCCCGGTGGGGAGTTTTCCCCCCAACGGGTTCGGTCTTTACGACATGCCAGGCAACGTCTGGAACTGGTGCGCCGATTGGCACGATCCGGTGTACTACCGCAAGCCCCGCGCGGCGCGGGGGAATCTCCCCTGCCGACGCTGGTTGTCCGGCAAGCGGGTGTTGCGGGGCGGGGCCTGGAGCCATGGTCCGGCCTACGCCCGTTCCGCCTGCCGGGACGCCCTGGCCCCCCATCTGCGGGATATCGACGTGGGGTTGCGCATCGTCCGCGCGGGGTGAACGGAGACCGAGACCCCGTCCGGCGATCGGGTTCGGAACGGCAACGGAACAAAACGAGCTCCACGATCCCAAGGGCGGGTCACAGGGGGGAGAGGCGGGCGATCCAGGCCTCGCTGGCGGCGCGGGTGAAGTCCAGAACCAAGGCGGGGTGGAGCCCCGCCGCCAGGATCACCAGGGAGAAGACCACCATCAAGGCCAACTCCCGGGACAGCAGATCCTTGGCCTGACGCGGCCCGGGCTGGGTCAGGGGTCCGAAAAAGGCGCGGCGATAGGCGGTGAGAAAATAGCCCGCCGCCAAAATTTGCCCCCCCAGGGCGGCCAAGCCCGCCCCGGTGTAGGTGTGGAACACCCCCAAGAGCATCAGCAATTCGGCGGGAAATCCGGAAGTGCCGGGCATGCCCATCCCGGTCAGCCCCAAGAAGAGGAAGAAGACGGCGGCCATAGGCATCCCCCGGGCCAAGCCACCCAGATGGATCCAGTCGGTGGAGCCGATGCGCTGCTGAATCCATCCGGCGAGGAGAAAGATCCCCCCCGCCGCCAGGGGAAAGTTGAGCAGTTGGAACAGCGCCCCCTGCACCCCTTCCAGGGTGAGCGAGGAGATGGCCAACACCACCATGCCCACGTGGCTGATGCTGGAATAGGCCAACATGCGGCGCAAATTGGTCTGGGTCAAGGCGATCAACGCCCCGTAGACAATGCCGAACACCCCCAGCCCGGCCAGCAGCCAATGCATCTCCATCGCCCCCTGGGGAGCCAGTGGAATGGCGACCCGGAGAATGCCGTAAGCCCCCAGTTTCAGTCCGGTCAACAAGGCCGCCACCCCCGCGGGGCCCTCCATGGCCGCCGTGGGCAACCAGGTGTGCAGCGGAAAAAGCGGCGTCTTGAACGCGAAGCCGAAAAAGAGCAGGAGAAAGACGGGAATTTGCGCCTCCACCGGCAAGGCCTGGACCATCAACGTCGGCAGGTCGAAAACCCACGCCGAGGCCGGTGCCCCCTCCCCCCCGGCATGGAGCGAGGCCGCCAGCAAAATGCCGAAAAGCAGCGGAACCCCGCCAGTCAGCATGAGCAAGGTATATTTGTTGGCGGCGTAACGACGATAGGGGCCGACGCCCCACAGGCTGACGAGAAAATAGAGGGGAATCAGGGTCAATTCCCAAAACAGGAAAAACAGGACGAGGTCCAGGGAGAGATAAACCCCCATGGTCGCCCCCTCCAACAGCAACAGCAGGGCGAAATGGAGCCGGGGCAACGTCTGGACCGCATTCCACGAGGCGACGATCACCCCAATGAACAACAGGGCGGTCAGCGGCGGAAAAAGGGCCGACAACCCATCCACCCCCACATGGTAATGGATGTTGAGGGAGGGAATCCACGCCGCCCACTCCTCCTGCTGGAACTCCGCCCGCGCGGGATCCACCCCGGCGGCGATCCAACACGCCAAGACCCCCTCGGCCAGGGCGACCAGCAGCGCCGCCCAACGGGCCTGGCGGGGATGGGGAACCAGGCGCATTCCCGTCGCCGCCGCCATCGGCAGCACGATGAGCAGGGTGAGCAGGGGCCATCCGGAGGCGGAGGCGGAGGCGGAGGCAAGGTCCACGGGGTTCATGGCACCTCTCCCGCGGCGTGAACCCCGGCGTAGGGCTCCGCCAGGGCGTTGGCGGTGGACTCCACCAGTTGCAGCCAGGGATCGGAGAAAAATCCGGCGGTCAACAGCAGGAAAATCATGGAGAAGGCCATCAGGTTTTCCAGAAAAACGGCCTGGGGGAGGTCGCGGGGGGCGATGGCCCCCTCGGGGGGCGGCGCGAGAAAGACCCGCTGGAACGACCAGAGCAGAAACGAAGCCGACGTCACGTTGCCCAGCGCCGCGGCGATGGTGACCAGCGCCCCGAAACGGTGAATCGCCGCCTCCAGCATCAGATGGGCGGCGTCAAATCCCGGGGTGCCGGGCATGGCGACGATGGCCCATCCTCCGGCGAAAAAGGCCAGGCCGATCCACGGCAGCCGGTCGAACAGTCCCCCCAGCCGGTCCAGGACCGCCGTATGGGTCCGCCGGTTGACCAGTCCGACCATGAAAAACAGGGTCGCCGCCGCCAGACCGAAGTTGGCGATCAACAAAATGCTGCCGAGAAAGGCGTGGGAATGCAGGCTGAACAATCCCAGGGTGACGATGCAGGTGTGGCTCACCACGGCGTAGGCCATCATGCGCCGCAGATTGCCCTGCATCAACGCCAGCAGCGCGGCATAGAAAATTCCCGCCGCGGCAAAGGCGGCGGCGTAGGGGCTCCACTGCTCCACCGCCCCCGGCAGCAGCGGAAAGACGAACCGCAACAGTCCGAAAAAGCCGGTTTTCAACCCCAGGATGAAAACCAGGGCGGGGGCTACCGTGCCGTGTTCCGCCACCGCGGGCAACCATCCGTGGAGGGGAAACAACGGAATGCGCACCCCAAAGCCGTAAAACAGCAAGAAAAAGAGACTGCCCTGAAAAAGGATGGGAATCGGTGCCCCCATCAGGGCGGGCAAGTCGAAGCGCCACCCTTGATGAAGGGCGTCGGCGTGGATCCAGCCCAGCAAGATCGTCCCCGCCAACAACAGCACATGGCCGATGCCCATGAACTGATAATAGCCGGTGAGGGCCGGTCCCTCCTCCGGGGCGTCGGACCAGGTGTGCATCAGATAGCCCGCCAACACCGTCTGCACCCCGGAAAAGAGGACGAACCAGAGCAGATCCAGGGTGGCGAACTGGGTCATCAAGGCCGCCTCGCTGGCCAATACCGCCGCGAAAAAGCGATTCCGGGGGGCGAAGGGGCGCACCCGACCGTAGACCACTGCCATCAAGGTGAGAAACGCCGTGAGCAGCATGAACAACACCGTCATGCCGTCGGCGGCGGCGGAATAAGCGAAAAATCCCACCAGGGGCTGATGCTCCACCCACTGCCAGCCCGACATGAGCGGATCGTACAGGTGAAACAGCTCGATCGCCCCCGCCAACTCCAGGACGCCAACGCCCACCGCCAGGGGGAAGATCCACGCCTCCCGACGGATCAGCAGCAGCGCCCCCGCTCCGGCGGCGGGCAGGAGTTGCAGCAGGAACAAAATCGGCGGATGGTCAAACCCGGCGAGACTGGTGAGGTTGGCGAACATGCGTCCCTAAAGAATCACGATGAAGGTCACGGCGATAAACACCATCAAGTAGCGGGGGCGGCTGAGCAGCCGGTCGGCCAGGAGAAAGTAGACCCCCACCCGGTGCAACGCCGAGAGCAACCCCTCGCCGCCGCCCCGCAACACCAAACGCTCCTCGAACCAATGGAGGGCGTGGGAGATCCGCTCCAGCAGACGCCCCATCACCCCCCGTCCCCCGGCGGCGGCGGCGGAGACGTCCCAGCTCTCTTCGCCCCCCTCCGTCCGCTCCTCCCAATCGGCCAGCGAGGCCACCGCCCCGGCGGTTCCCGGAAGCCCCACCATGCGATTGACCAGACGGTCATCGAAACTTTGCGCGTCACGCCCCAGGGATTCGGTGGGACGGACCAGCAGGGCGTCGGCCATGGGCTCCAGCCAAAAGCGTTGCAAGGCGGCGGCGTGGAGCCGGGTCTGCCCTTGGACCCAGCCAGGAGGCTTCCACGCCGGTCGGACCATGCCATGCATGAATTCCGGCGAGGTCAGAAACTGCCAGGAGCGCCACAGGGCGTGCAACGCCAGATGCCATCCCGCCAGCTCGAACCATCCCAGGCCGCAGGCCATGAACATCAACCCCACCTGCAACTGGGTGGAAAAGAGCAGCAGGCTCTTGACGTCGCTTTGCACCCAGCCGCACACCAGGGCGTAGCCCACGGTCAGCCCCCCCATCAGGAAGAGCAGGGCCATCATCAGCGGGGCGTGAAGGATCAGGGGCTCCAGCCGCAAGGTGAGAAAAACCCCGGCGTGGACCATCATCGAACCGTAAAAAATGGCGCTGGAGGGGGTCGGCCCCTCCAGGGCGCGGGCGATCCAGGCGGCGAAGGGAAATTGCCCCGACTTGGCCAGGGCGGCCAGCAACAATCCCCCGGCGATCAATCCCGATTGCATGGTATCCAACCGCTCGGCGCTGCTCAGCAGAGCCTTCCATTCCACCGTCCCCAGCCAGTGGACCGAAAGGGCCACGCCCACGAGAAAGCCCGCATCGCCAAACCGATTGGCGACGAAGGCCCGCACCGCGTTGGTCGTCGCCACCGGCCGGTCGAAGGCGTAGCCGATGAGCAGCCAGGAGCTGACCCCCATCACCTCCCAGGCGGCAAAGGCCAGCACCGCGTTTCCCGAGAGAAAAAGCAGCAGCAACGCCCCGTTGAACAGCGAGAGAATGGCGAAAAAGCGCTGGAACCCCTCCTCCCGATGGAGGTAATGGACGGAAAATCGCGTGGTGAGCAGGGAGATGGTCGCCGACAAGGTCGCCATCGCCAGGGCCAAGCGATCCAGGGTAAAGGTGAACCCGATGCGCAGGGGACCGCTCTCCAGCCAGGCATGAAAGTCAACCTCGCCGGGCGGGGCTCCCGTCATCCAAGCCTGGAGATCCAGGGCCAGCAGCAGCAGCAGCGACGCCCCCATCCCCCCCAAGGCGGCGCGGGCGGTGGTTTTCTCCCCCGCCTCGCCCCGCGAGCGCCCCACGCCGTAGCCCACGCCGATCCACAAGGCGGCCAACCAGGGGGCCAGGGGAATCAACCAGCAAAGCCGTTGCAGGGTCTCACCCATGGACCTGTTCTCCGGGTTGGGCGATGAGGGCGGGGGGCAGGGGGCCGTCGTGGCCGGCGTACCATTCGCTGGAACGACGAACCCGGGGCGGCGGCTCCGCCGACCCCCGCCAGGGACGCCACCCCTCGCCGGGACGGAAAAGATGAATCCCTCCATCCACGGGATCCAGGGCCGCCAATTGCAGCCACCCGTTGCCCACCAGCTCTTGCAACGCCGGTTGCCGCTGATAGATGGCGGTGAGCATGGTCGGGCGCTGCTCCACCACCACCAGCAGCCGCATCGCCTCGTGAATTTCGATCATCTGCTTGGGCAGGCCGGTGCGCAGGTCCGACGAGGCCCCCTCCATCACCCCCATCAAGCCGGTGACGTTGTGCGTCACCTTGCTGCCGCAGCCGAAGCGGTCGTTGTTGACCGTGGAAAAGTAGTACTCCAGGCTGATGCCCGCCCCCACCGGTCCGGCGTTGAGCAGGATGTTTTCCACAATCTTGCCCTCGGGATCCTGGGTGGGGTCGTAGGAGATGAGGAAAAGCCGCCGGTCGAAAAAGGCCCCCTGGGTGACGGAGCGCCGTCCGATGAGGGCGGCGGCGTTGGTGGCGTGGCCCAACTCCGGCCGGGCCTGGCTGATGTCCTGGGTCCGCCCCTGAAAATGGGCCAGGGCCTCTTCCGGGGTGGGATGGCGCGGGGCCGAGGCGAGACGTCGCGCCCGTTCGTGGGCCGATCCCTTGCGGGCGTTTTCCAGGGCTTGGCGCAGCCGCTCGAAGGGGGCGCGGGCCGACTCGGGAAGGACATCCAGGTCGTACCATTCCAGGGTTTCGTCGCCGGTATTGTGTTCCGCCCCGAGAAACCACGTTCCGTCGGGAAGGTCGATCCGTCGCTGACGCAAGGTCTCCCGCACCTCGGGACGGTTGGCCATGGCGGCGAAAACCCGGGCGTTGGGTCCGCCGTGGCGACCGCTGCACGCCCCGCAGTCGTAGGCCGCCAGGTGGGGATTGTTGCGGCTGCTGGAACCGTGGCCCATCACCGCCACGATGGGCGCGAAACCATAGGTCAGGCCGATGGTCCGCAGAAACCCCTCCACCCGGTCGGCCTGCTCGGCGTCGGTGAAGCCGAGACGCGGGGCCTCGGGCGAGGCGGGGCGCTCCTCTCGGGCGGTGAGGGCGACCCGACTGGAAACCGGGGGATCCCAACGCTGTTCCAATCCCTTCACCCACTGACCGAAGGCCCGGGGAAGGAAAAGCCGTCCGACCAACTGGAGCCACCCCGCCGGGGCCGCCGCCGCCGTCATCAGGGGGGAGAGCAGACCCCGCGCCGTCCCCTGCTGCACGTGATCCAGCACGGTCAGACGCTGCTCCCGTCGGCGCTGATGGCGGGCGTGGCGCGCCGCCGCCTCCGGCCCCTCGGGGGGAACCTCGCGAAGATCATGGGAAGGGACCGTCACCACCGGACAGAGAGCGACGGAGTCGGCGTCATCCAGGCCCCGCCACCAGATGGGCGTGCCGAAAAATCCCGCCGCTCCCAGGGTTTCCACCTCTGGATCGCTCTCTTCCAGATGACGGCGGATCCCCTCTTCCCGGTCGTCCATGCAAAAGATCGCCTGCGCCGCAGGGGGACTCTCCCGCCGCGCCCAACGCCCCCGCCCGTGGTTGTGGGAGAGGACGTGGAAGATCTCCTCGCGATAGCGTCGTTCGTAGGCCAGCAACCCCAGATAGCCGATCCGCTCGTCGTCCATCCGCTCCAGGCACTCCCACAGCTCCGCCCGCTGGGCGGGGGAGAAGGCGCGCAGCTCCCCGCCGCTCACCCCCACATGCTGGGCCAGGCGGAACAGCGGCCAGGCGTGACCCTGGGGGGTGCGCTCCTTGCCCCCCTCGGCCTCGGGGGAGAACCGCCAGGTCTGGATGCGCTGGGCCAAATCCCCCCATGGCCCCTCATCCGCCGGATCCTCGGGGGATTGGCGCAGCAATCGCTGGGCCCGGCTGGCCAGATATTCCGGCAAGGGCTCGTTGAAGAGCATCCAGCGGGCGAAAAATTCCGGGCCATGGGCGCGAAAATGGCTGCGCAGGGTCTCCAGCCGGGGCTCCACCCGCCACATTCGACGGCACAACCCCATGGCGTAAAGCCGCTCCAACAGCAGCCGCACCGCCAGATACTCCAGCATCTCCACCTGGGGCAGCCCCTGGTAGCCGGGGCGAACATGGCGCCACATCACCATGCCGGACCAGCCGGGCAACTCCAGGGCCAACCGTTCCAGGTAGGATTCCCACGCTTTTTCCGGCAATCCCAGGCGGGAGAGGGCCTGGACGATGGCTTCCAGGGCGTCGCCGCTGAAACTTTCGATCTCCTCCCGCCAGTCGGGCAGGTCATCGGGGATGAAGGTGAGATCCTCCAGGGCGGAGCGCCGCCAAAGGGCGTAAAACCCCTCCTCCCGCCGCTCCGGGATCCAGGAGGCCAGCCCATGATCCAAAAAGGCCGCCAGATGGCGCAACAGTCCGGGGCGGAGGTCGTCCATCAGGTCCACGCCGGTAAGGGCCAACAACGCCCGGCGCAAGGTCCACTCCGGCCCCACCCAGCCCATCAGCCGGTTGAGCAGCCGATCCACCTCCCGATGCAACTCCCACTGGGCGCGCCGCGCCGCCCCCTCGCCGCTCTTCTCCCGAGAGGGAGGGTCCAACCGCGCCAGCCACTGACGGGCCTGCGTCGGCGAAAGATCCACCAGCTCCTCGGGATGAAGGGAGGACTCCTCGACCTCCAACGCCGCCAGGCAGGCGCGCCACAAGTCGCCCACCAGCTCCGGCTCGCCGATCGCCCCCCCGGCGGACTGCCGCAGTTGTCGGCGGCTCTCCTCGCTCACATCCGACTGGATGCGGGTCAGGGCCTGCTCTTCGACGATGCGCCACGTCAGTTGCGCCGGAGTGATGGGGGTCAAGTCATGGAGAATGGCCGCCCGGTAGACCTCCAAACGATGCAACGGCCCCCGGCGCAGCGGCGCGATGACCCGTTGCGCCGCCAACTCTCCATCCCGAACGATCTCCTCGTCCAACTCCTCGACCCGCGCCCGGCCCTGCTGAAAGGCCTGACGCAGTTGCTCGGAAGGCAGGTAGCCGTAAATCCCGGTGACCCGACGAGAGGAAGCCAAGGCCTTGGGAAAGGGGAGTTGTTGATACCCGTGGAGGGTGTTGTGATGGACGAAATCTCGCAGCGGGGCTTGGCCGGGCAGCACGTGTTCCAGATGTTCGGCCAGATGACGCAACCGCTGGCGGATATCCCCTGGGGAGCGACCGGCGTCGTCGTGGGCGTGGGCGTGGGAAGCGGACATCGGGCCGATCCTTCGAACCGTTTGGCGAACCGTTTGGCGAACCGTTTGGCGAACCGTTTGGCGAACCGTTTACAGATGACCGGAGAGGGTGAGGGTCAATCGCTCCACCGAGGCGGCGATCAACCCCAACGCCGGCGCGGGAACCACGCCCAAGGCCGCGATGGCCGCCCCCAGCGCCGCCGCCGCCGCCAACTCCACCCCCCGCAAGTCGGGGATGGAACGCATCTCGGGACGAGTCGGTCCGGTAAACAGGCGGGCGATGGTGCGCAACGAATAGGCCGCCCCCACCAACATGCCCAGACTGAGCAACACCGCCCAACCGTGCCAGCGTTGGAATCCCCCCACCAGGGCGTGGAGTTCGGCGATGAATCCGGCGGTTCCCGGCATCCCCACCCCGGCGGCGAAGGCCAAAATGGTGAAAAAGGCGAACCGGGGTGCCACCTCGGTCAACGAACTGTAGTCGCTCACCTCCCGGGTGTGGGTGCGGTGGTAGAGCAACCCGATGAGCAGGAACAACGAACCCGCCGCCAGACCATGGGCCACCATCTGCATCACCGCCCCGGTCAGCCCGGCGGCGGTCAGCGAGGCGATGCCCGCCAGCACCACCCCCATGTGGCTGATGGAGGAGTAGGCGATCATCCGCTTGAGATCGGTCTGACGCCACGCCAGCAGTCCGCCGTAGAGCAGGCTGATGAAGGCCAGGGCCGCCAGCAGCCCCTGCAACGCCGCCACCGCCCCAGGCAACAGGGCGGCGGCGCGGATCAAGCCATAGGAGCCCATCTTCAGCAACACCCCGGAGAGCAGAATGCTCACCGGGCTGGGGGCCTCCACGTGGGCCAGGGGGAGCCAGCCGTGGAGCGGGAAGATCGGCATCTTCACCCCGAATCCGATGAGAAATCCCAGAAATATCAGCACCTGGCTCTTGACCGGCAGGGTTTTCAGGGCGACGGCCATCTCCTCCATGGCGAAGGTTCCGCTGGGGGCGGCGTCAAAGGCCAGAAGCAGGCTGATGAGGAGAAAAACCGATCCCCCCATGGTGTACAACACAAAGTTGAGGGCGGCGTGGTGGCGATTGGCCCCGCCCCAGCGTTCGATGAGAAAAAAGAGGGGAATCAGGGTCAATTCCCAAAAAATGTAGAACAGGGTCCAATCCTGGGCAAGAAACACCCCCAGCATCCCCGCCTCCAGCAACAGCATGAGGACGTGGTAGCTGCGCACCCGCTCCTTGATCCCCGCGGAGGCCAGCATCGCGACGAAACAGAGCAGGGATCCCAGCAAGACCATCGGCAGGGAGAAGCCGTCCACCCCCAGGGCGAAATGGCCGCTGATCGTCGCCCGCCACACCGAATGGGCCACCAGTTGCAGGGAGGCGGAGGCACCATCGAACTCCCGCAGCAGGCTCCAGGCCAACAGCAGCGCCCCCCCCGACGCCGTCAGGGCCAGGGGTCGAACGAAGGTCCACCACCGCGCCGGGAGAAAAGCGACGCCCAACGCCCCCAGCAGCGGCAGAAACAACAAAATCGGCAGTTGATGCATGAGCGAATCGGAGATCCCGTCTCGGTGGGGGGTGTCGAGGAAAAAAAGAGTCCAGCGGGGATCGGGTGAAGACCCGCCCCGCCGGAGGATGGCATCGTCGTCGTGGCTACTCTCGCGACCCAGCCGCTGAAAGGAGCGTGGGGGCTTGATTATTTTGCCCGATCATTCCCACCTTTGGCAACAGGGGAAAAAACGGAGCGCTGTTTTCCTCCCCGCCCTCCCCCGCGCCGTCCTCCTTCATCCGCCGGTAGATGGATTCCAGCGCCATGGCTTCGGTGGGGAACAAATTGGCGTCGCCGCCCAGGGTTTCAAACAGATGGGTGCGGCGCAACACCTGCAACACCTGCCGCTTGAGTCCGGAAAAGAGCAACGTGACGTTGTTGCCCCGCAGTCGCTCCACCAGATGGTGAATCACCTCCTCGCCGGAGGCGTCCAACTGGTTGATGCCATCCCCCACCACCAGGACGTAGCGGGTGTGGGGTTTGTCCGCCAGGGCGTTGAGCAGGGAGTCTTCGAAGTAGGCGACGTTGGCGAAGAAAAGCTGTCCGTCGAACCGAAGGACCACAATGCGATCATCGGTGGGCAGATGGGGATGGATCCGCACATCCCGCAGGGTGCCATCCTCGAACCGTCCGAGGACCGCCACCCGGGGGCGCATGGTGCGGTAAAGATAGAGCCCCAGGGCCAACCCCGCCCCCACCAGAATGCCTTTGTCGAGGTGGGGCGCGAACCCCAAGGTGGCGAGGAAAGCCACCCCCGAGGCCAAACCATCGTGGGGATGGGCCTGCCAGGCGTGGACAATCGCCTTGAAGTTGATCAACCCCACCACCGCCATCATGATCACCGCCGCCAGCACCGACTGGGGCAAGTGGTAGAGCAGCGGCGTCAGGAAGAGCAGCGTCGCCAGCACCATCAGCGAGGTGAACACCGACGACAGGCCGCTCTTGGCCCCGGCTCCGAAGTTGACCGCCGACCGGGAGAAGGAGCCCGACGCGGGATAGGCCTGGCTCAGGCTGCCCATCAGGTTGGCCAACCCCTGACCGATCAACTCCTGGTTGGGATCCAGCCGATCCCGGTTCTGGGCGGCCATCGCCTTGGCGATGGAGATGGCCTCCATGAACCCCACCAGGGAGATCACCAGGGCGCTGGGGGCCAATTGCGCCGCCTGTTCCAGCGTCATCGCGGGCAGGGACAGGGAGGGGAGCCCCTGGGGAATCTCCCCCACCACCGCGCCGCCCATCCCCTTGAAGTTCAGAAACCAACTGGCGACGGTGGCGAGGCTCACGGCCATCAGCACGTTGGGCAGTTTGGGGCGGTATTTTTTCAGCAGGAACATCAGGGCGAAGGCCGCCGCGCCGAAGAGCATGGTCGGCCAGTGGGTGTGGCCCACCTGCCGCAACACCCCCAAGATGTCGTTGAGAAAATGTTCGCTGCGTCCCATGGGAACGCCGAAAATTTTCGACAGTTGGGAGAGTCCGATGATCAGGGCGGCGGCGTTGGTGAAGCCGACGATCACCGGGTGGGAGAGAAAATTGACCACCACGCCGAGGCGAAAGAGCCCCAGCAGCAGTTGGGTCAACCCCACCATCAGCGACATGCCGATGGCCAGGGCCACGTACTGTTCACTCCCCACCGGGGCCAGGGGAACCAGGGCCGAGGCGGTGAGCAGCGACACCACCGCCACCGGTCCGGTGGCCAACTGCTTGGACGAGCCGAAGGCCGCCGCCACCAATCCCGGCAAAAAGGCGGCATAAAGTCCGTAATAAGCCGGCAACCCCGCCAGTTGGGCATACGCCATGGATTGGGGAATCAACACCAGGGCCACGGTGATTCCCGCCAGCGCGTCGCCCCGCATCCGGGCGGCGCTCATGGGAAACCAGTTGAGAAAGGGCAAAAACCGTTTAAGCGCATCCATGAAAGGTTCGTCCTCGTTCCACCACGCAGTGATCCGGATTCCTCGCCGCCCGCTTCACGATTCGCCTCCCGCCAGGGAAGCGGCCTTGACCGCCGTCACCGGAAAGGGGGATCGGCCCACCCCCTCCTTGCCCTGGGGGGGGAGATCGTCGCTGTCCACCACCGCCATCAGCACCCGGCGATGGTCGTGGGCGTATCGCCCCATGGCCCGCCAGGGATCCTCCTCCGCCAGGCGGGTCAAGCGGCAGTCGATCCCCGCCCCCGCCGCCTCACGCCGCAACGCCTTGAGCAGATTGGGCTCCCGCCCCCGGGCGCTGAGCAGCAGCACGTCCAACCCAGCCTCCATCCGTCCCGCCAGGTGCAGGGCGTAGCGGGCCACACGGGGGCTGCTTCCCGCCCCTTTCAGCACCAGCACCACCCAACCCCGGGTCGTCTCCATGGCGGCGTTGGGGGCCATCAGGTGGCGGGCACCCTCCGCCTCGCCACCGAAGGGGGGAGCTGGCCCCCCGCCTCCTCTTTCGGATTCGCCGCAGTCGATCGCCCCTGCCGCAGCAGTTCCAGGGCCAATTCCCGCTCCCCCTCCTCCGCCAATCCGGCGGCGGCGAACAGGCGCTGCAGGGGGCTCAATGTCTCTTTCATGACCGTCTCTCCTGGAGGCCGGGGCCGAACCTTTTCCGCCCCGCGCAGGCCCTTGCGGACCGTATATCTCCTACCGCACGATTCAGGCCAATGGGATAGTTCATTCAATATCAATCAATTACCGCGACAGAACGGCCTCCGCTCCAGGACATGCCATTGCATTTTGCAATACACGCGCCCTCCCCCCCCTCGGACCATGGCAAAGTTCCTTGAAAAGACGCACAAAATGCTGGATATTCGTAATCGTTGCAGAACGAAACAGAACCATTTCAAATTGAAACACTCCATGTCTCATCCCACCTCCCTGCGCCGCAAGATCACCCTGGGCTACGCCGCCATCGGGGTGCTGATCATCGGCCTGTCGCTGTTGGCCTTCGTCGAACTGCTGCGGCTGGAGCGGCAGACCGGCGAAAGCGCCCGCATTTCGGAATTTCTCAACCACATCCTGGAAATGCGTCGCTACGAGAAAAATTATTTCCTCTACCGCAAGCCGGAGGATTTGCGAGAAAACCGCCGCTGGCGGGAGGCGGCGGCCCGCCTGCCGGAACGTCATGGCGCGGCCTTCGCCGCCGTGCTTCCCCCGCCCCAGCGGCAGGCTCTGCACCAGGAGTTCGCCCGCTACGGCCAATTCATGGAAGCCTGCGCCGACGCCGACCGGCGCGACGACGCGGGAGAGACGGAGGCGGCGTTGGAAGAGGCGGCGCGACAATCGGGCAAGGCGCTGGCCACCACGGCGGAACATTTGGCGGAACGGGATCAGGCGTTGCTGCGGGTGGCCCTGGAGGGACATCGGCGGCTGCTGTTGACCGCCATCGCGGCCCTGGCGCTGATGGCGGGACTGGCGGGGCGCATCCTCTCCCGCATGGTCACCCAACCCCTGCGGGCCATGGAATCGGCCATGCGACGCATCGCCGAGGGGGAGATTCGCCGCGTCGAGCCCCCCTCCCGGGATCAAGAAATTCTTTCGGTCACCCAAGCCATCAACCGCATGCTGGGGGAGTTGCAGGCGCGACAAAAAGATCTGGTGCGTTCGGAAAAACTGGCCGCCCTGGGAACCATGCTCTCCGGCGTGGCCCACGAGCTGAACAATCCCCTCTCCAACATCGGGGCCTCGTGCCAAATTTTGTTGGAGGAGCCGGAGACCACCCCCCTGCAACGGGAACTGCTGGAGCAGATCGACGAACAGACGCTGCGGGCCGCCGCCATCGTCCGCAGCCTGCTGGATTTCGCCCGGGACCGCCCCTCCCGCCGGGAAAGCGCGGCGGTGCGACCGCTGCTGGAGGAGACGACGCGGCTGCTGCGACCGCAAATTCCCGCCGAGGTTCTCCTCACCTTCGAGGCCCCCGATTCGTTGAGGGTGTGGGCCGATGGACAACGGTTGCGGCAGGCGCTGCTCAATCTGGTGAGAAACGGCGTGGACGCGGTGGATGGGGCGGGAGAGGTGAAGCTCATCGCCCGGGAGTTGGCGGAACCCCCGGAATGGGAACCCGGGGTGGAAGGGGGGCGTCTGGTGGTGGGATGGACCGACCGCCTTGCGCGGAGTCCCGCAGTGGAAATCGCGGTGCGGGATTCCGGTTGCGGCATCCCCCCCGAGGCGCTGCCCCGCATTTTCGACCCGTTCTACACCACCAAACCGGTGGGGAAAGGGACCGGCCTGGGACTCTTCATCACCCACGAAATGGTGGAGGAACACGGCGGGTGTCTGGTGGTGGAGACCCGTCCGGGTGAAGGAACGATCGTTCGTCTGTTGCTGCCCAAGGAGCCGTCATGACCCCTCCCCTCCCCGAATCCCCCGCCT
>JADGAP010000077.1 GCA_015231965.1 Magnetococcales bacterium | reverse complement strand
GTGGGGGGGGGGGGGGGGGGGGGGGGGGTATCCCGGGCCATGACGGGGCAGAGGGAGACCGCCAGGGTGCGGGAAAAGAGGGCCGCCCCCTTTTCGTTGAGGTGCGCTCCCCCGAACAAATGCTCTGCCCGGAAAAACTCGGGCCAATGGTCCGGGTGGTTGAAATCGAAGGTGGGCAGTTCGGGCCGCCAGCGGTTGACCTCGGCGATCAACGGCTGGGAGAGGGCGTAGGCGTTGATCGCGGGGAGCGAAATCAGCAGCGGTTGATAGCGATATTCGATGATTTTTTCCAACAGCGGGCGAACCCGGGCAAAATGCCCCTTGCCGTTGCGTGCGGCGTACTCGTCCTTCCAACTGTCGATGTAGACCTTTTGCCGGGCGATCCACCGTTCCGCCGATCGGGCGGCCCGATCCGGCTTGGGCAGGTTTCCCGCCATGTAATCAAAATAAAAGCCCCGCCCGGAGCCCTTCAGGAGGGAGTCGTCGGGGGCCTGGAAGGGATCCTTCAGGGAGGTCAGGGGAAAGAACGAACGGCTCAACAGCCCGATGCCGGAGCGATCCACGACCATGGTCGCCAGCAGCCATCCGGCGTCTCTCAGTTGATACCGTCGCAAGATCGGTTGCCGTCGGATGTCCTCCAGATAGGGGAGGAGGTTTTCCCAGCCGAGCATCACCCGGTAACGCATCGAAAAGCGATTGTTGAACATCGTATAATAGCGGGAGACCGGCAGTTCGGCGACGATCCATCGCAGGCGGGGCGGGGCGATTTCGGCGATGCGGTTCAACGCCCATTGGGCCTCGATGGGGTTCAGATGCTCGATCCCGAAATTAAAGGAATAGACGCCCGGGCATCCCTGTTCCGCCATGGCTTGATCGAAGGATTCCGGATGGATCCCCATGTCGGTGCGGCTGGTTCCCAGAAAAATCACATTGATTTGATCCCGTTGCCGGTGGATCAGCTTCAACTTGTCTTCCAGGATGCCCAGCGAGGGAAGGGGGGGGCGCTCCAGGCCCCACCAGTGGACAACCCCGGCGGTGAGGGCGAATCCCATGAAAAACAGGGCGAGATAAAGGGCGACGCGCCATTTTCCGGAGGAGGGCGAGGGGGGGGACGATTCCCGGGGTGGAAAAAATGCGGCGTCAGTCATGGACGGGAGGCGGCGTCGGGGTGAGAAGGGGGCGCAGCGATTCGGCCAGCAGGCGGGAGAAAAGCGCCGCGCCCGCCGCGTTCAAATGAGACGCCCCGAACAGATGCTTTCCCTGATAGAATGCGGGATATCGCCTGGGATCGTTGAAATCGAACACCGGAACGTCGGGCAGGGCGCGCCGCGTCTCCTCCGTCACCGGTTGGGAGATGGCGTAGGAGACGACGGAGGGCACGGAGATCAACACTGGTTGATACCCCTTCTCCCGAATCCCCTCCAGCAACGGCCGCAGTCGGGCGAAGTGCCCCCGCCCGTTGCGGGGGGCGTAGGCCGCCTTCCACGTATCGATCTGGGCGACGGCCTGGGCGGCCCAGGTTTCCGCCTTTTCCGGGGCCATGCCCGCGGGAGGGAGGCGACCGGCCATGTAGTCGTAGTAAAATCCCTGGCCAAGCTCCTCCTGGCGGGGCATGGGGCGATTGAGCTCCAACGCCTCCGAGGCCAGGGGGAAGAGTCGGCGGCTCAACAGCCCGATGGCGGAGCGGTCGTAAACCACGGCGGCGGCGAACAGCGCCCCGTCCACCAACCGATGACGCAGCAGGATGGGCTGACGCCGGATGTCCTCCAGATAGCGCGGCAGGGCATCCAGGGTGATGAGGGCGCGGTAGCGCAGGGCGTGACGGTTTTCCCATAACGCCTGATAACGGGAGACGGGCAACTCGGTGACGATCCAGCGCAGCCGGGGCGGTTTCATCTCGGCGATGCGTTCCAGGGTCCACAGTGCCTCCACCGGGTTTAAATGTTCCACCCCGAGGTTGAAGGAGCGCACCCCAGGCAGCCCCCCCTCCGCCAGGGCGAGATCGAAGACCGCCGGATCCACCCCCTGGTTGATGCGGCTGGTTCCGAGAAAAATCAGGTCGATCCGCTCCTTCTGCCGCTCCAGCAGCGCCAGTTTGTCCCCCAGTCCCCCCAGCGCCGACCAGGGCAGTCCCTGGAGGGCGCGGGTCCGGATCCCGCTGGCGCAGGCGACGAAGGCCAGGAGGAACAGCAGCGCGCCCCACGCCAGCCGCCCTCGTTCGCCGGGGGAGAAAGGCGAGACGGGCGGGAGGTCAGCGGGGGTGTCGCGGGTGGGCAAGGGGAGATCCCTTCATCGCCTGGGCCGGTGGTCGAGAGCTTCAACACATCAGAATAACGGCGGAATCCGCCCCCTGGTAAAGGAATATACGGTCAGCGCGCCATGAACAGACAACAAAGACGGGCTCAAGCCCGCGAGGGAACCCCCGTCCGGGCGGCGGCGGGCGGGGTGGAAGCCCGCTTCGAGGCGGCTCAGGCCAGCCATCGGGCGGGGCGTTGGGCCGAGGCCGAGGCGGGCTATCGGGAGATTTTGGCGCGGCAGCCGCGCCACGCCCAGGCGTTGCACCAGTTGGGGGTGCTGGCGCTGCAAACCGGCCATCCCGAACCGGCCCTCGCCCTGCTCCAACAGGCCCGGGGGGCGGATCCCAAGTCGGCGGAGATTCACGGCAATCTGGGAACGGCCCTGGCCCGGATGGGGCGGCATGGCGAGGCGGCGGAGGCGCTGCGGGAGGCGTTGCGGCTCCGTCCCGACTATCCCGAGGCGCTGCTCAACCTGGGTGCCGCCTGGATTCGATTGGGAAAGGGGGAGGCGGCCCTGGGCTGTTTCCGCGAGGCGACCCGCTTTCCCACCCTGGCCCCGGAGGCCTGGAACCATCTGGGCAATACCCTGAGGCCGTTGGGACGACTGGGAGAGGCGGTCAAGGCCTATCGCGAGGCGATCCGGTTGCGTCCCGCCTACGACGACGCCTGGAACCATCTCGGGGTGGCGCTGCGGGAGTTGGGGCGTTCCGACGAGGCGGCGGCGGCGCTGCGGGAGGCGTTGCGTCTGGCACCGGGCTCCTTCGAGGCGATGAACAATCTGGGGACGCTGCTCTCCACGATGGGGGAGCGGCAGGAGGGGGCGGCGCTGCTGGAGCAGGCCAATCGCCTGCGCCCCGATCAGCCGGAAACCCTCAACAATCTGGGAACCGCCCTGGCGGCGGCGGGGCGCTGGGAGGCGTCCATCGCCGCCTACCGCCGGGCGACGACCCTTTACCCCAACTACGCCGACGCCTGGTGCAATCTGGGCATCGTGCTGCGGGAGCGGGGGGATTTCGACGCCGCCCTGCGGGCGTTGCGTCAGGCCCTGGCCCTGGTTCCCCGCCTGGCCCCGGCCCTCAACAATCTGGGGGTCGCGCTGATGGAGGCGGGGCGGATTCCGGAGGCGACTTTGGCCTTTCGTCAGGCCCTGGAGGCGGCCCCCCGCTTTGCCGAGGCCCGGGGCAATCTGCTCCTGGCCCTCAATTACGATGGGTCGGTCTCCCTGGAAGAGATCGCCCGGGAGGCGGGGGAGTGGGCGCGGCTCCACGCGGCGGTTCCGTCGAAGTCCGCCCCGTCCCCGTCCCCCGGGGCGGCGCGGATCGAGGGGGGCGGCGACGGGGAGCGCCCGCTGCGGGTGGGATTCGTCTCGCCGGACCTGCGCCGCCACTCGGTGAGCTATTTTCTCGCGCCGCTGCTGGCCCACCTCGACCGCCGCCGGATCTCCCCCTGGTGCTACGCCGATCTGCCGCAAATGGATGAGGTCAGCCATCGGTTGCGGGGGCTTTCCGACGGTTGGCGTCTCACCCTGGGGCTGGGGGACGAGGCCCTGGCGGAGCAGGTGCGGGCCGACGGCCTCGACGTGCTGGTGGATCTGGCGGGACACACCGCCAACAACCGCCTGGGGCTTTTCTCCCATCGCCCCGCCCCCGTCGCCCTCTCCTGGCTGGGCTATCCCGCCACCACCGGCTCCCCGGCCATCGGTTGGCGGCTCACCGATCCCATCGCCGATCCCCCCTCGCCCCGCGAGGAGGCTTGCTACAGCGAACGGCTGTTCCGTCTGGAGGCCCCCTTCCTCTGCTACGAGCCCCCCGCCGATGCCCCGCCCCTCTCCGATGACCCCGTTCCAGCGAAGGGCGACGGAGAGGGCGTGGTCTTCGGATCCTTCAACAATTTGGCCAAATTGTCCGACGAAACCACCGCCCTGTGGTCCGAACTGCTGCATCGGGTTCCCGGCTCCCGGCTGCTGCTCAAGCATCGGGCGTTCTCCAGCCAGGAGACGCTGCAGTGGCATCAGGCCCGCTTCGCCGCCCATGGGATCCCCCCCGAGCGGCTGCTGTTGCGGGATTTCATTCCCGACGCGGCGGGCCATCTGGCCCTCTACGACCGGATCGACGTCGCCCTGGATCCCTTGCCCTACAACGGGACCACCACCACCTGCGAGGCGTTGTGGATGGGGGTTCCGGTGGTGACGTTGCGGGGCGACCGCCACGCCGGCCGGGTGGGGGCGACGCTGCTCACCGCCGTGGGATGCGCCGAGTGGGTGGCGGGGGACGCCGAGGAGTATCTGCGCCTCGCCGCAACGCTGGCCGGGGAGCGGGGGGGGCTTCGGCCTTCCCGCCGCGCCCTGCGCCAGCGCATGGCCGACTCGCCGCTGATGGACGGCCCGGGATTCGCCCGCAACCTGACCGAAGCCTTGGAGCGGCTGACCGGACGTCACCCCTTCGGCCTGCCGCTGGTCCAGGAGATCCTCCCATGAGCCCCGACGCTCCCGCTCTTCCCGCCGACATTCGCGACTATCACCGCTGGAGCAAGCATGCGCCCCAGCGCTACGCCCCTGGTCCGGGATATCTGGATTGGGAGACCCAACCCGACCCCTTCCGGGTCTACGCCGGGGCGGCGGAGTTCCCTCTGCCCCTGGCGGGGGACGGGGTTCCGACGCTCCACGAAACGTTGCACCGCCCCGCCGCCGTGGATCCCGCCCCGTTGGACTTGCGGGGGTTGGCGGCGTTGTTGGAACTCTCCCTGGGGTTGGCGGCATGGAAGAGCGTCATGGGGGAGCGTTGGGCGGTGCGCTGCAACCCTTCCAGCGGCAACCTGCACCCCACCGAGGGGTATGTGCTGCTGCCGGAGATCCCCCCGGTTCGCGAGGGGGGGGCGGGGTTGGAGCCGGGGATCTATCACTACGTCAGCCGGGATCATCAGTTGGAGCAGCGGTGGAAGCCCAGCCCGGTGGGGGTGCCCATCTGGCGGGAGCTTCTGCCCCCCTCGTGCCTGATTTTCGGTTTCTCCTCGGTGTTGTGGCGGGAGGCGTGGAAATACGGCGACCGGGCCTATCGTTATGGTCAGTTGGACGTGGGACACGCGGCGGCGGCGGTGCGGTACGCCGCGGCGACCCTGGGATGGCGGGCCCGGGTTCTTCCCGAACCCGGCGATGGCCTCATCGAAGCGCTGCTGGGGTTGGATGGTCAGGTGGAGAGCGTGCGCGCCCCTCTCGGACCTTTCCGGCGGCGGGAGGCGGAAGGGGAGCATCCCGATCTGCTGATGCTGGTGGGGGCGTCGTGCCAGGAGCCCCCCATCGGCAACGCCGAGCGGTTGCGGCGCATGGCCGATCTGGTGCGGCGGGATGGAACCTGGATCGGTCGTCCCAACGTGTTGAGTTCGCGCCACGCCAACACCTGGCCGGTGGCGGAGTCGGCCCCTCGTTTGGCCCGCAAGGAGGGTCCGGGTGCCGAGCGGCTCTGGCGGCCCGAACCGCTGCCCCCCCTCGCTCCCGCCCCTTGCTCGTTGACGGCGGAACGCTTGATTCGGCAACGCCGCAGCGCCCAGCGTTACGACGGAACCACCCTGATCCCCCGGGAGGCCTTTTTTCGCCTGATGGACCGACTTCTCCCCCGGCGGGGCGTTCCCCCGTGGGACGCCTGGCCCTGGCGGCCTGCCGTCCACCCCTTGATCCTGCTCCACCGGGTGGAGGGGATGATTCCCGGCCTCTACGCCCTGGTTCGGCGTCCGGAGGTGTTGGAGCCCCTGCGGGAGGCCTTCGCCGCCGACTGCCAGTGGCGGCGGGTGGAGGGGGCGCCTCCCCATTTACCCTTGTATCTGCTGCGCTCGGGGGATTTTCAGGAGTGGGCGGAGGGGGTCAGCTGCCGCCAGGAGATCGCCGGCGACGGGGCCTTCAGCCTCGGTCTGCTGGCCGAGTACGACGCCGCCTTGAGTCAGGGGGCGTGGCACTATCGGCGGCTGTTTTGGGAGGCGGGGATGATCGGTCAGGCGCTCTACCTCAACGCCGAGGCGGAAGGGCTGCGGGGCACCGGCATCGGCTGCTATTTCGATGACGCCTGGCACGAGTGGTTGGGGTTGACCGACGAACGGTTCCAGAGCCTCTACCATTTTACCGTCGGCGGTCCGCTGGAGGACAACCGGCTGCAAAATCAACCGCCCTACCGCCACCTCAAGGGGCGGGAACGGCTTTGATCGTCAATGCATGACGTAGACGAAGGGCGACCGTTTCTCCCGCGCTTCCCGGGTTTCCCGCTCTTCCCGGCGCAACGCTTCCGTGGTGCGTCGGATCCATCCCCGGCCCAGCCAGAAAAAGAGGAGGGCCCACCCCAACCGCTGGGCCATCGCCTCCCGCCGTTGTCGCTCGATCCACGCCTCCAGTTCCGGCCCCTCGGGTGGGAGGGGGATGGAGGGGGGTGCCGGGGGAGTCATCGGGTCTCTCCTGGGGGGGTGGACAGCCAGCCGGGGAGGAGGGCGTCGCGGATCCGCTCGACGTAATGGCGGGCGATGCGGGCCTGCCCCTCGGGGGCGGGATGGACGAGGTCGCGAAAGAGGGTGGCGTCGTCGTCGTATCGGGCGAAGCGGGCATGGTGGTTGAGGAACGCCTCGGCCAGGTCGGGGGGAAGATTTTGTTCCAGTAGGGCGAAAAGCTGGGGCAGGCGGCGCCGGGGCTCCTCGTCCCGGGGTTTCCACTTGGTGGGGATCACGGCCTCCTGGTCGGAGAGCCGGGGGCGGCTGAACAACATGGGTTGCAATCCCCAGAGAAAACGCGCCCCGTTCCCCTCCGCCAGTTGGCGAAACTGCCGGATTCGCGCCACGTAGGCCCGCAGATTGACCCCCGGCGGATTGACCGAGCGTTGGACCTCATCCCGGGTGGAATAGACGGTGGGCCGGTCTCGGGAGTCGTGGAGAATTTGCGCCCAATCTTCTTGCGACTCCTGGTAGGTGATGTCGTGTTCCAGCAAAAAGGGGTCGCTCATCTGGCCGTTCCACAGATCGTTGGTCCCGCCGTGGCTGATCACCAGATCCAGGGGCAGGCGATGGGCGAACAGCAGGTAGTGGAACATTTCGTTGAGGACGACGTGACCCGGTCCGGCGAAATTGAGTACGGTGAAGCGGGTGGGCAGGCCGTGGTCGAGGCAATGGCGGTTGAGTCCCTCTTCCAGATGGTGGGTCCAGAGTTGATCCGGCAGGCACTCCCAGCCGAAGGCCGCCGAGCCGCCGAAGCCGCCGATGAGGAAGTGGTTCGGGGCGCGTCGCCGCAGCAGTTCCAGATCCTGGGGGATGCGATGGCCGAAGGGGTCCAGCGGCCCCCAGGAGGCGTCGCGATAGAGGGCGCTCCAGGGAAAATAGTGGTAGGCCCAGGCGGATTGGGCGTCCCGGGGGCCGAGGCGATTGAAGACGTGGGATTCCAACTGGGGATCGTCCTCCGGCCCCACCGCTCGACCCAGGGGGCGGACCCCGCCGTGGCGATCCACGGTGAAGCGGGGGAGGGGGCGAGAGCCCAGGGCGTTCTCCCGCGCCGCCCAGGGGGAGACGGTTTGCACGAAGACGACGCTCCCCCCCTCCCCAACCGACGACGCCTCCCACGGGGCGAGGGGGAGGGCGGGAAAATCGCGGCGGTGTCGTTCCAGGTGGTCCGTCGGGGCGAGGAGGGTCCAGTCGGCGGGGGTTCCCCCCAGGCGCAGGGCGATTCCGAGGGCGGCCTGTTCCCAGTGGGCGGGGTCCAGGGGGTGGGGCGGCAGGATGACGGCGAGGTTCATAAATCCAACCCCTTGGAGACGAGAAAACGGCCCAGGACCAGATGGTCCATGTCGCTGTAGGCAAAGGTTTGGAGGGCGTCCGCCGGGGAGTCGACCATGGGTTCGTCCCGCAGATTGAAGGAGGTGTTGAGCAGCACCGGAACGCCCCGCAGGTCTCCGAAGGCGGTCAGCAGTTGGTGAAAGAGGGGGTTGACCTCCCGATGCACCGCCTGCACCCGGGCGGTGCCGTCGGCGTGGGCGACGGCGGGTAGGCGGGAGCGCATCTCTGGACGCACCCGGTGGACCGCCAACATGAAGGATTCCGGGCGCCACGTCTCGACGGCGGGGGGCATGGCGAAAAATTCCGCCGCCCGTTCCGCCGGAACCGCCGGGGCGAAAGGGCGGAAGGGTTCGCGAAACTTGATCCGCTCGTTGACGATGCGCTGCATGTCGGGCCGGGTGGGATCGGCCAGGATGCTGCGTTGGCCCAGGGCCCTGGGCCCCCATTCGGAACGCCCCTGGAACCAGCCGATCACCGCCCCTTGCGCCAGCCGTCGGGCCGTCTCCTCGACGAGGGCGGCGTCGTCGGGAAAGGATTCCACCCGGTGAAAGCCGCTGGCTCCGAGGGCCGCCCGCAGCTCCTCTGGAGAAAACGCCCGCCCCAGGGCGGCCCCCGCCAGGGCGGAGCGGGCGGGTTCCCGCCGGGGATGGCCCAACACGTGGTGATGGTGATGGGCGGCGGCCCCCCAGGCTCCCCCCGCGTCTCCCGCCGCCGGTTGGACGAAGAGGGGGAGCCCCAGCTCCCGCTGGATCCGCCCGTTGGCCAGGGAGTTCAACGCCACCCCCCCCGCCAGGCAGAGATTTTTCACCCCGGTGCGCGCCACCGCCTTGGACGCCATGTGCAGGATCACCTCCTCGACGCACCGCTGAACGCTGGCGGCCAGGTCGGCGTAATGGCGGGAGGCCCGTCGCGTCGTTTCGTCGGCCTCCTCCTCCGGGGCGAAGGGGGATTCGGCGGGCCGGGCCGGGCCGAACCGTTGCACCAGCGCCGGGCGGTAGGGCAGGGCGCGGGGGGTGAGGAAATCGAAATAATTTTGCTTCAGACGGAAGGTTCCATCGGGCAGGAGGCGAAAGAGTTTCATCAATTCGGGATAATGGGTGGGCTGACCGAATCCCGCCATGCCCATCACCTTGTATTCGCCGCCGTTGACGTGAAATCCCAGATAGGCGGTCATGGCGCTGTAGAACAGGCCCAGGGAGTGGGGCAGGCGGAGGGTGCCCAGTTTTTCCAGGCGATGGCCCCGCCCCAGACTGATGGAGGCGGTTTCGTACTCCCCCACCCCGTCGAGGGTCAGCACCGTCGCCTCGTCGAAGGGGGAGGGGTAGAAGGCCGAGGCGGCGTGGGAGGCGTGATGCTCGCCGCACGAAATCTTGGCCAACTCCACCCCCAGGGCCTCGGCGATGCGCTCCCGCACCCGGAATTTTCCCCCCCGCAACCAGGAGGTGGCGGCCTCGCGCAAAAAAGGCAGCCCGCCGGGAAAACTTCGCACCCCGCTCCACACGATGCGGTCGAACTTGCGCAGGGGATTTTCGTAATGGACCACGTGGTCCAACTGGGCGGCATGGATTCCCGCCTGCTTTAGGCAGAAGGCGGCGGCCTGGCGGGGCAGGGCGGCATCGTGCTTGATCCGGGAAAAACGCTCCTCCAGGGCGGCGGCGACCACGGTTCCGTCGATCATCAGCACGGCGGCGGCTTCGTGATAGTCGAAGGAGAGGCCCAGAATACGCACGGTGGGGGGAAGTCCCGAGGGAGGCGTTGAAAGGGAAAGGGGCGTGGTCGGCGGTCCGGCGAGGCGTCGGGGGTGGGGCCTTCCTTCCGTCTCTTTCGACCCGAGCCCCAGGGACTTTAACGGAATTCCCGCCCGCGGGGTAGGGCGGGGGGCGGCGGGGCGGGGTGCAACGATCCTTTGACTTCCCCCCCCGGCCAACCGATAAGAGAGCCGCGACACACAGCGCGGCATAGCCGCAACCAAAGGGTCGAGTTTCTTGAAAATCTGGTCGCCTCCGGCGACGATTGTGCAGGGACTGCACAATCGGACTCGCGTAGCGAGCCCGAAGGGTGAGGGCCAGGGATGGCCCGAATCACGTTGGGCGCGCTGCGCCAAAGCAAAAAACGCTTTGGCTTCACTTGAAAGCGCGCCAAAAGAACAAAAACAAATGCAAAGTCAAAAGCGAAAGTCAAAACCCCAGGGCGCTGCCCTGGACCCGCCAGGGGGATGATCCCCCTGGACCCGCAGTCCCATTTCTCCAGATACTTCATCATGTTCTGGAAAAATCTGCGCGAGACGCGAAGATTTTCTGGGATAAGTAGTACAGCGGAGGAGCGGCCATGGGAGGAGGAGCAGCGAGGGGGCGGGGCGATGCGACGGGACGCGGGGGCGCGGCATGAAAATCGCCGTCCTCATGCCCCGGGAGACTTTTTTCAATCAATTTCTCGCCCAATGCCTGAAAAACGCCCTGGCCCGCCAGGGGGCGGAGGTGCTGGAGGCCCCGTTGTGTCTGGAAGGCGTCGAACTGGCGGAATTTTGCCGCCTCTCGCGTCCCGACGCCGTGCTGGAGATGAACCGGACCCGCCGTCAGCGTCCCGAACTGCCCCGAGATGTGCTTCACGCCGCCTGGATGGTGGACTTCGACGCCCATGCCCTGGCGGATTTTTCCGACAGCGAACTGCTTTATTGCTTCGACCGGAGTTGGGTCGCCGCCTTCGAGGATTTGCGCCGCCGGGGCCTCGTCTCCTTCGAGCGGGCGGCGTGGCTGCCTCCCGCCTCGTGCGGGGAGACCTTTCGTCCTATGGACGGGGAAATACGGTGGGATTTCTCCTTTGTCGGCCATCTGCCGGGGCGCTGGACGGCGGAAGAGGAGAACCGGATTTTGCTGGAAGAGCCCCCCCGGGGGGCGCTGCGCTTCGGCGACCTCGTTCCCCGGCTGGAACGGCGCATTCTGGACTACAACAGCGGGCGGTTTCTCCTCGACGCCCCCCACCTTCCGGGGGTGAATCTCCATCTGGTCCAAGGGATCCTCCAGGAGTTGGGCTATGCCGGAACCCTCGATCTGAGCGACGAACGGTTGCGCTACGATCTGTCGGTGCGGGTGAGCCGCATGGCTTTTCGCGCCGAGCTGCTCTCCCTGGCCCTGGCGGTCTCCCGCAACGCCGTCTTTCACGGCGGCGGCGGTTGGGAGAGCTGGCCCGAGTTCCGCCCCTATTTTCGGGGGGTGCTGGAGGATCAATCCCGGGTGGCGGCGCTGTTCGGGGCCAGTCGGATCCATCTGCACAATGGGGTGGCGAACCATTTCCGCTTTTTCTTTTGCCTGGGGGCGGGGGGCGGGCTGGTCCATTTGCGGCAGCATCTGCTGGACCAGGACGACGATCTGGCCGCGTTGGGATTTTTCCCCGGGGAGCATTATCTTTCCGCCACCCGAGAAGATTTCGCCGAACAGACCGCCGACGCCCTGCGCCACCCCGCCCGGTTGGAGGCGATGGGGCGGCGGGCCGCCGAGCGGGTGAATCGGGAGCATACCTGGGATCAGCGGGTGGAGGTGATCTTGCGCCAGTTGCGGGAGTTGCGGGACGGTTGAAATCGATTGTCGACGATCCAACGAACTTTGGGCGAAGAGGGAGCGACGCCTTGGAACTTTTACTGGTCTGCCCCAGTTTTCCCGACGGGGCCGGAAGCAGCTTCTTCCCCCTGGGACTGGCCTCCATCGCCTCCTGCGCCCGTCAGGCGGGACATCGCGTTTCCACCCTCAATTTCAACATCCTGCCCCCCGCCGAACGGCTGCCGACGCTGCGCCGGATGCTCCAGGAACGCCGCTTCGACGTGGTGGGGGCGGGGGGCATGTCCATGGTCATCGACAGCGCCGAGCGGATCGTCCAAACCACCCGGGAGCTGGCCCCCTGGGCGAAAGTGGTGCTGGGCGGCGGCTTGATCTCCGCCGATCCCCTGGAGATGGTGAACCTCCTCAAACCCGATTTCGGCGTGGTGGAGGAGGGGGAAGTCACCCTGGTGGAGTTGCTGGAGTTTCTCCAAACCGGGCGGGAGGATTTTGCCCGGGTGGACGGTCTGGTCTGGTGGGAGGGGGAGACCCCCCGGCAGAACGCAACCCGTGCCGCCATTCCCGACCTGGACGCCCTCCCCCCGCCGGATTTCGACGGCTTCGGCATGGCGCAATTTCTCGACGCCATGAGCGATGATTTTCATGACCATCACCTGACCATGTACGGTCTGGGCCGGGCCATGCCCATGGTGGCCAGCCGCTCCTGCCCTTACCGCTGCACCTTCTGCTTCCACCCCACCAGCCGGGTCTATCGCAAGCGACGCATCGAAAACGTGGTGGACGACATCGCCCGCTATCGCGACCACTACCGCACCAACGTCTTCGGCATCTACGACGAACTGTTCGACGAGGATCCAGAGCGCATCCGCCGCTTTTGCCAACTGCTGACGGAGCGCAACCTGGACATTCAATGGTGCTGTTCGTTGCGGGTCAATCGGGTGGACGGGGCGTTGTTGAAGCTGATGCGGGCGAGCGGCTGTTTTCAAATCAGCTACGGCTTCGAGAGCGCCAGCCCCCGGGTGTTGCGGAGCATGAAGAAGGGGATTCGTCCGGAACAGATTGCCAAGGCGGTGCAGTTGACCCGGGAGGCGGGCATTTGCATCCAGGCCAATTTTCTCTACGGCGACCCCGCCGAAACCCTGGAGACGCTTCAGGAGACCCTGGACTTTCAGGAGCGGCATCAACTCTACTTCGTCGATTTCAGCGCCGTCATCCCCTATCCCGGCTCGCCCCTGTATCACAAGGCCAAGCAGGAGGGGCGCATCGGCGAGGTGGGGGCGTTCACCCGGAGCCTTTCGCCGCTGGATCGCTACCTGTGGAACCCCGACAAGGCGGCCATCAACTTCACCGCCCTGCCGGATGGCCTTTACTGGGAAAAATATCTTGAACTGCGGGAGTTGAACGACGCCAACCACCGCAAGCGGGGGGCGCGCTTCGTGGCGGGGCGGGTGGTGGGTCCGGCGCAGTCGGTGCTGCGCCTTCGCTGCCAGTGGTGCGAGGACGAGGGGGAGTATCCCGTCGTTCACCCCCCGGGGAGCGATCCAGAGGCGGTGCCCGATCCCAACCGGGCTTTCGTCGGGGTGCGGGGGATCAATCTGATGTGCCACCGTTGCCGCCGCAAAATGCACCTGCCGGTGTGGGAGATCCCTCACATGGCCCCGCTGTGGGACCACTTCGCCCAGGTGGTGCAACGGTTGACCCGGGAGCAGACCCCGGTGGTCCTGCTCCCGGCCATCGATCGCCACTTTCGCACCGTGTCGGACCGGGTGGACCTCTCCGGGCTCAACGTCCGGCTGGTGATGGACCCTCGCCGCCCCTGGTGGGGCCAGCGGTTCCTCGGGTGCGTCGCGCAGCCCTTCGATGCCGAAACGTTGCGCCAGGCATTGGGCGACGACGGGCGGGTGTTGCTGCTGCCGGCCTACGACGCGGCTTCGTTGCGCCGCGAACTGGACCGGGTCGGCGTCGCCGCCCACCGCATCGACGACTGGCGGGACGGACTGGCCCGCCCGCTGGCATCGGAGGATGGGGCTCAGCCGGGGCGGGGAGTGCGTCGGGCGTAGCGGAATTGGGTGGGAATTTGGTCGTGCAGGGATTCCTCGGTCTTTTGCGCGGCGAAGACCACATCGCGAATTTCGGTGCCGAAGGTTCCGTAGAGGGGATCCGGGCGGGGGTGGTCGAAGGTGCAAAAGTCGGTGAAGGTGGGGGCCGAGGGTTGGCCCATGGGGGCGTGACGCACCAGCAGGCAGCCCAACACCCGATAGCGATTGACGGTGTAATAGTCCCAGAAAAAAGTCGGGGAGAATTGGTAAAATCCGTGTTCCACCTGATTGTTGGACGGGGTGGAGTGAATCACGATCCCCCCCGGTTTGAGAAAGTGGAAACAGTTGCGCAAAAAATGGGGCAGGTGAAACACGTGTTCCATGGAGCCGTTGTTGTAAAGCACATCGAAGAGTTCGTGATGCTCGGCGGCGGGGGGGGCGAGATTGAGATCTTGAAGAATCTCCGCCCCTTCGTAGCCGTCCCGGTCGATGGAGCGGGGGCCGGTCAGGCCGAAGGCGGCGGCGAACTCCCTTTCGTCCACCAGCCCGTCGTCCGGGGCGTCGTTCCACGAGGCGGGAAGGGTTCGGCCCGCCTCCCGGAAGAGGGCGCGCAGCTCCCCCCGGCGCAGGATGGAGGGGTGGAGCCGTCCCACCGCCCCCAGCGCCCCTTGCAGGGGAAATCTTTGGGAGAGTTCAAGGAACAGTTGGGCTTGATAGCGTCCGAGGGGCATGGAAGGCTCTCCGCCGAGGGGATGCGAGGAGGGGCGCATCGTCCGGGGAAAATGGCCGTGACGTTTGATTTACGCCGTCCTGGCGGGGAGTTTAGCCCGGGAAGGGAGGCCTGATGCAAGTTGCGACGGGATGGGCGGGCATGAAAATCGCCGTGTTCCTGCCCAAGGAGGATTTTTTCCACCGTTTTTTGGGCCAAAGCCTGAAAAACGCCTTCACCCGCGTCGGCGCGGCGGTGATCGACGCCCCCTTGCGGCTGGAAAACGCCCAGGTGGAGGCGTTGGCCCGGGAACGGCGTCCCGACCTGATTTTCGACATGAACCGCACCCGCAACGTGTTGCCGGGATTGCCCGGGGAGACGATCCACGCCGCCTGGATGGTGGACTTCGACGCCAAGCGGGAGGAGGAGATCAGCGGCAGCGAGCTGCTCTATTTTCTGGAGGCGGGCTGGATCCCCTATTTTACCCAGTTGCGGGATCGGGGGGGGATCGTCGGTGAGCGCATCGACTGGCTGCCCGCCGCCGCCTGTCCGGAAACCTTTTATCCCGCCCCCGCCGATAAATCCCTGGATTTTTCCTTTGTCGGCCACCTCTCCGCCCCCTGGTCCGAGGCGGAATTGGGGCGTCCCGTCCTGGTCGAGGGGGGGCGGCGGGCGACCTTCGGCGAGGTTCTGCCCCCTCTGGAACGGCGCTCCCTCGACCTCGCCAATGGCCGCGTCGCCGCGCCGGAACTCACCGATCCCGGCTATCAGATTCACATGCTCCGGGGGGTGTTGCGGGAGATGGGGTTTACGGGGGAGCCGGATCTCTCCGATCCCGCCTTGCGCTACGATGTGTACACCCGGGTGCATCGCATGGCGGTGCGGATGGAACCGTTGAGACTTGCCTTGGGGGTTTCGCGGAACGCGGCGTTTTACGGTACGGGGGGGTGGGAGGCGTGGCCGGAATTTCGCCCTTATTTCCACGGATGGCTGGAAGATCAAGCGCGGGCGGCGGAGCTGTTTCGCGCCACCCGGTTGAATTTGCACAACGGAGTGGCCAACCATTTCCGGGTTTTTTTCTGCATGGCGGCGGGGGGGGTGGTCTTGCACCATCGGCAGCGTCTGGACGCCGGGGCGGAGCAACTGGCCCGGTTGGGGATCGAGTCGGGGGTTCACTATCTTTCCGCCACCTCCGATGATTTCGCCGAGCAGGCGCGGCACTATCTGGCCCATCCCGAGGAACTGGAAGCGATGGGCCGCCGCGCCGCCGAGTGGGTCCATGGCCATCATCTGTGGGATCACAGGGCGCGGCGGGTGATGGCGGATGCAGCGGCGTTTCGGGGAGGAGGATGACCATGGAATCCGGGAGGATCGCCCCGCCGCGCTATTGTTATCAGCCGTGGAGCAATCTCTTTGTCCGTCCCTACGGCAAGGTTCAGCCCTGTTGCCAGAACACCACGGAGTTGGGCAATCTCCACCGGCAAGCCTTGGAGGAGATTTGGAACGCCCCGCCGCTGCAAAACATCCGCGCCTTGATCGCCGCCGGACGGTACGACGAGGCGGGGTGTCAGACCTCCTGCCCGTTGCGGCTGGCGGTGGATCAATGCCCGGAGCTGATCTCCCCCGACTGGCTTCAGCGGCAAGGGGAAGGGAGCGACGGGGAGAAGGCGCGGCGCAACTGGGAGGGATTTCTCGACGGCTGGCGGCGGGGGGCGGCGGTGATCGAGAGCCGACCCTTGTGCGTCGATATTCAGCCGTCGTTGTTGTGCAATCAGCACTGCTTCATGTGCCGCCAGAACCACGGCGACCCCGCCGTGCTGCCAGTGTCGTTGATCCGGGGGATGCTCCCCTTTCTCGATCACGCCCCGACGTTGCGCTTGCAGGGGGGGGAGGTTTTTTTCCTGGAGGGGTTCGCGGCGTTGGCGTTGGAGATCAAGGCGGGGCTGGCACCGTTTCAACATCTGGCCATCGTCACCAACGGCTCGCTGCTCACCCCGGAACTGGCGGATGGGTTGATCCACGGTCCCGGCGAGGTGCGCTTCATCGTTTCCATGGATGGCGTGACCGAGGCGACCTTTCGCAAGGTGCGGCGCAGCGGCCATTTTCAGCGGGTGATGGCCGTATTGCGGCACTTGGCGGCGGCCCAGCGGCGGATGAATCGCCCGGAGTTGGTGCAATGGAACTACGTGCTGATGCGCTCCACCCTGGGCGAACTGGAGGCCGCCGTCACCCTGGCCGGGGAACTGGGCGTCCTCTTCAACCTCATTTTTTTGCAGGGGGATTTTCCCGAGGAGGATCTGCTGAATCCCGCAGGGCGGCTGTCGTGGGAGGAGGCGGCGATGATCCGCCGGGTGATCGATGGGGCGGCGGGGCGGAGTGGTTTTTCCACCCTTCCCCTGGAAATCTTGCTGCGCCAGGCGGGGGAGGTTCGTTATGGTCATTCCAATTAAGTTATGCACACCAGGAACTTGAGGGAGCGAGGAACTCATTCCAAAAATAGATCGTCATTCCCGCGAAAGCGGGAATCCAG
>JADGAP010000076.1 GCA_015231965.1 Magnetococcales bacterium | reverse complement strand
TCGGGGGGCGGCGTAGCGGGGCGGTTCCCTGGGTGCTGGACGGGGGCGGGGCGGGGGTATTGACCGACGTGGAGCGCCCCGACGCCCTGGCGGAGGCGATTCTCGACCTGTGGCGCGACCCGGAGCGATGGGCGCGCCTTGCCCAGGCGGGATGGCGGCGCGCCCGAGGCGTCTTCTCCCTCGACCCGGCGACGGCGCGCCACCAGGAGGCCTATCAGCGAGTGTTGGAAGGGTCGTTTGACCGGATGGCGTAGCCCCCTCGCTCCCGCCGACATGACACCCCCCATGGAACGGGTTGAACCAGGGGGGGCTGAATAGTTATTGTCGGATTAACCTGGACTCTAAAGTCTCAGAAAAAATGTTTTACCATCATAGTCGTTACAATTGAAATTTATACATGCGGAGATTGCAGATGCAAGGAACCCATTCCCAAAAAGAACCGTCATTCCCGCCCCCGATTTAAGCATTCGGGGGCGGGAATGACGTTTTCGTGGTTGAGGAATTGGTCGCATAACCCAGGCGCCGCTTGACGACATGCGCAATCTTTAAATGTAACGACACCACCATAACGGCACAAATGCTGCATAGCAATAAGACGTTCGATGACGGGACGGTAAAAAATTGCCCCCCCCCAAGCCACGGATGTTTATAAAAATTTACAGAAGAAAATGAAACCTGACGACCTCCGCCACTGTCTAGCTACTCGACACGGGAAAAAAATAGGCGCTTCCGCCGGTGGGAAGCCAGCGCTACGAAAAGCAAGCAAAGGAGGATGGCATGTTCGGATTGCCGAAGATTGACGGTTTGATCAAGGGACGGCGCATGGGGCGTCACTACAACGACGGCGAGGTGATTTTCCGCCAGGGCGAGCAGGGCGATCAGGTTTTTTCGGTGCAAGAGGGCGAGGTCGAGGTGATGGTGGAGTCCCCGGGCGGGTGCGGCTGTCAGCGCATCGCCGTACTCAAGGCGGGGGATCTCTTCGGCCTGGGTTCCCTGGTCAAGCAAGGGGAGCGTTGCGCCACCGCCCGCGCCAAGGGCGGCGCCTGGGTCTTGACCCTCGACCGCGCCACCCTCATCCGCCAACTCCACACCGACCCCTCGCTGGCCTTCTCCATCCTCTCCAAAACCCTGGAGCGGTTGCAGGCCCTGGCCAATCCTCAGTCGGTGGTCTGCTGATTCCCTTCGGTTCGTGAAGGCCCGGGGCTTACGCCGTTGCGCCGCCCCGAGCCTCCGGAACGGCTCCTTGCGTCATGCGCCCGGCTTGCCCTGGCGCACCGGAGCGGCGGCGGCCACGTTGCGGCTGCGCTCCATGGATTGCTGCGCCAGATAGCTCTCGCCGTACCTCCCGATGTTGCCCTGCTCGTCATCGTATTGACGAAAATGGCGCTCCTCGTCCACCACCAAATCCTCGAACAGCTTCCGCGTCACCGAATCGGAGTGGGAGGCGCAGACGTTGGCCCACTGGTTGTAGTCTTGAATACTCTGCAACTCCAGGCGGCAGGCCACGGCCAGCATTTCCCGCACGTCCAGAATTTTCGCGGGCTCATGGGAGGGTTTCAGCTCCACCTCGCCCTTGAGGAACAAGATCCGCTCGGCGATGCGCTCGATGTGCATCATCTCCTCGATGGCGGTGCGGCGGAACAGGTTGGAGATGAGATCCAGCCCCTGGTCGTCGCAGTGAAAATGAAAATACATGTATTGATGCACCCCCGACAGCTCATCGGCCACGGCCTGTTTCAATAGTTCGATGCTTTTTTCGTACATGAGCGGCTCCTTGACGGCTTGCTTGAGCATGTCCCCGCATCCAGGGATGGCGGCGGTGCGGCGCGGAAATCATTCGCCGAAGCCCAATGGAGAATCATGGCCCGACGCCGGGAACCAGTATAACCCTGAATCGCCCCGGCTTGGCAAGCATTCCCTGGAAAGTCCAGGGGGCTGTTTCATCGGGCATTCCGTCCGCCGTGACCTCATGAAAGTCTGGCGCGAAGGCATGTTTTGGCAGGCGCGGCAGCGGCGGATGGACGCCCTTGCAAAGGGGCGTCGGCGTGCCCATATCAAGGTCAGCGCCATCGAAATGAACGCGGACGGATCGCCATTACGGAGAGAAAAGGAGCTTTTCCATGAACTTCATGCGCACCACGTTGTTGCTGGGGGTGCTGACGGGGCTCTTTTTGCTGGTGGGGTACGCCATCGGCGGACGCGGCGGCATGGTCATCGCCTTCGGGGTGGCGGTGGCGATGAATTTTGGGGCCTATTGGTACTCCGACAGCATGGTTCTTTCCATGTACAACGCCCACCAGGTGGGCCCGGATCAATCCCCCGAATTCTACCGCCTGGTGCAGGAGTTGGCGGGCCGGGCCGGGCTGCCCATGCCCCGGGTCTATATCATCGACGACCCCTCGCCCAACGCTTTCGCCACCGGACGGGATCCCCAGCACGCCGCCGTCGCCGCCACCAGCGGCCTCCTGCGCATGCTCAATCGGCAGGAGTTGGCCGGGGTGATGGCCCATGAACTGGCCCATGTGCAAAACCGCGACATTCTGGTCTCCACCATCGCCGCCACCCTGGGCGGGGCCATCACCCTGCTGGCCCAGTTCGGCGGCTTTTTCGGCGGTGGCCAGCGGGACGGGGAGGGAAACGGCGGCGGGGGCTTTCTCGGCGGTCTGCTGATGATGATCCTGGCCCCCCTGGCCGCCACCTTGATTCAGATGGGGGTCTCCCGCTCGCGGGAATATCTGGCCGATGAGGCGGGGGGGCGGATTTGCGGCCATCCCCTGTGGCTGGCCTCGGCCCTGGCCAAGTTGGAGCTGGGCAGCCAGCAGATTCCCATGGAGTCGGCGGAGCGTCACCCGGCCACGGCCCACATGTTTATCGTCAATCCGTTGAGCGGGGCGTCGTTGTCCCATCTGTTCTCCACGCATCCGCCCATGGGGGAGCGGATCCAGCGGTTGCAGCAGCAGGCGGGACCGGGCGCGACCCCGGCGGCCCGTCCCGCCGGACCCTGGGGTTGACGCGGGGGGAAGACCATCCGGTCGCGTTGAGCCGACGAGAGGAAGGACGAGGGGGAGGACGAGGGGAAGGACGAGGGGGAGGACGAGGGGAAGGACGAGGGGGAGGACGAGGGGGAGAGAACGGTCGTTCCCCCCTTCCCGCCGGGGCGGAGAGGGGGGAACGACGTTGTCAGTGGGATCAGGAAGGCTGCGTTGAGGCCGCAGGGTCGGGGAACTCCTCCCGCACCGGGGGATCCTGTTGCGCGGCGGCAGCGGCCTCGGGGGAGGGGGCGGAGAAAAATTCCGCTACCGGGGCCAGGGCCTGGATGCGGGCCTTGTCGTAATCGTTGATCGCGGTCTCCACCGCCAGGGCCTCGGCCACCGTGCCCTGGGCCGCCAGCAGACGGGTTTCCGCCCGCTTGCGGTCGACCATCGCCTCGATGCGGGCGCGACGGGCGTCCCGCAGCTCCCGCAGCTTGAGGGACATCTCCAGTTCGCTGACGTCGCCCTTGAGATCCCGCTGCACATCGGCCTTTCCCAAGGCCATATTGGCCAGTCTTTCCGTGCTTTTGGCGGTTTGAACCCGAGCGTTGGCCACCTTCACATCGCCCAGGGCCTTGCTCACTTCCAGGGCGATGCTGTTTTCCAGGCTCTCCTTGCCCAGCCGCGCCCCCTGCTCCGACAATTTGGCCCCCTCCACCCCCGCCTCCGCCGCCCGGTTGCCCCAGGGACGGTTGTAGTTCAAGGCTACATTGGCGGAACGTTGATCCGGATGGCGGAGCATGTGGCTGAGCGCCATGTCGTAAGACTTGTAGCCGTAAACGCTGTTGTCCACCGACTGGGAATAGCCCCCGGTGAAGGAGAGATCCGGCAGCGCCTGGTTTTGCATGTAGGCGGTGTTCAACGCCGCCGACTCCAGATCCACGGCGCTCATCTTCAACTCGGGACGACGGGCCAAGGCCGTGGTTCCCGCCGCCGCGTCGTTCACCTTGACCACGGACTCCAGCCGCTCATGATACCCCGTGGGCAGGATCAAGGCCTCGCGCAGGCTGGCATGGTCGTCCTCCACCAGGGCGGCCAGGGCGTTGGAGGCGGTGATCAGGGCCTCCAGGGCGCTTTCCACCAAAATTTTGGAACGGGCCAACTCCGCTTCCATCTGCGCCATGCCGTAGCGGGTCACCCGCTCGTTGGCGAAAAGACGGGCCGTGATGTCGTACTTTTGCTGGGTGGTCTGGCGATGCTCGATCTCCGACAACAGCGACTGCTGCCGTTGCACCAAGTTCCAATAGGCTTGATCGGTCTGGGTCAGAATGGTGTTGACCAGGGCCTGCACCGACTCGCCGCTGCGGGTTTGGGAAAGCTTCTGCTGCTTGAGCGCCACATCCGCCGGGGCCAGTTCGCCAAAGCCCTTGGTGCGGGGCAGGGGAACCCAGAGATTGACCGCCAGGCTGGCGGCCCACGGCGCGTCATAGGAGTGGCCCGCGTCGTAGTGATCCTGCCGGAAGTTGACCGACTTGGACAGCGACACCTGAGGCCCCCACGGCAACTGCTGCCGGATGTTCAGGTTGCCGCTGATGGTTTCCAACGGGCCGCCGGTTCGCGCGGTGCTGACCTTGTACTCCTCCACGTCGGTGCGGGCGTTGGCGCGGTGCAAATAGCCCAACCGAACGATCTTCGGATCGGGATCCGAACTGAGCTGCACGAAGGGGATGTCGTAATAGTAGGTGGGGGCCATGGTTTCCAATTTTTTCTTGTAAACCGGCCCCACCCGGCGACGGGTGTAGGTGTTTTCCGACTTGTAGCCGCCGGAAAGGACAAACACCGGGTCGAACACCGCCTCGGCTTGCGCCACCGCCTGTTCCGCCAACGCTTGATCCCGCTGACCGGCCCGCAGGCGCAAATTTTTTCGCAACGACCGGGCCAGGGCGTCCTGCGGCGAGAGCAACACCGCCTGCCGACCCTGCAACGGCTTGAGCGAATCCCCCAGGGACGAATCGCTCAACCCCTGTTCCAACCGTTTGTAGGCCTCCACGTCCGCCTTGCTGACGTGTTGGTCCAGCAGGGAGGTCAGGGTGGTCAAGGCCCCCGGTTTTTCCGTCCCGCCCTTGGCCGACGGGGTTGCGGCGGACCTCTTCGGCGTCGTCGGCTTGGCGTCGGCGTCTGGATTGGCCGCCAGCATCCCGGCGGTGGGCCATAGGGACAAGGCGGCGGCCAAAACGCCCCACGTCCCCCAACGACCCCCGCCCAGGCGGCGGAATCCCCCGGTGTGATGCCTCATCGTGGGTTTCATGGTTTACCTCCCTCTGATCCGGCGTCCGCCACGACCTTTTCCGCTGGCGCGGCGGACCGCATCGAATCCTGTTCCATACGGCCCAAGGCCAAAATCAGCGCCGATTCGGAAATTTTGCCGTCCACCAGGGCGTTGACCACATGTTGCCGGGCCTGCAACAGATCCAGATTGCGCACGATGATCTCGTACTCGGTCACCCGGCGATCCGCCTGCATATCCTGGAGCTTGCCGGCGGCGGTGGTTTGCAGCGACAGGTTGCGCTCGGCGATGGCCCGGCGTTCCCGGGCGCTGGCCAGGACGGAGTAGGCCCCGCGAATCTCTCCCAGCAAGCGGGAGCGGTTCTCCTGCAAGGCCAACTCTTGACGGACCACCTCCTCCTCGGCCATGGCCACCGTCGCTTCCGGCCCGTGGTTGCCGACGGGGCGGCGATAGCGCACTCCCACCGACGCCGAAACCCGATCCGGCTCGCCGAGGCGGGAGACCGATTGCAAATAGTTGGTGTATCCGTACAAAGCGTTGCTCTGCGCGGCGGTGATCGAGGCCGTGAGGGAGAGATCCGGCTTGGCGGCGTTGAGGCTGCGGTTTTTCTCCACTCCCGCCATCTCCACCTGTTTGGCCCCCACCTTCAGCCGGGGATTTTGCTTCTCCCCCTCGGACAGGGCCTCCTCCAGGGAGAAGGTTTGCAACGCCAACAGCTCCTTTTGATACTCGACGGGCAGCAACCGCACCCCGTGGTCCAGCTTCAACAGCAGGGCCAGGGCGTTGGAGGCGGCGAGATAGGACTCCACCGCCGCCAGTTCCCGCACCTTGGACTGCTCCAAGGCCGCCTCGGTCTGGGCCATGGCGTAGTTGGTCACCGAACTGGCGTCGAACAGCCGCTTGCTCCGGGCCATCAGGGCTTGATGATCCTGGCGGCTCTCCTGGGCGAAGTCCAGCGCCTTGACCGCCCGCACCAGCTCCCAGAAGGCCCGGCGGCCCTCGTGGAGTTTGCGGTTGCGCAAATCCTGGAACCCCTCCTCGCTGGATTGCTGGCGGAGTTGCGCCTGGTCCACCGCCGCGTTTTGGCTGCCGTGGCGCCCGGCGTCCTTGGTTTCCGGCAGCGGCGTGGCGACGGAGGTTCCAACGGAAGAGCTCCACCGGCGGTTGTACGACCCCACGCCGGGATTGGTGCTATCGGCATTCAGCACGTATTCGGCATTTTTGTAGACCACCGAATAGTTGGCGCTGACCTTGGGACCGGGGCGGAAGGCCTTGGATCCGGAAACGGCGAAGTTGGTGGGCAGGGAGGAGCCCTTGGCATCCTCCTTGACGGCGGGAATGGAGTGATCGTAGTAGCCCGCCACCCGCTGGCGATCAAACTTTTGGTAGGCCACCACCGAGTCGGCCGGGTTGATCACGTAGACCAGGGCGTTGACATCGGCCCCGGCGGTGACCTCGGGGGCGCAGGCCACCGGGTCCAGACAGGCCCCCGTGGCCTTGCTCCATTTCAAATCCCGGACGGTGCGCTTGTATTTTTGGCTGAAGGTGCGCCCCAGATTGGCCGAGACCACCGGATCGAAGGCCGTTTCGGCGAGGGTGGAGGAGACGGCGGCGCGGGCGGGTTCCAAGGCCCCGCGCTTGAGCTCCAGGTTATCCGCCAGCAGCCGTTCCAGCACCTGTTTGGAGGTGATCTCCATCCATTGCACATCCTCCCGAGCCGCCTTGTCCCGCTGGGCGAAACCGCTCTGGATGCGTTTGGCGATGGTTTTGTCCTGGGCCAGCCACTGGGCCATGGCGCTCGCCGCAGAGGCGTCGCCCCGGGCTTCGAAATCGCCCAGCAGCACCAGGCCGGAGGCCAGCAACAGGGTTCCCGCCGTGGTGCGAAGTCGTCGATGGTTCATGGTTCGCCTCCCACGCTGGCGATGAAGGTGGACCAGCTTTCGCCGCCGCGGAACAGCCGTTCGCCCAGAACGCCCTCCGCGCCCATGCGCCGGGCCTGGGCGGCGGCGAGGTCGATGCGGGCGTCGATGACCGCCTGACGCGCCTCGAAGATATCCCGTTCGCGCATCAGCAGATCAAATTCGGTGAGCAGCCCCTCTTCCCACAGTCGCCCGGCGTTCTCCCGGGCTTCCGCCGTCAGGGAGAGGTTGGCGGCGGTAAGACGCATGCGATTCTGCGCCCCTCGCACCGCGGCGGAGGCGTCCTCCAACTCCCGGGCCGCCGTGACCCGGGCCGCCTGATAGTCGTCCAGGGTGCGATCCCGTTGACTGAGGGCGGTGGCGTGGGCGGCCTCGGCGGCCTTGTCGCCCAGGGCGTGGGTGAGGGTGAAGCCCAGGTAGTAATTGCGCGAGTCGGGATGGCGCAATCCCTTCCACGACTCCCACAGGTCGTCGTAGGCGTAGACCGCCGTCGACTCGCCGAGGTTGTAGTTCATGTTGAAGCTGACATCCCAGCCCAGTTGCTGGGCCTGGTGCTTCAGCAGCAGGTCGTTGGCGTTGAGCGCCGACTGGCGGGCTTTCAGGTCCGGGCGGTGGGCCAGAGACTCTTCCAGGGCTTTGGGTTCGTGGCCCTTGGGGGTGGGCCAGCCGCCGAAATCGCCGGGAAAGAGGATCGTCTCCTGGGGCAGATCCAGCAGGGTGGCCAATTCCGCCCCCTTGCTGTACCAGTTTTGCCAGGCGATCTCCTCCTGGTGCTGGGCGTTGGCCGTTTCCGCCTGGACTTGAATCAGGCTGTAGGCGGTGATTTTATCCTCGGCGGACATCCGCTGGGCATGGGTGGTCTGGGCGTCGAGATATTCCCGGCGCTCCATGGCGGCGGAGAGGTGGAGGGTTTGACGGACCAACTCCCAGTAGCCGGTGAGTACCATCTCCAGGACGCTGTTGGCCAGGGTCTCCTCCTGCCGGGCGGCCCGCTCCTCGTCCAGTTGGGCCAGGGCTTCGTCCACCGCCGCCCAGTTGCCCAGGCTGCCGAAATTTTTGGTGTAGGGCAGGGGGGTGGAAAATCCCAGGCTCATGGAGCTGGACCACTCCCGCACCCCCATGTCGAAGGCGCGACCGGCGGCCACGTCGGCGCTCTTGCTGTAATATTCGTAGGGGGAGTAGTTGGTGGTCAGGGTGGCGTAGGCGCTGCCGCCCCAAAAGAAGCTCTTGCCGAGCCCCAGCGAGCCGTTCCAGGATTCGGTCCAGCCCCGGGAGCGAGAGCTGGCGTACTCCCGGCGGGTGTTGTTGACGATGGCGTTGGTGCAGTTGGGGCCCTGGGCGATGTCGTTGACGATGATGCAGCCCACGGTGGAATCCGCCGAATTCATGGCCATGGAGACTTCGGAATAGTTTTTTCCGATGTAATCGGACCCGGCGGGCACGGTGTACGAGGAGCCGTCCTCCAGGGTGATGATATCGCCCTCTTGGATCGTATCGTTGAAGTTGGCGGGATTTTCCCGCTCCCGGGTGATGTCGTCGCTCCGTTCGTAGGAGCGGACCCGGTTTTGCGTCAGCGAAAAGTTGATGGTCGGGTCATAGACCGATTGCTTCAAGGCCACGGCGTGCTGGGCCGCCGCCACCTTGCGCCGCTCCTGGGCCAGGCTCAAATGGCGCTTCAGGGTGGTCGAGACGGCGGAGGACACGTCCATCTCCTCCAACTTTTTCCCCGCCAGGGCGTTGCGTGCGCCCGACGCAGGGGTTTTGGTCTCCACGGCCCGTTTCACTTCTTGCAGCACCCGCTCCTTTTTGCCGACCAACCATTGGTCCGGTTTGGTCAGGGCGTCGGAGAGTACCACTGGTTTGGCGGGGGTCAGGGGTTTGCGCTCCGTGGGGCTCTCCGCGACGGCGGGCAGGGGCTCGCCCGCTCCCCCCAGGGGGAGGACGGAGGCCGCCGGAACCTCCAGGGGAGGCGGCGGAGGCGGGGGCGGGGCCTCTTCCACCGGGGCGGCGGAGGTGGCAGGGGCGTCGGCGGGGGCCGGGGTCGGCTCCGCCCAGACCGACGCCGCCGAGGCCAAGGCCAGGCAGCCGATCCATAATCCGAGCCCTCGTCCGCCGAGGCGGCGAAGCGGCCCGTCGGGCGGCGCGGGCCGCTTCCCGCCCGGCGGCGGGGCGTGATGAATGGGTTTCGCCATGGATTTCCTCTTTTCCACTTAATTCTAGAGCCTGAATCGCCATCGCTGGGACGCCCGGGGCGTTTTGGAGGGGGCCTTGTCCAGCCTTTCGCTGGGGGATGGTCCCCCCCCGGCCCAACGCTTTTCCCTTCCCAGCGTCTATTTTACCTTCCAACGCTCTCGTCGCTTCTTCCCTCCCGCCGCGTTGAGTTACTGGGCGGTCCAGGGGTCCATTTTCGGCAGATCGTCGTTGGCCACCTGGGAGGCCAGCCGGTTGAGCAGGGGATAGGTCACGGACAACGCGGCGTTGATCTTGGGATTCTTCTTGCGCTCCACAAACCCCTTGCGCACCTCGCGATAGCGGGCGATCTCCTCGGCGGCGGGTTTGCTTTTGGCCGTCGGCGAGGCGTCGGGGTAGCGTTGGAGGAAACTCTTGAGCCAGCCCACGTCCTGGATCAGGGCCAGCAGCTCCCCGGCGACGGCGCCTTCGTCCTCCTTGCCCAACCCCTGAACCAGGCCACCCAGGCGGGAGACCAGGGGCTCCACCTCTTTTTCCACCGCCTCGGCCTTGCCGTCGCTGACCTTGACGTAAAGCTCTCGCTCTTGTTTGAAGAGGATGGCTTGGATGAGCAGTTTTTTCAGTTGGGGGCTGTCGGGGTGGGCTTTCAGCGCCTCCTCCAACTTGACCGTCATCTCGTCGAGGATGACGTTGTCCTGGGCCAGGTCGGTCTTGGCGATGGTGGTGGGCATGACGTCGAAACGGGACTTGACCTTTTTCAGCGCCTTGCCGGCGTGTTCCACCGTCTCTTGCGGCCCCGCGCCGCCCTTGAAGGCGAAGAGTCCGCCGCCGATGAGGGCCAGGGCCGCCACGCCGACGAGGATCATCGTCATGGGGCTCTTTTTCGCGGCGCCGCCTGCTGGCGCCAAAACCGGGGCCGGGGTTCCGCCGATCGCCGGTTTGGCGGCGACGGGCATCTCGATCTTCACCGGGGGTTGCTGGCGGACCATGTTTTCCACGTCCACCGCCCGTCCCAGGGCTTGATTGCCGTACATGGTCCCCTCTTCCTCGTCCCCGTCCTTGGGGCCGCTGAAGACATTCTTCTCCAGAGCGGCGGCGGCCTCGGGGCGGTCCAGCACAAACTTGAAGGGGACGGAGGCGATGCGCAGATAGGATCCGGACAACAACGGCATGGGGCGGTCCACCACCCGGATGTCGTTGACGAAGACGCCGTTGGTGCTGTTGAGATCCAGCACGATCCACTTGCCGTTTTGCGGCTGGATGCGGGCGTGCTGCTTGGAAACCTTGGCGAAGCGGATTTGCACCGTGCAGGCGGCGTCCCGCCCGATGGTCAGCTCCTGTTCGTCCAACTCGATGGTCAGCCCCCGTTGCGAGGGGTCCAGCATGGAGTCGTCGATGCAGACCAGCTTGGCCTTGGGGGCCTTGCCGGCGGACCCTTCCGCCACTTGGGCGCTCAGGGGGACTTCCCCCATCATCGTGAGTTCTTCCTCGGACATCGCCCACCATCCCTCTGGCTGATCGCGGCGTGGGGCCGCTGTTCTTTCGTCAGTAATGTCCCTGCCGTGAGGCGCTCAGGCCGAATTCACCCTCGGGGCGAGGCCGGTCACAACCCCAGCGAGGCCAGGGGTTCCAGTTTGAACTGTTTTTCCGCCAGGGCGTAGTAAAGCCCCTTGTAGCCCTTTTCCCGCAGAAAGTCGGGATCGATGAGCTGCTTGTGGGATCCCTTTTCCGCCACCTTGCCGTCCTGGATAAAGCAGATCATGTCCGAATCGATGATGGTGGTCAGGCGGTGGGCGATGGTGATGCAGGTGCGCCCGGCCATGATGTCCTTCATGTTGGCTTGGATCCGCGCTTCCGATTCGTTGTCCAGGGCGCTGGTGGCCTCGTCGAAGATGAGGATGCGGGGACGGCGATAGAGCGCCCGGGCGATGCAGATGCGTTGCCGCTGTCCGCCGGAGACCCCCATGCCCTTCTCCCCCACCAGGGTTTGATAGCCCAGGGGATAGTTGACGATGAACTCGTCGGCCCCCGCCAGCCGGGCCGCCTCCTTCACCGCCGCCATGTCCGGTTCCGGGTCGCCGAGGGCGATGTTTTCCGCCACCGTGCCGCCGAACAGGAAGCTGTCTTGCAATACTACCCCGATGTTGCGGCGCAAGGAACCCAGTTCAATTTGCGAAATGTCCTTGCCGTCGATGGCGCACAGGCCGCCCTGGGCGCGGTTGAAGCCCAGCACCATCTTGGCGATGGTGCTTTTGCCGCAGCCGCTGGCCCCGACGAAGGCCACCCGCTGGCCGGGATCGATGGTCAGGTCGAACTCTTTCATCACGTAATTTTGCTGACCGTTGGCGATGTAGCCGAAGTTGACCTTTTCAAAGTCGATGCGTCCCTGCACCTCGCTGGAGAAGACGGCGGGCATCCGATCCGGGGAGGTGACCGGCTCCTGCTCGGGCTTGACGTTGAGCACGTCGCTCACCCGGTCGATGGCGATGCGCACGTCCTGGGAGCTGTTCCACAGTTGCACCACCTGCATCACCGGCCCCATGACCATGCCCAGCAGCATCTGGAAGCCCATCAGCTCACCCACCGTGAGCTTGTTGGCCATCACCTCGTTGGCCCCGATCCACAGCACCGCCACGGTGGAGCCCAGGTTGACCAATTGGTTGAGGCTGCTGGACATCAGGTTGAGCTTCTGCATCTGGAAGCCCTTGTTGACATTCTCCACGAAGGCTTCTTCCCAGCGGGCCCGGGCCATGTATTCGTTGGCGGTGGCCTTCAGCGACTCGATGCCGTTGAGCGACTCGATGAGAAAGGACTGGGAGCGGGAGTTGGTGAAAAACACCTCGTTGGCAATGGCCTTGATGCGAGGGGTGAAATAGAGGGTGATGCCCACGTACATCGGGATGAACAGCACCGAGACCATGGTCAGAAAGACGTTGTAGCCCAGCATCATGAAGAGGTAGACGAAGATCATCACCGAGCTTAGGACCACCGTGATGGAGGAGCCGGCGATGATGGCGCGAATTTTGGCGTTTTCACCGAAGCGGGCCAAAATTTCACCCTTGTTGCGGGTGAGGAAAAAGCTCATGGGCAGGCTTAAGACGTGCTGGTAGAACTCCGACATGAGCTTCATGTCGATGCGCGACGTGGTGTGGGCCAGCAACATGCTCTGGGCCACCGTGGTCAGGGTGCGGAAGGCGGCCACCAGCACCATGCCGCCCAACATCATATTGAGCAGGCTGACATCCTTATGCACCACCACAGTATCGACGATCACCTGGGTGAACAGCGGCGTGGCCAGCCCCAACAGGTTGAGGATGAAGGCCCCCACCAGGGCGTCCATGAAATATTTTTTGTAGGGCAGGATGTAGCCCAAAAAGTGCAGGATGGGCTTTTTCGGCGGTTCCAACTGGGTGAACTTGACCGTGGGGTCGAGGGCGATCAGCACCCCGGTTCCCGGGGATTGTTCCACCCCGGCCACGTGGGCCTGGCTCCACCCCTGCTCGAACTCCTGGCGGGAGAGCTTGATCAGCCCCTTGATCGGGTCGGCCAACTGCACCGATTTGGCATCCACCTGAAACAGCACGGCGTAGCGGTAGCCCTCCCAGCCGATGATGGCGGGGAGCTTGATTTTGTCCAACTCCTCGAAGGGCAGGGCGTAGGCCTTGGCCCGGAAGCCCATGGTCTCGGCGGCGGTGATGATCAGATTGGGGGTGGCCCCGGCGGTGGAGAGGTTGGAAAGCTCCGCCACCTGCCCCAGACTGAACTTCTTGCCGTAGTGGTTGGCGATCATGGTGATGCAGGCGGCGCCGCTGTCGCTGTCGTCCCGCTGCTTGACCAGGGGGAAGCGTCCGGGGGCACCCTTCTCCTTGCCCTTTTCCAGGGCCAGGAACTCCTCCTCGGTCACGCCCTGGGCCAGCTTGATGCGCTGATCCACCCCTTCGGAGCGTTGCCGAAGCGCCAGTTCGTCCCGCTCCCGCCCTTGCAGAGATTTGGCGTGGGAGCGCAATTTTTCCTGCAACGCCGGGTTGATGGCGAAAATTCGCTCCACCTGGGCCTTGGGGATGACCAGCACCGTGGCGTCGCAGGCGGCGGTGGCGGTGTGACCCTGGCGGCCCTCCCGCCCCGGCTCGGCGAAGAGGGCGGTTTCGCCGATCACCTGCCCGGCGGCCACCCGTTCCAGCACCACGGGATCCCCATTCACCGGGGTGCGAACCAGGTCGAACTCCCCCAACTCGATATAGTAGAGGCGGGGATCCTCGTCCCCTTGCTGGTAGGCGTTGCGCCCCGCCTTGATGTTTTTCAGTCCCAGATGGTGGAGAATGTCCACGAACTCCCGGGCCTGGTAGCGGGCCGAGCCCAACATGCCCCGCAGCCGGTGGCTGAGGAAGATGAGGCCGATCTCCTGCTTGAACACCTGTTGCATGTTGGGATTGGTCGCCAACATGCGGCGCACTTTTTCCGCAGGGAGAAAGAAGAGCAGGCTTTTCTCTTCCGCCGCCACCGAGTAGGGCCAGACTTCGTCCTGCAACAGGGAGCTTTCGCCGAAACTGGCGTCTTTTTCCATCACTCCCAGGCTGATCCGCTTGCCCTGGCGGTTCTCCTTGATCCGCACCTTGCCCGAGTAGAGATAGTAAAATCCCTGTACCGGCTCGCCCTGTTCCGCCACCGCCTGTTCCGGTTCCAGGGTGATCGCCTCGAAGAGGGAGAGCAGAAAGCGCTTGTCCTCGTCGGGCAGGGTGCTGAACAGAATGTGGGTTTCCAGGATGTACTGGGTTGCTTCCAAATGGGCGTTCATCGAGCCAATTCTCCCAAGAGATTCACCGCGAAACCGGATTGTAGCCGTGCTTGATCAAGCTTCCGATCCCTCGCCGGTCACTCCTCCTGTTGGGTGAAAAATTTGGAAATGGGGCTGAACATCAGTTCGATGAACCGTTTCTCCCCGGTTTTGATTTCGGCGAACCCCTCCAGGCCGATCTCCAGGGGGCGGGGTTTTTCGCCGCGCAGGGCGATGGTCTCCTCGTTGAGGGCGACCCGCACCACGTACATCGATTCGTTGCCGGCACCCTTGCCCCCGCCCGGGCGGGTGGCGATGTCGGAGATGACCCCGGTGGGGATGCCGTACTCCTGGTAGGGGTAGGCGAAATATTTGATCTGGACGATCTGTCCCTTTTTCAGCCGACCGATGTCCTTGTTCATCACCAACACCTGGGCTTCCAGGGCGGCGCTCTCCTTGATCAGCGTGACCATGGGTTCGCCGCCGTTGATCATGTTGCCCGACTTGACGTGAACCTGGCTGACCATGCCGGTGAGGGTGCTTTGGTAACTGGTTTGGCTCCCTTCGCGGGAGACGCCGCCGAGCATGCCCTGCTCCTCCTTGATCAGTTTTTCCACCCGCTCCAACTCGCGCTTTTGGCGATCGGACTGATCCTTGTAGCGTTGCTCGTTTTGCGCGATGTCATTTTTGATCTTTTCCTCGCTCAGGGCCGAGAGGGAGACTTGCAGCTTGTCCACCTCCACCTTGGCGTCGCGCAACGCCTTCTCCACGTCGTCCACCGCATTGCGGGCCCGGTCGTGGTCGGCCTTGGTGATGTCCTTGGACTTGAACAGCCGATCCTCCTTGGCGAAGTTTTCCCGCGCCTGGGCCACCTTGTTTTCCAGGGTGCGCACCGTGTCCTGGGCCTTTTCCAACTGCTTGGTCAGCAGCGACTGATCCTTGGCCACGTTGCTCAGGGCGAGGTCCAACTGGCGCTTGGAGTGGAGATACTCCTTGGTCGCCTGTTCGATGGTTTTTTCCAGGTCGAGGCGTTGGGTCTCCAAGGATTCGCCCTCGGAGCGGGCCCGAACCTGGGTTTTTTGCACGTCCACCAGGGGGTCCAGGGCATTGACCCGATCCCCCTCCCGCACGTGGACCCGGGTCACCAGGCCGCCGTCCACCGCCTCGATGGTGGCCGACTCCCGCTTCAGGGTGAGGGGGGCGGTCACCAGTTGGTCCTTCTTGGCCCAGAACGAATAGACCATGAAGGCCATGACGATGGCGAAAATGATGTGAATCGAACCCCGCAGGGTCCAATCCGGGGCCGAGTAGAGCAGCCGCGCCGCCGTGATGGGGTGGCGGATGGGCGTCATGTAGGCCTGCTCGACTTTGACGGCGCTTTTTTGTTCGGCCATGCTCATCTCTCCAACAGTGACGGTGCCCCGCGACGGGGTTCCGAGGACGATCCGGCGAAATCCCCCCACCTGGGATGGGGGGCGTGGGGGGAGCGGGTCAGACCCGGGCGTTTTGCACCTCCTGGCGCAGCCAGTGGGTGAAAATCCGCTCCCGAATTTGGCCGCGCAGCGGGTCGTTCCATTCGGGATCCCGCACCTCCACCACGTGGTAGAGGAACCAGCGCCCATTTTGCGCGAAGGGTCCGACCACCGCCCCGGCCTCGGCCTGGAGCAGGGGGGATTCCACTTCCCGGGGCAGCATGCCGTATTGATAACATCCCAGATAGCCCCCGGCAATGCCGGTAAGTCGTTCCAGGGAGAGGGCGACGGCGGCGAAGGTGGTTTCCCCCGCCCGCAACGCCTCCAGAGCCCGCCTGGCCTCCGCTTCCGTGGAAAAGGCCGCCTGGGCCAGGAACATTTTGCGAAACTCCAGGCGATGGGCCTGGAAAAAGGCCTCCACCGCCTCGGGCGCGGCCAACTGCTCCTTGAGTCGTTCGCAGAACCAGTCGTGGAGCATGGTCTGTTTCCACTCCTCCCAGCGGATGCCGTGCCAGCGGCAGAAGCGATCCACCGTCAGGGCGTCCACCAGCCCCAACACGCGCCGCCGACGGTCGAGATACTCCTGGAACGCCTCGCAATCGCCGTTGAGTCCGTGGCTTTCGGCGCGTAACCGCACCACTTCCATTTCGATCAAGCGGAGGATGGCGTTGCGGAAGGTTCCGGTCACCTTGAGGTGATTCACCGCATCGCGCACGGTGATGGGCTTGCCCTGCACCCGAGTGACCACGTCGGTCATCTCCATGCCGCTTCTCCCTGGCGCCCCGTCAAGGCGCTGGCGACCGTCGGCTTCCACCGGGGGCGGTTCATCCCGCGGCTCCCGCCGGGCGGTCCCGGTAAGAGGCTGGATCCAGCGCGAATTTGCGCAATAATTGATAAACGCGGGAGCGGGAAAGCCCCGCTTCCTGACAAACCCGGCTGACGTTGCCCCGACATTTCTGCAAGATTCTGACCAAGAGTTCTTTTTCCGCCCCCTCGCGCACCGTGAAGAGGTCCGAGGCGACCACCGCCTCCGCCGCCTCCGCCGCCTCCCCCTCGATGCTCTCGACGCGGCGACCTCCCCCCTCCTTGCGGCGATATTTTTCCGGCAGGTCGTCCAGGGAGACGGGGGCGGCGCCGTCCCAAATCATGGCCACGTAGTTGGCGATATTTTTCAATTCGCGAATATTGCCGGGATAGGCGTACTCGCGGAACAAAAAGCGCCGCAACCGGGGTTCGAGGCGGGGCATCCGCTCCCGACGACCGCCCACCGCCCCTTCCAGGAAAAACTCGAACAAAATTTCGATCTCGTCGCGGCGCTCCCGCAGTGGCGGGATGAAGACCGGGCAGACGTTGAGCCGGTAGAGCAGATCCTCGCGGAAGCGCTCCTCCCGCACCATGCGCTCCAAATTTTTGTTGGTGGCGGCGATGACCCGCACGTCCACCCGCAAATATTGCTCCGATCCCACCCGCTGCACCTCGCCTTGTTCCAGCACCCGCAGCAGCTTGACCTGCA
>JADGAP010000075.1 GCA_015231965.1 Magnetococcales bacterium | reverse complement strand
GCGGGGGCAGGCTCTGGACCCGCCAGGGGGATGATCCCCCTGGACCCGCAGTCCCATTTCGCCAGATTCTTCATCATGTTCTGGAAAAATCCGCACGAGCCGCGAAGATTTTCGGGAATCGTCGTACCAGGACGATGGCCCGCCCTACCGGATGCTGATTTCGGTGCGGCGGTTTTTGGGTTCGTCGGTTTCGTCGGGGGTGGCGACGAGGGGTTCGCGCTCGCCGCGGCCAGCGGCCTGGATCATCTTTTCGCCGATGCCCTTGGCGATGAGGGATTCCCGCACCGATTCGGCCCGCTTGAGGGAGAGGGCGTCGTTGCTGGGGGTTTTGCCCACGGTGTCGGTATGGCCGATGACCATCACCTCGGGGGAGGGACGGCGGGCCACCTCTTCAAACAGCTTATCCATTTCCGGCTGGGATTCGGGGGTCAACTCCAGGGAGCCGGGCTTGAAGTAGAGGGTGAAGGAGACGGGGGGAATGGGTTTGGCGGCCATGGCGGCGCCAAAAATTTGTTGCACCTGGCTTTGGTCCAGGGTGGAGGTTTCCAGTTGGCCGACCCGACCGCTTTGAGCGGAGAGGAAGGGTTTGTCCAGCAGCACCGATTGCCCCCCCTGTTTGACCGTCACCGCCCCCACGTGGCCATCGGCTTCCGGCAGCACCACCACGACATTGGGCTTGATCTTGTCGCAGCCGCCCTGGTCCACAAAATAGCGCCCCTTGAGGGTGAGCAGCACCGCCGTTCCCGGATCCACCTTGACTTGCGCTCCGCCGCCCGCCACGGAGGCCGTTTTCAGATATTGCGTCCCCTTGAGGGCTTTGTCGAACTCGGCGTGGTAGGTGGAGAGCAGCTCAAAGCGGTCCAGGTCGAAAAAATATTCCAGGCCGCTGCGGGCGTTGGCCAAAACGGTGCGCATCTCCGCCACTTCCATCAACTGATGGTCGATGGAAACATCGTATTGCAGCCAGCAGCCGCTGGACATGCGGTTGCGCCGCGCCTCCTCGACAAAGGCGTTGACCTTTTTGGCGTAACCCTTGTAGTTGCGCAACTGCTCCAGAAACTCCACCCGGGAGGTTTGGGAGCGGGTCATGGCGTCGGCGCGCATCTCGGCCATGTGGTAGGCCTTGACCTCTTGATCCAGCTGCATGACCGCCCAGGGCAGCGCCGCCGCCGCCAAAGTCGCCAAGCCGAAATAGATCCAGGAGGATGCGCGCATAGCCAATTCAAGACTCCTCATGCTCCGCCGCCATGGCGAAGCTTATCCGATTCCAAGGTTCGTCGCGCTCGTAGCGCAATTCACGGGTCAACCCTTCCAACATCTGGATGCCCACGCCGCCCACCTGTTGCGGGGCCTCCTGTTCCCCCAGACGATGCCCCTCCAGCCACGCCACCGGATCAAAGGGGGGGGCGTCGTCCTCGTAAAGCACGAGCAGGGCACCGGATTCGCCGGAACGCAGGGTCAGGCGAACCCGGCGCTCCTCACCGTTCGACTCCGGCCCCTGTTTCACCGTGTTGGTGAACAGCTCGTCCAGGCAGACGGTCAAGCGAAAGAGAACGCCATCCCCCAGGCCGAGACGGGAAACGCACCCCTCCACGGCCTCCAAGAGGCGGGGCCAGTGGTGGGGATGGGCGGGAAAAAATTCCTGCAAGGCCGGGGGAGAGGTCATGAGCGGACTTAAAGCAAAAAAAGGGCCACCCTGCTTCAAGGGAGGCCGATGAACGAATCCGGTTTCAGAACGAAGCGGATTTCACTGATCCACCCGCACGTCGAACTCGGTGCCGCGCACCGCCAGCACGGAGGTGGGGGTTTTGATCGTCATCGCTTCCGGCGTTTGCTTGACGATCTTGCCCGATTTGACGTGCAGCGTCCCTTTTTTCATGGAGCTTTCAAAGACGCCTTCGTGGGTGGTGGTGTTGAAGCGGAACTTTTCCAGGGCCAGATGGGAGTTTGGTCCCAACGAAAACATGGAGTTGTCGACGAAGGTGATGCCTGCGGCGCTCTCCTTGCCGGTGGAAACGCCATCGGATTGGTAGAGGGAGTCTCCCACCTTGGCCGAGGAGCGTTGTCCCGCCCGTTCAATGGCGACCTCGCCGGAAGCGGTTTTGATCTGACCGATGGGTTCCGCCGCCACGCCCTCCGAGGCCGCTCCGACCAGCAGCAGGGCACCCGCCATCCAGACTCGCCAAAGTTTCATCAGGTTCATGGAAGGTCTCCTTTTGCGGGTTCACCGCCCACCCGAACCACGGGATCGCGGGAAAACGGCGGCGCACCAGGGGCATCGCCGTCAGATGGCATGGAAAATTAGAACCCTTCCATTATGCCCGATCTATTTTTGATTCGCCAGGAGATTCCCCCGCCTCCCCGGACCCGCGGAGGGGAGGAAGGAACAAAATTCGCGGGGGGTGATCATTTTTCGCGACGCGCCCCCCGGGATCGGGTAATATGGCGAATCCATTGATAATGCGGGGAGTATCTGGATTTGTTCGGAACGTGGCTCGGGGAAAGGAAAAAGGCGTGGTGAATGGGGGCATGGGGCGGTTCCGACCGACGCACGAGGCGGCGGGGCGGGCGCGGAGCGGAGCGGCGGTCGGGGCGGCGCTGCTGACGGGGACGGCGGCGTCGGGGGAGGCCGCCCTCTTCACCTTGAGCCCGGCCCTGGAGCAAGGGATGGCCTGGACGGTTTTCTCGGGGCTGGTCATGGCGTTGATCGCCCTGGTCGCGGCGCTGGTTCTCCCCCGGCGGCTCGCTTCCCGGGAGGGGAATCCCGCCGTTTCCGGCGCAACGCTCGAACCAGAGGCCCAACGGGACGCCCTGTTGCTGGCGTCGATGACCGACGGCGTGGTCGACATGGACGAGGAGGGCCGGATTTTGTTCATCAACCCCGCCGGGGCGCGGCTGTTGGGCTACACCCCCGAGGAGTTGATGGGACGAATGTTTTGCCCAGTAGTGCTTCACCTGCCGGAGGAAGGACGCCCCCACGCCCTGGAGGAGTGTCCCGTGATGTGGGCCATTCGTCATGGGAAACCGATGGAGGAGTTGGAAGGAAAATTTTGGCGCCGGGAGGGGGACGTCTTCCACGCCACCTACGCTTGCACCCCGCTGCGGGCGGCGGGGCGGATCGTCGGCGCGGCGCTGACGTTTCGCGACATCACCAACAACCTGTTGTTTGAACAAGCCATGGAGGCCGCCCGGGAACGGCTGGATCTGGCCCTGCGGGGAGGCGATCTGGGGTATTGGGACATGCATGTCATCACCGGCAAGGGAATCGTCAACGAACGTTGGCTCTCCCTGTTCGGTTATACCCAAGGGGAGGTGGGGGAAAAGGTTCATGAGGCCTGGGTCCAACGTCTTCATCCGGAAGACCGGGAGCGGGTGTTGGCCATCGGGGCCTCCAGCCAGACCGGGGAGACCCGAGAATATGCCGTGGAATATCGCATTGTCTGTCCCCAAGGGGGCGTCTGCTGGCTCTATTCCCGGGGTATGGTGGCGGAATGGGACGACGAGGGCCGCGCCGTGCGCATGGTGGGCACGGTGCAGGACATCTCCCAGCGCAAGCTGGTGGAAGAAAAGTTGGCGACCCGGGAGCAGCAATTCCGCATGCTGCTGGACTCGGCCCCCGACGCCATGGTGGTTACCGATGGAGAAGGGGTCATCGTCATGGTCAACCGGCGCACCGAGGAGCTTTTCGGGTACTCCCGGGAAGCCCTGGTGGGCCGCGAAGTGGAGGTTTTGACGCCGGAAGTCTTCCGCGACGCCCATCGGACGCAACGTCATCAGTACATCACCCAACCGGAAGGGCGGGCGATGCGACCGGGGCGGGAATTGATGGCTCTGACCAAGGATGGCCGGGAAATTCCGGTGGAGGTGAGCCTCAATCCCATCGACACCGGCGAGGGGCTGCTGGTGGTCAGTTCATTGCGGGATGTGAGCGAACGGAAACGGAACGAAATCCTGGCGCGGGAGGGGATGCTGCTGCGTCAACGGATCACCGAGGTGGAGCGGTTCCACCGCCTGACCGTGGATCGGGAACGGCGCATTCTGGAGTTGAAAACGCAGGTCAACGCCTTGGCGAACCGGTTGGGAGAGACCACGCCCTACGCCGCGCCGCCCTCTGACAACGAAGGGGCGCTTCTCGTCTCCTCCGACTCGCTGGGCGGCCTGACCGCGTTCGACAACGCCGCGGGGCCGGAAGCGACCCCCTCGCCCACCCTCTATCCGGGGATAGAGGATTTGCAACTGGAGCGCGCCGCCGCCATGAGCTTGGCGGAGGACGCCGAGCAGGCGCGGCAAACCTTGGCCCGCTATCAAAAGGAATTGGAACATTTGGTGGAGGTGCGCACCGAGGAACTGCGGCGGGTCAACCACGGTTTGGAGGAGACGCGGCGGGAGTTGGCGGATCAACTGGCCTTCACCAACGTCTTGGTGGAAATTTTTCCCTATCCCATTTTCTACAAGGGGGCGGACACCCGCTTTTTGGGCTGCAACCGGGCCTACGAGGAGACTTTCGCCATTCATCGGCAGGATTTTATCGGCAAGCGGGTGTTGGACCTGGACTATCTCCCCCTGGAAGACCGCCTCGCCTATCAGCGGGAAGACGAGGAGGTGATCCGCACCCTGGGGGGGGTCCACAAGGAGATGGTCATCCCCTTCGCCGATGGGTTGAACCATCACACCCTCTACTGGGTGAAGGGATTCGGCAAGCAGAACGGCGAGCCGGGGGGATTGGTGGGAACCTTCGTCGACATCCAGGCCCGCAAGGAGACCGAGCGGTTGATGGGGGAAGCCAAGGCGGCGGCGGAACACGCCACCCTGGCCAAGAGCCAGTTTCTGGCCAACATGAGCCATGAAATCCGCACCCCGATGAACGCCATCATCAACCTCAACCGTCTGGTCCTGGGCACCGACCTGACCCCCCGGCAGCGGGATTATCTGGAAAAGCTGCTCCGAGCCGGGCGCAATTTGCTGGGGATCATCAACGATATCATGGATTTTTCCAAAATAGAGGCGGACAAACTGGAGGTGGAGCGCATCCCCTTCGAGTTGGAGGAGACCCTGGCGGGGGTCGCCGATCTGCACGGCATGAAGGCCGAGGAGAAGGGGTTGGAGCTGGTGTTCCAGGTGGATCCCCTCCTGCCCCGCCGGTGGATGGGCGATCCCCTGCGGTTGGGGCAGGTGTTGAACAATTTGTTGAGCAACGCCCTGAAATTCACCGAGCGGGGAGCGGTCTGTCTGGAATTGTCCCGGGAGGAGGACTCCGACGGCGAACCCCGTCTCCGCGTCGAGGTGTGGGACAGCGGCATGGGCATGAGCCCGGAGCAGCTGGCGCGGCTCTTTCAACCCTTCCATCAGGCGGACGGCTCCATCACCCGGCGGTTTGGCGGAGCCGGGCTGGGGTTGGTGATCAGTCGGCGGCTGGTGGAACGGATGGGGGGGGAGATGACGGTGGAAAGCGTCCTGGGAGAGGGGAGCCGCTTCGCCTTCTCCTTGCCCCTGGTCGCCGCGCCGACCCTTGGCGAGTCATCCTGGGAGGCCCCGGGGGGAGAGGGCCGGCGGGTGTTGGTGGTGGAGAGCCATCCCCTGGCCCGGCGGGCGTTGGTCGTCATGCTGTCGCGCCTGGGGTGGACGGTGGGCGAGGCCGCCTCGGGGGGGGAGGCGTTTTCCCGCTTGCGGGAGGGATGGGGCGCGGACGGGCTGCCCTGGCATTGGATGGTGGTGGACGGGCGGTTGAGCGACGGCGACGCCCTGGCGTGGATCGACGCCTGGCAGAGACATCCGGAGGCCCCGACCATGCCGCGTTTGGCGCTGCTGGTCGCTCCCGGTCACGAGGAGGCATGGGAGGCCGCCCATCGCGCGGGCCTTGGCGGGGTGTTGGAAAAACCCGCCACCCCCGCGCGGTTGCGCAAAGTGCTGGCCGATGAGGCGCGGGTGGGCGGCGTTTTTCCCAAACCATTCTCGGAGCGCGTGGTCCAAGCCAAGGCGTCGGTGGTGCCTTCCGCCAAGGGCGGGCGGGTCTTGCTGGTGGAGGATCACGACGTCAACCGGGAGATCGCCCGGGAGTTGCTGGAGCAGGCGGGATGGTCGGTAGAGACGGCGCGCCACGGCGGGGAGGCGTTGGCGATCCTGGAACGATCGGCGGCGCGGGATGCGGCACCCTTCCATTTGATCCTGATGGATCTGCAAATGCCGGAAATGGACGGCTTCGAGGCCACCCGACGGATTCGCCAGGACGAGCTTTGGCGGGAGACGCCCATTGTCGCCATGACCGCCCACGCCCTGCTCGACGAGCGGGAAAAATGTTTGGCGGCGGGGATGAACGGCCATCTGGCCAAGCCCATCGATCTGGACGAACTGCACCGGGAGTTGCAACGTTGGGCTCCGGTTGTTTCCGAGGCGAGGGGGAACCCCGCCGCGACTCCGGCGGCGGGGCGAACGCCCCCGGGTCTGGCGCTGCCCGGCGTCGATACCGCGGCGGGGTTGCGTCGGGTGGGGGGGGACGAGGCCTTCTACCGAGACCTGCTGAGGCGCTTCGCCGGGCATCGTCAGGAGTACGAGGAGAGGATGGCGCTTCATTTGGCGCAAGGCCAGGGCGTCGCCGCCCGGGATTTGGCCCACGCCATCAAGGGGGTGGCGGGTAATTTGGGGGCGATGGGGCTGCACCAGGCGGCCCACGAGTTGGAAACGGCCCTGGCGGGGGAAGGTCCGGCCCTGGCGGGGGAAGGTCCGGCCGAGGCGGGAGTCGTGGCGACCTTTTTTCAGGAGCTTTCCCGGGTCATGACCGTGCTGCAAGGGGTGACTCCGTTGGAGCATCCGTTGCATGATTTGGGGAAAGATGTCGGGTCCGACGCCTCCGGCGCGGGGGTCAAACCCTTGCTCGATCCCCGGAAGATTCGGGAATCCTTGCGGCGGATCGATCGGGAGTTGGATCTCAACCTGGTGGAAGCCCACCGTTTGTTGGAGGAGTTGTCGCCGCAACTCCGGGGGACGGAACTCCACCCCCTGTTCGCCCAATTGATGAAACAGGCGATGGCTTTTGATCCAGATGCGGCGCGTCAAACCGTGGGGACTTTGCTGGAGCGGCTGGGGGTGTCGACGCCGCCGCCACCCGCCCCAACGGCGGCCCCCTCTTCCGCCCCGTCGCCCCAGGCGGCGTCCCGGGAGGGGCTGGCCAAGCGCAGGCGGGCCGGTGCCGCGCCGTCGTCGTCCAAAGAAAAAAAATAATGTGGAACGTCGCCATTCTGCTTGAAACGATGGAAGGGGAGCGGTCATGCCAGGAAGTGACCTCAAGCCAGCCCGGGTGCTGGTCGTCGATGACATGCCGGAGAACATTGAAATTCTTTACGGCTGCCTGAAGGACGAGTTTGCGGTGATGGTGGCCAACCATGGGGCGCGGGCGTTGCGTTTGGCCGCCGCCCACCCCCAGCCGGATCTGGTGTTGTTGGACGTGATGATGCCGGAGATGGACGGATACGAGGTCTGTTTGCGGCTTCGTTCCGATCCGTCCACCTGGGGCATTCCCGTCATTTTCGTCACGGCCCTTTCCGGCGACGACGACGAGTGCCGGGGGTTGACGGTGGGGGCGGTGGATTACATCACCAAGCCGTTCAATCCGGATTTGGTTCGGGCGCGGGTACGCAGCCATCTGGAGTTGAAGCATCACAAGGACCACCTGGAGGAGTTGGTGGTCGAGGGGGCGCGGGAGTTGATCCAGACCCAGGAGGCGGCCATGATTTCGCTGGCGGCCCTGGCGGAGGCGCGGGACAAGGAGACCGGGGCCCACATTCGGCGGACGAAAAGTTACATGCGCCTCATGGTGGAGGCGATTGAGGATCATCCGGAACTGCGCCGGGAGTTGCCCGAGGAACACGCCGATTTGATTTACAAGTCCGCGCCGTTGCACGACATCGGCAAGGTGGGGACGCCGGACCACATCCTTCTCAAGCCGGGCAGACTGACCGAGGAGGAGTTCAAGGAGATGAAAAGGCACGCCTTCATGGGCTATTCGGCGTTGCGGGAGGCGATTGGGCGGTTGGGCAAGGGGTCGTTTTTGCATCATGCGGCGGAAATCGCCTACACCCATCACGAAAAATGGGATGGATCGGGCTATCCCCGGGGATTGAAAGGGGAGCAGATTCCCTTGTCCGGGCGATTGATGGCGGTGGCGGATGTCTATGACGCCTTGATCAGCAAGCGGGTGTACAAGTCGGCCATGGCCCACGAGGAGGCGCTGGAGATCCTCCGGGCCGGTCGCGGAACCCATTTCGATCCCCGCATCATCGACCTGTTTTTGGCGTTGCATGAAAAAATGCGGCAAATCGCCCTGGAGAACGAGGACGCCCCGGAGGTGCCCGCGGAAGTCGAATGAGGGGAAGGCGGCGGGGCGAATTGTTTCACTGAAAAACGCTGGCTCAGGGAGGAGAGAGACGCATGATGGGACGCGCCGGGAGGTTTGGAATCATCGTCCTGTGGTTGGGGATGATCGCCGCAGGGGGGATTCCCGGGGCCTGGGCGGAGGAGGGGCACGAGGATCCCACCACCGAGTGGATGCCCAAGGATGTGGATTTCACTCAGGCCGAACCGCTGAACATCCGGTTCGACGATTACAGCTACGAGCCCTCCGACGTGGCGTTGAAAAAGGACCGCCCCTACGTCATCACCTTCGACAATGTGGGGGGCCTCTCCCACGATTTTGTGAACATGCCGTTTTTTCACGCCGTGGTTTTTGACAAGGTGGTCACCGCCTCGGGACGGGTGAACACGCCCCACATTCATTCGCTTTACCTGCAATCCGGGCGCAAGATGACGCTCTACTTGGTTCCCAAGAAAACGGGTCGGTACGAGGTGTTTTGCAGCATTCCCGGTCATCGCAAGGAAGGGATGGAGGGGGTGTTCTCCATCGTCGATTAGGGGACGGCGTTGCGTCATCAACATCATCAACATCATCAACATCATCAACAGGAACATGGAGCATACGCGATGGGCTGGATGGCGAAGTGGGCGGCGGTGGCGGCGCTGACTTGGGCGATGGTGGTTCCGGCCCAGGCGGCGTTGCAGAGTCGGGAGATCGTCTATCAGGATGGCGAAACCCCCTTGGCGGGATATTTGGCGTGGGATGACGCCTTTTCGGGGCCACGTCCCGGGGTGTTGGTGGTGCACGAGTGGTGGGGGCTCAACGATTACGCCAAGAAACGGGCGGAGATGTTGGCCGGGTTGGGTTATGTCGCCCTGGCCGCCGACATGTACGGGGTGGGCCATGTGACCACCCACGCCAAGGAGGCGAAGGGGTGGATGGAGCAGGTGACGGGCAATCAGGAGATGTGGCAGCGTCGGGCGGTGTTGGCCTTGGATCAATTGAAAAAGGCCCCGACGGTGGACTCCTCTCGGATGGCGGCCATCGGCTACTGTTTTGGCGGCGCGACAGTGATGCAGTTGGCCTATGCCGGAGCGGAGGTCAAGGGCGTGGTGAGTTTTCACGGTTCCATGCCCCTGGCAACGGCGGAGCAGACCGCCAAGATCAAAGGCAAGGTGATGATCGCCCATGGCTATGCCGACGCCTTCATTCCCGCCGAACGGGTGACGGCCTTTCAGCAGGCCTTGGACTTGGGCGGGGTGGATTGGCGCATGTTGACCCTGGGCGGCGCGGTCCACGGGTTTACCAATCCCGAGGCGGCCAAGGCGGGGATGGAGGGGATGCGCTACGACGAAAAAGCGGATCAACGCTCCTGGCGGGCGATGCAGGACTTTTTCAACGAAATTTTCGCCCACTGAACGGTCAGGAAGGCCCCGGAGCGGACGGCCCAAGCGCTCCGGGGTTGGCCTGGAGGCTAGCAGTCTGTCGGATTATCCATATCAATATGTTTCAACATATTGATATGGCAATGAATATATTTTGATCATACATCAATAAATTAAAATTTATTGATGTATGATCAATGAGTTACATGATGGGTGGTGCCTGAATCCGACAGGCTGCTAGGGGCATGAGTCTCCCGAGCAAAGTGACCAACCTTTTCCTTCCCGCTCGCGGAGCGCCTCCTCCAGTTTGGAGAGGACGTGGGATTGGAACACCTTGTCGCGCATACCGTCGGGGGGTTCGGAGAAAGAACGGGATTCCACCACTCCCAGGGTCATGCCGACGGGGAGTTCCAGGGCGGCGTCGTTTTTCAGACGCAGCACCGCCATGCCGGAGGGGCTGCTCTGCCCCAGCCCCACCTTGCCCAGGATGCGGGTCATGGCCAGGGGCAGGGCGGGTTCCGGCTTGAAGAAGAGGTTTCCCAGAGGCAGCGGCGGCAGAGGAAGCACCAGATCCAGGGTTTCGCCGGGGAGCAAGGGGACCGCCGCCGATAATTTCCAGACGGCCTGCCCCAGCTTGTCCAGCAACCGGACCCGCACCTGGGATTCCAGGTCGGCGGTGCGGGGATCTCCCTCGGGGCGCAGCAACGACAGATCATGGCCGCCATGGGGGCGCCCCGACGGGGTCCGCTCTCCCGAAACCGGGGTGCCGCCTCCCGGGCCCAGGGCGGGGGGATCCATCCCAACGGCGGGATGAAATCCCGGCAACAGTCCGGCGTGTTCCAGCGACGAAACCTCCAGGCCGACCTCCCCGCCCTCCCGACGCACCGTCGCCTTGATGCGATGGTACTCCCCCGAGGCGTCCACCGCCCGCACGACGTGGTAGCTCCCCGGAGGGGGAACAATGCCGCAGCTTCCCAACGGCTCGACGCCGCCCGCCAAGTAGACTTTCATCTCGCTCCTCCCGCCTCCCGTGGGCGGACCCACCGCTTGGATCCCCCCCGAATTTTCACCCGACGCCGTCCTCTATTCGCAATCCGCTGAAATCCCATATAAAATTCTTACGGGTCAAATTGCGGACACGTTTTCACAACAAGAATTTCCTTTTCACCCGATTAAAAACATATTTTCCTTGTTTATTCAATGGTTCGTCTGTATTCTGCAAATTTTTGGGCGAAGGGAGTCCGTTCCCGTCCCGCCCCGCTTGACCAGACCACGAGGCTCGGCATGGAGAAAATTCCCGCGTTCAATCCCTTCCCCGCATTTGCCGCCGCGGCGACCGATCCGAAGCATCTTCTTCCCACCTACCAGCTTTCGGAAAAGCTGCACGTGCCCGCCTATCTGGAAGAGACCTACTGGTGGGCCTATCTGCATCCCAATGCGGTCAAATTTTTTGAGCGTCAGTGGATCGTCAACTTGATTCTGTGGGGCAACTTTTCCCAGCTGCGGGATGCCGCCCTGGCCGAGATCGGAGATGAACTGCAAGGCCGTTCGTTGCAGGTGGCCTGCGTTTACGGCGACTTCACCCCCAAGGTGGCGGAACGCCTCGCCGCCGACGCCACCCTGAACGTGGTGGATGTGGCCCCGGTGCAGTTGGAAAATTTATCCCGCAAGTTGGGGGGGCGGAGCAACGTTTTTCTCCACCATCAGGACTCCACCCGACTCACTTTCGAGGATGCCTCCTTCGACAACGTGGTGGTCTTTTTCCTGCTGCACGAGCAACCGGCGGGGGCTCGGGACCGCACCGTGGCCGAGGCGTTGCGCGTGACCCGGCCCGGCGGCAAGACCATTTTCGTTGATTACCATCGTCCGGTGGCCTCCAACCCCTTCCGCTACATCATGCTGCCGATCTTGAGCAGCCTGGAGCCCTTCGCCCTGGACATGTGGCGCAAGGAGATCGCCGACTGGGCCCCCAAGGGCATTCCGGTCAAGGCGGTGCGCAAGGAGACCTACTTCGGCGGACTCTACCAAAAGGTGGTGTTTGAGCGATGAACCCCGCCGCGCCCCAGGTTTGCGTCACGGTGGGAGAGGAGATCGCCGCTTACGGCTTTCCCCACCATCACCCGTTCGGAACCTTCCGCCACGACGCCTTCTGGCAGGAGGCGCAGCGCCGGGGCTTGGATCGGCGGGTTCAGGTTCTCTCCCCGGTCATGGCCACCCCTGAGGAGTTGCACCGCTTTCACACCCCCGAATATGTGGATCGGGTGCGCGCCCTCTCCCTCACCGGAACGGGGTTGCTGGATCGGGGGGACACCCCGGCGTTTGTCGGGGTGTACGAGGCGGCCTCCTTCGTGGTGGGGTCGGCGCTGGACCTGATGCGCCGGATGATGCGCGGCGAGTGCCGCCGGGCATTCATTCCCATTGCCGGACTGCACCACGCCCAGCCTTCCACCGCCGGGGGGTTTTGCGTCTTCAACGATTGCGGCGTGGTGATTCACTCGGTGCGGCAGGAGTTCGGCCTGAAGCGCATCGCCTATGTGGACATCGACGCCCACCACGGCGACGGGGTGTTCTACGCCTTCGAGAGCGATCCCGAGTTGATTTTCGCCGACATTCACGAGGATGGCCATTTTCTCTATCCCGGCACCGGTCATGCCTATGAAGAGGGCCTGGGGGCGGCCAAGGGGAGAAAGCTCAACATTCCCGCCCCCATGGGGGCCGATGATCGCTTTTTTCATCGGGAGTGGCCCCGGGTCGAGGCGCTGCTGACCAAGTTCGCCCCGGAGTTCATCCTGCTCCAGTGCGGGGCCGATTCGGTGGCGGGGGATCCCTTGACCCACATGGGTTTCAGCCCCGAGGCCCATGGTCACGCGGCAGAGCGTCTTTCCGTGATAGCGGAGTCGTTGGGCCATGGTCGGGTGTTGGCGGTGGGGGGCGGGGGATACGATCCGGTGAATATCGCTCAGGCGTGGTGCGCCGTGGTGGAGGGGTTGTTGAAGGTTCCTGGCCCATGAACGAATTGGAAGATCCCGCTTATCTGGCCCCGGGTGCCGTCGCCCTGGTGGGAGCCGGTCCGGGGGATCCGGACCTGTTGACCCTGGGCGCGGTCAAGGCGTTGCGCGCCGCCGACGCGGTGGTTTACGACGCCCTGGTGTCGCCGGAAATCCTCGCCTTCATTCCTCCGGGGCGGGAGCTCATCGCGGCGGGCAAGCGGGGGGGGCGTCCTTCCGCCAGTCAGTCGGACATTTGCGACACCCTGGTGGAGTTGGCCCGGGAAGGCAAGCGGGTGGTTCGGCTCAAGGGGGGGGATCCCTTCGTCTTCGGGCGGGGGGGGGAGGAGGCGTTGCGTCTGGCCCAGGAGGGGATTCCCTTCCGGGTGATTCCGGGGCTCACTTCGGGCATTGCCGGACCGGCCTACGCGGGCATTCCCGTCACCCATCGGGAGGTCAACGCCAACGTCGCCCTGATCACCGGTCAGGAGCGGGCGGAGGATCCCGAGGGGGAGCATCTGCCCCACATCACCCGGGTGGATTGGGAGGAGTTGGGGCGCATCTTCCCCGTGCTGGTGTTGTACATGGCGATGCGCAATCTTCATCTGGTGGCCAGTCGGTTGCTCTCCGGGGGGCGTTCTCCCGAGACGCCGGTGGCGGTGATCCGTTGGGCCACCACGCCGCGTCAGGAGACCATGGTCTCCACCCTGGGCCGCGTCGTCGAGGACTCCGCCGCCTGCAAGATGGATCCCCCGGCCATCGTGGTCATCGGCGAGGTGGTCAATCTGCGGAAGAAGATCAAGTGGTTCAATGACCGGGAGATCATCCCGCCCCGTCCGGGGGAGTAAGGATCCGATTCAAACCAAGTTCCGCTTCAACGAATGTTGACGAAGACGTGGGACCGGCATGTCCCGTATCGAGGGATTGATCATGAAGGTCATCCATCCTCTTGCCATTTTAGCGCCCCGATGATCGTCCTGGAATGGATTCAACAGTGTGTACGGCATGACGCCTATCTCTACTCTCGCCATGGGGATCAAGAGCGCCGTAACGACGACTTGCGGCTGGACGAGGTCGAACAGGCCATCCTCACGGGGCGAATCCTGGAGCAGTACGAAAACACGGGGCGGGGCGAAAGCTGCCTGGTCGTCGGGTTCACCCAAGGGGGTAAACCAGTCCACGTGATTTGCGGGCGACTGGACGAGCGGATGGTGATTGTCACCGTCTACATTCCCACCCCGCCGAAGTTCAAGACGCCCTTTGAAAGGGGGAATTGAGATGGCCGGATCGTGTCCCTTCTGTGGTCACAAAAACATGGCGTCCAAAACGGTGGAATATCTTTATCGGATCGGCGATCGGCTCATGATGGTGACTGGCGTCCCCTGCCTGGAGTGCGAATATTGCGGCGAGCAATATTTTGAGGCCGCCGTCCTCAAACGGATCGAGGCCGACTTCCTGGCCATCGAGTCCGAAACCAAGACGCCCATGAAAACCATTCAGGTTCCGGTGGAGTCTTTCGCCAGCCTGTAACCCCCTCCGCCCAGTCGAGACGCCCGCCCCCTCCCCCCGCGCCCCATCCTTCTTGTCCAATACCAATTGCCCGTTCATGCGTTTCGTGGTATGCGTCCAGAGGAGGCGAGGACAACCTCTCCACCCCGCCGAAGTTCAAGACGCCCGATGAAAGGGGAGGGCTTCGACCTCTATTTCACTCCTGCTTCATGAGCCATTTCACCCATGCCGGAAATCAGTCGATTCTTTGGGCTGGTCATCGCCATGTATTTCTCGGATCATGCCCCGCCGCATTTTCATGTGCGCTACGGCAGCCAACTGGCGTCCATCGCCATTGAAACCTTGACTGTACTCCATGGCAATCTCTCCCCAAGGGCATTGGGATTGGTGATGGAGTGGGCAGCCGCCCATCGCGATGAATTGATGGACGATTGGCGTTTGGCTCAAGAAAAACGCGAACTGAACCCCATCCCCCCGCTGGAGTAACCCCATGCTCGGTCATTCCATCACCCTGGCGGACCCCCTGCCCCAACGGCGATTGGCGCTGACCTTTGAGGACGGATTGCGGGCCATTGTGTCTCTGGATGATGTTCTCCAGGACTACGCGGGAATCTTCTCTCCCCTGCTGGAGGAGGATTACTTCCGGCGGGTCAGGGTCGATCCTGAATTGGGAACCCTCTTCTGGCCCAATGGCGCGGATCTATGCCCCGACGTTCTCTATTCCATCGCCTCGGGACAGCCCATCGTGGTAGAGGGAAAAGTCGTCTTCGACGGGAACAGCGCCCAGCGGGTGGGCGCGGCTTGACTTGCCCATGGCGTTTCGCGGCCCCGCCCTCTCCCCCCGCGCCCCATCCTTCTTGTCCAATACCAATTGCCCGTTCATGCGTTTCGTGGTATGCGTGAAAGCGTCCGTAGACAACCCGACGCGGGGCGTAAATCATGAGCGAAAATATTCCAGAGCCGAAGGGGTGGGGCGATTTGTTCGCCAAATTGCCCACCCATCCCATTGCGTTGGCGGCATTGGGGATATTCCTGGTTTCCTATCTGATCTATTCCGGCGTCATTCCAGAAGAAAACCAATATTGGCTGATCGGACTCATTGCGTTGCTGGGGGGCGGGGGAATGATTGGTTATGTCCGCTCCGTCACGCCAGCGCCGCCGCCAGCGCCGCCCGCCGTGGCGCCGCCCCCTGCCCCGCCTGCCCTGCAACAACAATCCGGGGGCGGGCAAAGCCCCGTCATCGCCCATAGCGGAACGGTTCACATCGTCTATCACCAGCCGCCCGCCGTCGATCCCTTGATGCATCAATACGTGGAGGATTTGCGCAAGCACCTGGAGATTCAGCTTGGCAACGTCCAGAACAAGGAGGAGCAGATCCGGGAGTTGAGCCGGAAGTACGAAGAGTTGTTGATCTCCATGGCCAACCGGGAGCCGAGCGCCGATCCCCGGAGCAAGGAGGTGCAAACCGCCTTGGAGAAACGGGACTTCGCCACGGCGGAACAGTTGTTGCGCGCCATGGTGGATGGGGGCGAATCGCAAGTCGATCAAGTTGCCCAGAACAACGCCGACTTGGCAAAGGTGTATGAGCTGCGATACAAGCCGTTGCAAGCCCTGCCCCACTGGCAAAAGGCCTATCAATACCGCCCGGAAAATACGGATTACGCCCTGGCCTACGCCGACCTGCTGCAAAAACAAAAGCAGTATCACTTGGCGACGTCGGTTTACGAGGCGGCATTGCGGCCACTCCTTGCCCAGCCCAACCCCGATCCCGTGGTGCTCTCCCGCACCCTCAACAATTTGGGCATCCTCTACGCCAACACCCAAAAGCTGACCGAGGCGGAAACGGCCTATCGCGAGGCGCTGGAGATCTGGCGCAAGTTGGCCGAGGCCAACCCGGACGCCTTCCGCCCCGAAGTGGCCAGGACCCTCAACAATTTAGGGGCCCTCTACGCCGACACCCATAAGCTGACCGAGGCGGAGACGGCCTATCGCGAGGCGCTGGAAATTCAGCGTGAGTTGGCCGAGGCCAACCCGGACGCCTTCCGCCCCGACGTGGCCATGACCCTCAACAATTTGGGCAACCTCTACGCCAACACCCAAAAGCTGACCGAGGCGGAGACGGCCTATCGCGAGGCGCTGGAGATCCGGCGCAAGCTGGCCGAGGTCAACCCGGACGCCTTCCGCCCCGACGTGGCCACCACCCTCAACAATTTGGGCATCCTGTACCAGGGCACCCAAAAGCTGACCGAGGCGGAGACGGCCTATCGCGAGGCGCTGGAGATCTGGCGCAAGCTGGCCGAGGCCAACCCGGACGCCTTCCGACCCGACGTGGCCATGACCCTCAACAATTTGGGCGTCCTCTACAAAGACTCCCAAAAGCTGACCGAGGCGGAGACGGCCTATCGCGAGGCGCTGGAGATTCGGCGCACGCTGGCCGAGGCCAACCCGGACGCCTTCCGGCCCTACGTGGCCGCCATCCTCAACAATTTGGGCGCCCTTTACGCCGATACCCAAAAGCTGACCGAGGCGGAAGCGGCCTATGGCGAGGCGCTGGAAATTCAGCGGAGATTATTCGTACACCATGCGCAGGCCCATGGGCCACGGCTGATCATCTATTTGAACAACATGGCCAAGCTACGTGACAAGCAGGGCCGCCCCCAGGAGGCGGAAGCCCTGCGGCGGGAAGCCCGCGAGGTTCAGGAAAAATCCGCCGCCGCTCCGTAAGGGAACAACGCTCAAGCGGCCCAATCCGGGGGTTATTCCCCCGTCTCGCGGTAGGGTCGCTCCATTGCAGATTGGCATATCCGGAGTTTGAGGGAGCGAGGAACTCATTCCAAAAAGAGATCGTCATTCCCGCGAAGGCGGGAATCCAGCGGCTTAAAAGGGATTGGGGACACGCGCAATGCCGCATCAATCGACTACGAAATCATGACGATATAGTAGTTCCATTTTAAAATTGCACATATCGTCAAACGGATCCTGGTTATGCAACCAACTCCTCAACCACGAAAACGTCATTCCCGCGAAGGCGGGAAT
>JADGAP010000074.1 GCA_015231965.1 Magnetococcales bacterium | reverse complement strand
CATTCGGAGGCCCGGGTTCCGTAGTAAATGGGGTTTCTAGGATCGCGGGGGGTTCGCTTGGCCTGGGCGAAGGCTTGCCCGACGCCGTCCAGGGCGGGGGGTTGGAGGTCGTATTTCCGTTCCGTCGCGATGTGCTTTTTGTTTTCGTCGGCCCAGCGGGCGGCACCCGTGGGGTCGTCGTTTTCCCGGTGCAACTTGTGCATTTCGATGGCGAGTTCCGCCGGGGTGTTGGAGCGCTCTTTGAGGGTGTCGAAGCGTTTCACCGCCTCCTGGTGGGCTTTGGACTGTTTGACCAGATCGGGATTGGGTTGGGAGCCATAAGGCTTATTGGTGTCAACTTCCACTTTGCGGAAGTATTCGGCGCTGACCGGGTTGCCTTTGGCGTCCAGGTCGTCCGCCAGTTTGGGGAGGGAGAGATCGTCGGCGGCGATGTTAACTGCATGGGAGACTAAAAATATCCTGATAGAATTTTATGTGAATCTGGTTGCACGGACCAAATATATAATCAAATACCAATTTATATGAGTCATGGGGGCCTAAGTTGAAAATCATTGTCAATGTGATGACCAAGAAGACAATTCTCCACCTCACTCGCCCTATTCTGTTCGCAACGATTAGTATGATCGAAATCTCGACCAGAAACATGATGGATCCAAAAAAATAATGCTTCGGGGATGTATAAATCCAGCCGCAAGGATCGCCGTCAATGGAGCATTCATACGGATAGTGCATCCACTCATCTCTAAACATATAAATTTCGTTTATCCAAAAGGCGAATAGAACCATATGAACCGCAAGAAGCGAATAGTATATGATGTTCTCCAAAAGCTGTTTAGTGTTAAACATGCCCCAGATGTTCATGATGTTCACCTTATGAGGATTAAGCGAGCAAGGCGTGGGCGCGATGGTATGCGCCACGCCTTGCTCGGATGGAGTTACGGGTAGAAGACCTCAAGATCGATGTCTTTCTTGTGGCCTTTGAACCACTCGGAGAAGGAGTTCATTTCGTCGGTCAGATCGATGCACCCTGCGGAACCGGGTTCGGAGCCACCATGGATCGTGAAATCCTTGCGTCCATGCATCTCATTCTCCACATGGGGCTTTAACCAGACGCGATGTTCACCCCAAGTTGCGGTTCCTCCAGGAAAGTTTCCTACTCTTGAGTTTCCGAACAGTCTGTTAGCTACCCCGATGGATTGGTGTTGATCTTGCGCCACGGTGTATCGACCATGGGGAATCGGTCCCTTGTTTTGGACTGACTGGTACTCCTTGCTTTGGACCCCCTCCTCTCCCGAAACACCCCGCCAGACCTTTTCGATCCGTCCATCCTTCCAGTATGAGAGAAACCGACCGTCATAGATCAGCTTTTCACCGGATTCCCTCATGTCCTTGGGAAGATGCTCCCAGTTCGGTGGAGGCAAGGGTTTGACGTACTTTTCCTTAACACGATCAGGAGGCGGCGGCATAGAGCCCCCGCTCGGGTTGATGGCTTCGCTTCCAACCTCGAAGCGTTGTTCGAAAAAGTTTCTTCCTCCTTGAGGCGGCCCTGCGCCGGGGACTCGACGTTCCCCATCGAACACCGGAGTTGAACCTCCCGGGGCATTGTTGGAGTGATTCCGACTCTCCTCCGCCGCAGCGCCCTTCGGCTCCCCCACCGGAGAACCCAAGGGATTGGCGACTCTCGGTTGGGCTCCCCTATTGGGGTCATGCACGGTGGAGTCGGTTGGATGAGCCTCACTTGATGACGTCTGCGTTTCAACCGGCGGCTTGGAACCGACGGGGCGAATATTTCCTGACGGTTCCGGCTTCCCTGGGGGAACGCCGGGGGGCGATTTCCGTTCGTCGCCCGCTTCGGCGGACTGGGGTTCCAGGGAGACGCCGGTGGCGGCTGTGGGGCGTTTCGGATTCCCATCATCCCCCGCTTGGGCTTGCTTTTCAAGCGGATTATTTTCTCCCTGGGCATTGTTTTCCAGGTTCACGCCAAACTGCTGGGCGTAGCGTTTGCGGAAGGCGGTATTCCCCTTGTCGTTGTCCTGGAAGAGTGAAACGTGATCTTCCAGGGGGTCCAAATCCATGGCGGGGGCGTCGTGATCGACGGTCCAAGGGTGGTTGCCGAAGGCTTTGGGGGAGGGATAAAACTTTCCCGCGTCCCGGTCATGAAAGCCCCATTCGGAGGCCCGGGTTCCGTAGTACATGGGATTTTTTTGATCGCGGGGAGTTCGCTTGGCCTGGGCGAAGGCTTGCCCGACGCCGTCCAGGGCGGGGGGTTGAATATCGTATTTCCGCTCCGTCGCGATGTGCTTTTTGTTTTCGTCGGCCCAACGGGCGGCACCCGCGGGGTCGTCGTTGTCCCGGTGCAGCTTGTGCATTTCGAAGGCGAGTTCCGCCTGGGTGTTGGAGCGCTCCTTGAGGGTGTCGAAGTGTTTCACCGCCTCCTGGTGAGCCTTGGACTGTTTCACTAACTTCGGGTCGGGTTCGGCACCGTAAGGCTTGTTGGTATCGGCTTCCACCTGACGGAAGTATTTGGCGCTGACCGGATTGCCTTTTTCTTCCAGGTCGTCCGCCAGTTTGGGGAGGGAGAGATCGTCATCGGGAAAGAGCCAGTTTTTTCTGTAGAGCATGACAGGGCTCCAGTGTAAGAGTTAGGTTATGGCGCGTCCGGCGCGGCATTCCGGACGCGCCTGTTGAGAGAGGGACCGACAGGCTCGGTCCAGGATTTAGTAGCCGCGTTGACGATAGGACGACGCGGCGTGATAGGGGGAGGTCGCCTCCTCCTCCTCCTCGTCGGGATTCAGGCCAAGGTCGAGGACCTGGGCGTATTCGTCGGTGAACTGGGCGTAGTTGGGGGCCTTGGCGGCCTCGCAGTCGCCGTCCGGACCGCAACGGGAGGGCGGGGCCGACTGGATGGCGTAGATCCGCCGCAGGGCGTTGATGTCCCGCCGGTTGGCGTAGATGGCGTCGAAGGGGCGCTGATTCTTCTCGTCGGGTTCAAAGAGGTCGAGATGGCTGTAGTCGCCGGGGAGCGCCACCGCATCCACCGGTTCCAGATCCCAGGGGTGGCGGCCCACCGCCTCCGGGCTGGGGTAGAAGATCCCCGCGTCCCGGTCGTGAACCCCGAAGGGGGAGGACTGAATCCCCCTGACGCCGGGCTTGCCCTGGGGCATCCCGGGGTTGACCTTGGACGCCTGGGCGAAGGTTTTGAGCAGGGGATCCATGGGATCCTCGGGCAGTTCGACGGTCTTCTGGTTTTGCTGACGGTTGATCGCGGCCCAGGCTTTGGCACCTTCCAGGTCGCCGTTGTCGCGATGGAAGAGGGCCATGTGGTAGGGAATCCGCCCCCGGGTGCTGCCGTGGCTGGCCAGGGTGTCGAAGTGGTTGATGGCCCGATGATGCAACTCCACGAGTTGGTTGAAGGCGTCAAACTCGGCGGCATCCCGTTGGGGATCGGAATGGACCATCCCCGGGCGGGAGAAGCGCCCCTCCAGCCGCTGTTGCAGGTCATCCAACTGGCGGAGGAACCGGGCGCTCACCGGGTTGCCTCTCTCCTCCAGTTGATCGGCCCACTCCCTGTTGCTGCCGCCATCTTTGGGAAACATCCAATGCTGATTCGACGTTCTGTTGTTTTGTCCCATGCTGGGTTCTCCTGCGGGTTGAAGGTGAGGCGTGAAAAGACAAACACGCGAAAACGCCCCCTCCTGGGGCGCGAGGGGGCGGGGGTCAACCAAGGGATTCGATCCAAACGGGTGAAGCGCCCTCCCCGTCGAGAAAAAGGGGAGGCGAGTTCCGCCCGTGGGGATTCCAGGGCGGAAGGGGTGGGGGGGTGAAGCGATGGGGCGTGTCTGTGTGGGGCGCGGGGCTGGGGATCGACCCCCTGTTTCACCCCCCTGGTCGGAGGCGTCGGGAGAGAAATTTTTCTCCCCTCGGCGCTCCCAGTCCTCCTCCGGAATCGTTACCGGCGGGAACGCCCTCCTGATGGGGTCGGGTATAACTCAACCCAAAGGCGTTGCAAGGGGATTTTTTCGCAGCATTCCTAAATCGTCTTTAAAATCATGACGTAAAAAAATTTTCCGCCCGCTTTCAGGAGCCATTCACACCCCCCAGAAAAACGCCCCAAAACGTTCCAAAGTAAAATATCCTGATTCGACAAGCCATTGCGGATCTTCCCCCGGGCCTTGGAAGGATCTTGGAAAGGGGAAGGAAAATCGACTCCAGAACCACGGGAACGGCGGATGCGGCGTTCATGGGAGAAGGGGTGAAGCGCGAGGGAAAAGTCAGTGGGCGTCCGGGGAGAAGGGAACCACCACGCCATCCACCTCCTCGCCCCCTTCCACCTTGAGGGCGTCTTTTTTCAGATGCTCGAAGGCTTTTTCGGCCTCGGGCAGGGTGGCGTAGGGACCGGCCTGCACCTGGAAGATGGTTTTGTTTTTTTCGTCGCCCAGTTCACGGCGAATGGTGGGATATCCCAAGGCCCAAATATGGGTAGAGACCATGTCGGCCTCGTTCTTGGTGGTAAAATTGCCGAGAAAGATGGCGTATTGGGTGGGACCGGCGGCGGCCTTGCCGTTTTTGCCGCTCTTTCCGCCTCCCCCGTCGGCGGGAGCCGGTTGGGGCATGGTGATGATGTGATAACGCACCGACTTGGAAAGGACGGGGGAATAGAACCGGCTTTGCCGCAGGGGGGGGGCCACCGCCACCTGTCCGTAAGGTTTCAGCACCCGGGTTTGAGTGTCGGGTTCCCAAAAGCGGCCCGCGTTGTTTCGCGGGGCCTGGGTCACCAGCACCGGTTCGTGGAGGGAGTCCACGGGATGGAAATAGTCCCAGGTGGATTCGTATTCATCCGGCGAGTGGCGCCACCAAACCTGCACCGGGTGCTCCAGCACCGGCCCCTTGGCGGGGGGTGGGGTGGGTTTGAGGGGGATGACGGGGTCATTGAGGGTGCAGGCCGCCATACTCAATCCCGCCAGGGAGAGCAGCCAGCGCAGGCGACGGGATGCCCCCTCCCCGCCCCGGAACCGGAAGATCACCGCACGTAGACCTGGTGGGTGGGGGCGTCGCCAGCATACTGGTGGGCGGGAACTTCCACACCGTAACGGGCGGTGGTTCCGGGGCGATAGGGCGGCACGGAGCTGTAAACCGCCGCCTTGGATTGCACCGGACCCGGCACAAAAGCCGTGGGGTAATAGGCGGGAAAGACCGCTGTGGGCTGTTGCGACTCCTCGATGGTGTTGGCGGTGAAGACCCCCAGAGTGAAGAAGCCGAACAGGGCGGCGATGAAGCCGTTTTCCAGGACGCTGGCGCGGGCCTGGGCGGGAGGGGTCAGGAACAGCGCCGCCAGCAGCGCCGCCGCCAGCAGCGGACGTAATCTCGTCGAGTGAAGAAGGTTCATGGTACGTTCCTCTCTGGGAGCGAATGCGCCTCGATCCAACCCATCAGGGGCGATACTCCACGCCCTGTTTTTTGATGAACACCGGTTGCTGGGTGAACGCCGGACTGTCGGCATAGCCGCCTTGGGTAAAGGGCCGGGGCCGCACCACCAGTTGGTGATACGTGGTGACGGGAACCGGGGCGTTTTCATAGCCGTAGGGATACTGGGCGTAGTAGTCCCATTTGCCCTTGCGGGAGGGATTGTACCACCACCAGTAATCCACCGGGTGGACCGGATTGACGCGGGGAACGATGGGGACGGAGTAATTTTCCGCCTCCGGGCCGCTCCACCGTCCGGCCTGGGCAGGAAAGGCGTCGAGCCATGTCGCGCCGCCAAGCATCGCCCCCAAGGCGAGGGCGGAAAGGGGTAATGGATGGTTCACGCGCCGACTCTCCCTGTTGTTCCGACGCATCCTTTCATGGGACGCGCCGCCAAGCGCCACCTTCGCCCGTCGGGCGGTGGCCGATGATTCCGATCACCGCAAAGGGATGCAAGAGCGGGGCCAGAGGCGACACGCGGCTCCCCATCGCGACACAAACCACGTAAAATTCATATTTATCAATGGAATTAGCGGAATTTCAGGAGACCGCCTTCCCACCCCGAAGGCGGGAAACGACGCTTTCCCGCCATGGCATTCCTGGCGAGGGGAGAAATTTCGCCCATCGTGGAGGGAAAAAGGTTCCGGTAGGGAAAAGGAAGCGGTGACGCGGCAACCTCGAACGAAGCGATGCCGGGAGACAAGAGTCAGGCGACGGCGGAAACGCCCGCGCTCACGGCGGGATTTTCCTGATTGGCGTATCCGGCCACCCGGGAGTAGGAGCGCAAACCGGCGTCGCGATTGGCGAAGGAGCGGGCGAGGGATTCGGTGCGGAGCTGCTGAGTCACCTCTTCCTGGCGCCGGTTGATCCCGGCCGCCACGGTGTTGGCGCGGCGGGCGGCGGACGGGGTGGAAAGAAGGGAGCTGCGCTGATCTTCCCGGGGGCGGTAGGCGTTGAGGGCGCGGGTCCGTTCGTTGGAGATGGCGAGAACGCTGGCACCGGCCTGGGCTTGGGCGTTGCTCCCCGGACCGGCCGCGCCGAGCCCGCCGTTGCTGACCCCGGCGTCCAATTTCTGGTTGACGTTTTGCGCTTCGACCCGGGAGGCGTCGATCTCTTTCCGCTCGGTTTCCGACTGCTGACGGGCGTTGAGTTCGGCGGCCTTGGCGTAGGCCTCGCTGGCGCTGCGCACCAGTTGACCGTTGGTCACGGCCTCCGCAGCGCCGCCCACCGCCTCGGCGCGGGCGCGGAAAAATTGCAGACCGTTTTCCGGGACGGGAGTGTTGTCGGTTCCTCGACCGGCGAGGGTGCGACCGCGATCACTGATGGTCAGCCGGACGCTTTCGCCATCCAGGGCGCGAACGGAACCTTGGGTGGCGTCCTCGGTGGTGGTCGAGGTACCCAGCGGTCCGTTCCGGCTGCCGGAGCGGGCGAGGCTGGTGGCGCTGCCGATCAGCGTCTTGGCGATGGTGAGATTGTCGGCCATGGTTGGTCTCGCGACCCGTGTTCCGATGTTGAATCGGGGCGATTCCTCTTCCGCACGGCAAGCGGAAAAGAAAATCATGACCCGACCATTCAATCATTAAGATAATGCGGAGGCGGTCATGGTTCCAGTTTTTTTTGATGCGCGGCAACGGTTTTTCGCCCGTTTCACGATGGATTGGGAGGTAGGCGGGCGAGTGCTCACCCGCTCATTTTGGCGATATGTTCCTCCAGGGCCTGTAAAATTTCCGGAATCTGCTCCAGTTTGGCGTGATGGAACACCGGCCCCCGGGGGGCGATGCGGAGGTTGGGGCCCTCCCAGCACTGCCCCAGGCAAAGGATGCGCTCCAGAAGGGCGGGGGAGTTGCGCTCCTTCAGGAGGATTTCCAGTCGATCGGCCAGCGCTTCCCCGCCACTGGGACCGCAGGAGGGTTGATCCCCCACCCGACTGTTGACGCAGATGACCAGGGTGACGTTCATCCCAGCCTACCTCGGACCCCATGAGATGGAAACGAACGAACCGTCGGGATGGGCAGAGCCGCTTTCCGCGATGATTTGTTCAGGGAGGATCACGCCGCCTGGGCAGGAATGGCGCGGCCCACCTCGCGAATGCGATTGCCTTCCTGGATATAGACTAGGCGGGGGCTGTGAAGTTGCGCCTCCTCGGGGGTCATGCGGGCGAAAGCGGCGATGATCACGATATCCCCCGGCCCGGCCCGGTGGGCCGCCGAGCCATTGACCGAGATCATGCCGGTGTCCCGGGCGCCGCGAATGGCGTAAGTGGTGAAGCGATGGCCATTGGTCACGTTCCACACGTGGATCTGTTCGTACTCCAGGATTCCGGCGGCCTCCATCAAAGTTTCGTCGATGGCGCAGGAGCCTTCGTAGTCCAGATGGGCTTCCGTCACCACGGCCCGGTGAATTTTGCACTTCAACAGGTTCAATTCCATGACCCGCACTCCTCGTCCATTTCAGTCCAGAGCGTCATGCCACAGCTTGCTGCCATTTTTCGAGCGTTTGATTGGCTGATCCAGGGATCAGTCGATCCACCAGTTATCGATGAGCCGGGTTTTGCCCAGCCGCACCGCCGCCAGAATCACCGCCGCCCCCTGACCCTTCCAGGGGGTCAGATCGTCGGGATGGCGCACCGCCACATAGTCCACGTCCACGATGCCCCCCTCGGTCAACACCGCCCGGGCCGCCTCTTCCAGGGCGGCGGCGTTGTCGGTGCCCTGGATCCGGGCGGATTCCGCCGCCCGCAGGGCGCGGTGGAGATGGGCCGCTCGCGCCCGCTCCTCCGGCGTCAGGTAGCGGTTGCGGCTGGACATGGCCAGCCCGTCCGCCTCCCGCACCGTGGGAACTCCGACAATGTCATAGGGCCAAACCAGATCCGCGACCATGCGGCGGATGAGGGTGAATTGCTGGTAATCCTTGAGCCCGAAAAAGGCCGCCGAAGGACGCACCAGGTTGAGCAGAATGGCCACCACGGTGGCGACACCCTGAAAATGGGTGGGGCGGAAGGCCCCGCAAAGCTCGTGTCCCAGGGGCTCGACGTGAATCGACGTGGCGTGACCGGGGGGGTAAATGATCTCGGGGGTTGGAAGGAAGAGGGCGCGGCATCCGGCGGAAGCCAGAAGGTCGGCGTCGACCTCGGGTTGCCGGGGATAGCGGGCGAAATCCTCCTGGGGTCCGAACTGGGTCGGGTTGACGAAGATGGAGGCGATGACCGAGGGACAGCGCGCCCCGGCGGCGCGCACCAGGGTGAGATGGCCCTCGTGCAGCGCCCCCATGGTGGGAACAAAGCCCACCGCCCCTTCCGGCTGGGCGTTGCGCCAGCGGGTCAACTCTTCCCGGGTGCGTAGGATCTCCATGGCGGCGAAGGTTTCCTTGTTCCGAAGTCCGTCCCTCAAGGCCCGTAGGCGTGTTCCGGTCCGGGAAAGCTCCCCTGGCGCACTTCGTCGCCGAAGCGGGCGAGGGCCTCCCGGGTGAGGGCGGCCCCTTCGAGATAGCGTTTGACGAAGCGGGGGCTTTGATCGCCGTAGAGTCCCAGCAGGTCGTGCAGCACCAGGACTTGGCCGTCGCATCCGCCTCCGGCCCCGATGCCGATGGTGGGAACCGGGGATTGACGGGTGATCTCCGCCGCCAGGGGGGCGGGGATGCCTTCCAGGACGAGGGCGCTGACCCCGGCCTCGGCCAGGGCCAGGGCGTCTTGCCGAATGCGGGCCGCGTCCCCCTCCTCCCGGCCTTGCACCTTGAAGCCGCCGAAGCGGTTCACCGACTGGGGGGTGAGTCCGACGTGACCGACCACGGGGACTTCCCGGGCGGTGAGAAAGGCGACGGTTTCGGCCATGATCACGCCCCCTTCCAGCTTGACGGCGTGACAGCCTCCCCGTTTCATCAGGCGCAGCGCCTGTTTCATGGTGGCTTCCGGGCCGCGATGGAAGGCCCCGAAGGGCATGTCGGCGACGATCACCCCCCGGCGGAAGCCTCGGGCCACGGCGCGGGTGTGGTAGATCATCTCGTCGAGGGTGACGGGCAGGGTGGAGTCGTGGCCCTGGATGACCATGCCGAGGGAGTCGCCCACCAGGGCGACGTCCACTAAGGCGTCGTCGAGCAGACGCGCGAAGGTGCAGTCGTAGGCGGTGACCACGACGATGGGTTGGCCTTCGCGCTTCATGCGGCTCAGGCCGGGCAGGGTGACGGCGGCGATCATGGAGGCAACGGGCGACGCGAAATCGGCGGGATGAACTTCCGGGAGGTCCGCCGCGCCCGCTCAGCGGGGGGCGGCCCAGGGGGATGGGCAATGATCATGGTGGGGCTTCCTCCGTCCCGGCCTCTGGCAAAGGGGTCCAGGCGTGTCGTGTGGGGGAACCGAGGGTTCCGATCCGGCGCTCCTCTTCCGTCAGTAGCCGCTGCCGAGGCAGTCAACGCCGACTTGTCACACGAGGAACATTGTTACAATGGAGTCCGGAATGGTCCCAATGGTTCCACATGGGCGGGATCTTCCACGGCGGCGAGAAGCGTGTCAATGGACGATGCCAAAATGGGGTGGATCAATCCGGGATCGATGGCCGCCAGGGGGGTCAGGACGAAGCGCCGCAGGTGCATTCGAGGGTGGGGCAGGATCAACTCGGGCAGGGAGAGGATGGCGGCGCCGTGCATCAGCAGGTCGAGATCGAGGAGGCGCGGTCCCCAGCGCGTTTCCCGGGAGCGGTCGCGTCCGGCGAGGGATTCCAGGCGTTGCAGTTGGTGGAGCAGCGTCAGCGGGTCGTGGGTGGTGACGATGCGGGCGGCGGCGTTGTAGTACCAGGGTTGGGAGGGACCGCCCACCGGTTGGGTGCGAAACAGGGGCGAGGCGGCGTCCAGGCGGACGCCGGGGAGGTCGTCCAGGGCGCGGAGGGCGCGGCGCAGGGCGGAGGCGGGGTCGCCCAGATTGGCGCCCAGACCGATCCAGGCGAAGGAGGCGACGGAGTTCGAGGAAGAGTCGATCATGGGACCAAGGGATATCGTGTTGAACCGCCCCATGAAAGGGCTGGGGTTCGAGGGCGGTTTTTCACCAGACTGCCGATAGCGCTACTCCAAATCAGTTCTGCACATTGCCAGCTAAAGAATGGACCCTCGTCATTCCCGCGAAAGCGGCAATCCAGGAAAGCCGATCGCTGAATGGCTCCCTTCAAACAAACGGAAAAGAGGCTTGCGCGATGCTCGACTTTTTGGGAGCGATTGATCTTCGAGGGGAATTCCTGCGTCAACAGCCCGGAGCCAGGATTCACTCTGCATGAAATCAATAGGTCACAAGAGAAAGTCGAGCATCGCGTATAGAACTACTAAACCGAACCCTGGTAAGCCGACCGAAATACTGAACCGTCATTCCCGCGAAAGCGGGAATCCAGCGGCTTTCACCAAGCTCAAAAGTCACTGGATGCCCGCCTTCGCGGGCATGACGTGGGGTTGAGTGAAGAAAAACGAACAAGTCTAGATACATATGTACGACTTATTAATCCAGATTCAGGCGCAAACAGTGAACCCGCGTCCGCCGGTCCGGATCGTACCCCGCCCACTTGGCGGCGGGCATCTCCTCCGCCGGGCGGGGAACAAAACCAAAACGACGCAAAAACCGCTCCACCCCCTCCCGCCGGGTGCAGGCGAACAGATAGGACAACCCCTGACGTCGCCCCTCCTCGCGAATCCGCTCCAACAAACGACTCCCCTCTCCCTCCCCCTGAAAACGAGTGAGGGTGTACAAGGCGGCCAACTCCCCGGCCCGCTCCCGCTGATAGGGCGCGGTGAGCAACGCCGCCAGCCCCGCCAAATGCTCGCCACCGAGAAACGCCCCGAAGCCGTGGGCCAAAATGGCGAACAGCTCGGCCCTGGATCGGGGCAGGAGAAAGCCTTCCTCCTCCCCCCGACGAATCAACGCCGCCGCCAGGGGATATTCATCAAAACGCAACCGCCGCACCTGACAGTAATGGCGATGGGCGAAAAAGCTCCCCGCCCCCTCGTAGGTCAACAACTCCCGCTCCACCTCCGCCAGACGGCACAGGCTCACCGCCTCCACCCCCGCAGAAAGCAATCCTTGCACCAGGCGCAACGCCTCGCCCCGCTGGGCGCAACAGGAGCCCTCTCCCGCCGCCGTGGTCTTTTCCAGGCGGGCGGGGCTCATGTAACTCACCGGACGCCCCCGGGCATCGCTCAACCCGCCCCGCCGATCCGTCACCACCACCCGGGTCAACCCCAGCCGGGCGGCGGCGGCGCTCAACCGCTCGCCAAAGGGTGCCCCCCCCGGCAGTCGCACCGCCGTCACCGGACCCCCATCCTCCCACACCCGCTGCAGCAACCGCGGCAGGGTCTCCTCCCCCGCCTCGCCCCCCGACGCCTCCTCCGCCCGCAGCCACTCCCCGCCCGGCGGCTCCGGCAAGGGAACATCCCCCAGCCCCCCCTCCGCCAGCAGCAACACCCGGGTGTGATGGGCGGTCAGCGCCCCGGTCAACCGTTGCAAGCCGCGCCACGCCTCCTCCGTCCCGTCGCTCTCCCCCCCCAGGGCGATGGCGATGCTCTTGCGGCGATACGCTCCGAGAAAAAATTCCCGTTCGGTAAAAGGATGCGGCGTCAGGGTTGGTCTCCAAAAATACAAAAAAGCCCGGGGTCGCCCCCGGGCTGGATCGCTTTCATGAGAAGAGGGGCGTCACACCACGTTGACGTTGGCGGCCTGCAACCCCTTGACGCCGCGAACCACTTCAAAGCTCACCTTTTGACCCTCGTCCAACGTCTTGAAACCTTGGACCTGGATCGCGGAGAAATGAACGAAAACATCCTCGCCGCCGCCGTCGGGGGCGATGAAGCCATAGCCTTTGGCATTGTTGAACCACTTCACCGTGCCTTGCATCGATTGCGACATCCTCTTTACTCCTGGCTCGTTCAAAGCTCGTTCAAAGGCGCGCGCCAAGCCAACCGGCACACTTTTTCCAGGGGGGCATTTTGGGGGAGCTTGGGGACCAAAGCAAGCAAAATATTTTTTGGGCGAATCACGTGGAATGAATCCCGAAATGGCTCAACCCCATGGAATTATGGAGATTGCTTCATTGATTCCCTTTATGGCCCAACCGCCCCCCGGTGGAGCTTTGGTTGTGCGCCGCCGCATTCCGGCAAGGCGGTGCCAGGGCGTTCTTTTTCCACCCCTTCCGGAATTCACGATCCGGTCGCGCGACTTCCCCGGATGGGCTCAACCCAGCCGGTCGCCGGGCTTGAGCCGCTGACCGCGCATCCACTCCCCCGCCGCCATGCGCCGCTTGCCCGCCGCCTGCACCTCGGTGAGGATCACCCCGCCCGCCCCGCAGGCGATTTCGGGGCCATCGTCGTGCAGGGCCAACACCTCGCCGGGGGTGCCATCGTGGCTTCGGCAGGCCGGACGGCAGGCCAACACCTTCAGCGGCTCCTCGCCCCGCAGGGCGTAGGCCGAGGGAAAGGGATGGAGCCCCCGCACCAGACGATTCACCTCCACCGCCTCCAGACGCCAATCGATGCGCCGTTCCGCCTCGGTGATCTTCTTGGCGTAAGTCGCGCCCTCGGCAGGCTGGGGCCGGGGCTGGATCCGCCCTTCCTTGAGTTCGGCGATCACCTCCCGCATCAATCCCGCCCCCAGCCGCGACAGACAGTCGTGGAGTTCGCCGGTGGTGATGGCGTCGTCCAGGGGGCGTTCCCGGGTTCCCAGCATGGCCCCGGTGTCCAGCCCTTCGTCCATTTGCATGAGGGTGACGCCGCTCACCGCATCCCCCGCCATCACCGCCCGATGGATCGGTGCCGCCCCCCGCCAGCGGGGTAGCAACGAGGCGTGAATGTTCAAACAACCGAACCGGGGGGTCTCCAGGATCTCCTTGGGCAGGATCTGTCCATAAGCCGCCACCACGGCCAAGTCGGCGTCCAGACCGCGCAGCATCTCCAGCGCCTCTGGATCCCGCATCCGCCGGGGTTGGAAGAGCGGGATCCCCTGTTTTTCCGCCAGCTCCTTCACTGGCGGCGGGGTCAGTTTCATCCCCCGTCCCGCCGGTTTGTCCGGCTGGGTGAAGACCCCCACCACCCGATCCGGTCCGGTGATCAACGCCGACAAGGCCGGCACGGCGAACTCCGGCGTGCCCATGAACACAATGCGCCAGGGATTCATCCCCTTCTCCTGAATTTCGATCGTCATCGCCATTCCATTGCCAATTCGGGCCCTGAGTCCCCGCAAGAAGTCAAAAGCCTACCATGGGGCCGCATGGGTATTCATCGCGAAATGAGTCTGTCGCCATCGGCGTCGATCGAAGGTTTGCCCCTTTTTTCAGGGGACTCATGGCGAGGCCTCCGCAGCAACGCGAAAAACGCCCGAATGGATTCGGGCAAAAATCGCCCCGAGTGTCCTCGCAAGCATTCGGGGGCAGGCTCGCGGGAATACAGGAAAGCCGATCGGCGAATGGCTCCCTTCGACATTGGAAACAATCCGGTCGTCATTATTTCATAAAATACTAAAAAAGTCCAAATCACGATGTGAATCCAATCCGTTCACTCCAAGGATTGCAAGACGACTCCCGTTGAAAACATTTACACTTTGTTGTTTGATTTCCCCTGGCGGCGTTTACCATAATGCCCCCGTGGCAGGAATGGTTTCTTTTTGCAAACGTATGATTAGCGGGGGCTCCCCCCAGCCATTTTTCTCAGCCGACATCCCAGGACCGATGATGACCTACCGCTGGATCGCCACGCTCCTCGCCGCGATTTGCCTTGCCGGGGTCGGCCACGCCAAACCCGCGATGCCGGTGACGGCGGTTGTGCTGAAGGATCTCCCTCCGCTGTATCAAACCACCCCCGACGGAGCCCCCACGGGTTTCGCCATCGATATTCTGACGGCGGTGGCGCGGCAAGTCGGGCTGCGTGTGAACTACCTGCCGGTGGACAACTGGGCCGAGGCCATGGAGGCGGTGCGTCAGGGGCGCGCCGATTTCATCCCCGGGGCGGCCATCACCCCCGACCGCGAGTTGGAGTTTTTGTTCAGCGAAACCATGGAAACGGTTCCCGTCCACTGCTTCGTCCGGACCGGAACCACGGAGATCCGCCATTGCAACGATTTGGCGGGGCGCAAGGTGGGGGTGATTCTCAAGGGAGCGGCCCAGGAGCGGTTGGAACGCCTTCCCGGGGTACAACCGGTGAGCTATCCGGATTTGGAAACCGCCCTGATCCATCTGCTCTCCGGCGATGTAGACGCCATGGCGGTTCCCAGCCCCGCCTTTTGGGAGCGGGTGCGGCAGGCTCGGCTGGAAGAGTTCGTGCGGGCGGCGGGACCGCCGCTGTTGGAAAACAAGCGGGGCTATCTGTTGCGCAAGAATGCGACGGAGTTGCTGCAACGGATCAATCCCGCCCTTGTCGCCCACACCGGATCGGCGGAGTATCTGGAGTCCTACTCCCGTTGGTACCGCCCTCCCCTGCCCTATTGGACCGTCCAACGGGTCGCCTGGACCATGGGCGGGGTGCTGGCCCTCACCCTCGCCTTGCTGTTGTGGTGGCGCTTTCGCGGCATCACCGACCTCAACCGCCGCCTGGCCTCGGAAATCGCCATCCGCCGCGAGGCGGAGGAGGAGCGGGACCGCTTTTTCCAAATCTCCCCGGACATGCTGTGCGTGCTGGATCACGCCGGTCGCTTTTTGCGGGTCAATCCGGCCATGACCTCGCTGCTGGGCGTGGCGCGGGAGGAGATGATCCATCAACCCTTCCAGCGTTTCATCCATCCCGACGATCTGGAGTTGACCCAGGAAGCAGTGACCCGGGTGATGTCCGGGGAGACGGTGAACGGTTTTTTGTTGCGGGGAACGCCGCGCCAAGGGAGCCTGTTGTGGTGCGAATGGGCGGCCAAGGCCCACGACGGCAAGCTCTACGCCATCGGGCGGGACGTGGGCGAACGGCTGCGCATGGAAAACCATCTGCGGCTGACCCAATCCAGCCTGGAGAACGCCCGGGATCCCTATTTTTGGGTCAATGCCGAGGGACGATTCATCCAGGTCAACGCCGCCGCCTGTCAAAGCCTGGACTACTCCTGGCGAGAGCTGCTGACCATGGCGGTTCCCGACATCGATCCCGGCTACCCCCGTGAGATGTGGCCCATCCACTTCGCCCGGATTCGTCAAGCCAAGCAATCCAGCTTTGAAACCCAACACCAACGGCGGGACGGAACCGTTTTCCCAGTGGAGATGAGCATCAACTACGTGATGTTCGAGGGGGAGGAGGTGCTGTTCGCCTTCGCCCGGGACATTTCGGAGCGGAAACAAGCCCAGGCGGTGATTCAGGAAAAAGAGCGCCGCCTGCGGGAGATCCGCCGCCTGGCCAAGGTGGGGGATTGGGAGTACGACATCGTCGCCGACCTCATCACCTGGTCGGACGAAACCTATCATATCTACGGCATCCCACCGGGGACTCCGCTCAACTACGCCCTGCTGCGGGAGCGGATTCACCCCGACGACCGACTGGCCCACGATGCCAATGTGGCCGCCTGGATCCGGGATCGAAAAGGGCCGCCCTTCGACTATCGAGTGGTGATGGCCGATGGTTCCGTGCGCTACATCCACGGCACGGGGTTGGTGGAGAGCGACGAGCGGGGCAAGGCGGCGCGGATGTACGGCAGCCTGCAAGACGTGACCGAACGCCGTCAGGCGGAAGAGGCGCGTCTGGCCCAGGAGCGGGCGGAGGGGGCCAGCCGCTCCAAAAGTCTCTTCCTGGCCAGCATGAGCCACGACATCCGCTCGCCGATGAACGCCATCGTCGGCCTGACGGATCTGCTGCTGGAGTCGGAACTGAGCCCCATGCAGCGGCAGTACGTACAGTTGATGAGCAACGCCGGAGAAAATTTGCTCCTGCTGATCAACGACATCCTGGATCTCTCCAAAATCGAGGCGGGACGCCTGGAGTTGGAGGACGCCCCCTGGTCGCCCCGGGAGGTGGCGGAAAAGGCGGTGCTGATTCCCCGTTTGCAGGCGGGACGCAAGGCGGTGGCGGTCCATTGTCACGTGGATCCGGTGGTTCCCCCCTGGGTGGGGGGCGATGGGGGACGGGTGCGTCAGGTGTTGCTCAACCTGTTGGGCAACGCCGTCAAATTTACCGAACGGGGCGTGGTCCGGCTGGAAGCGGAGACCGCCCTGGGGGCCAAGGGGCGCCCCGAACTGGTTTTCATGGTGAAGGATACCGGACCGGGAATCTCCCCCCAAGATTTAGAGCGGATTTTCGACCCCTTCGTGCAAACCGGCCTCACCTCCAAACGGAGCGATGGCACCGGACTAGGATTGGCCATCTGTCGGCAAATCGCCCAACGCATGGGCGGCACCATGGAAGCCGAAAGCCAGGAAGGCAATGGCAGCCTCTTCCGGCTGCGCATCCCGTTGCGGGAAGTGGACCCCCCGGAAATCCTCCCCATCCCCCCCGAGGAGAAGCAGTGGGGCGAGACGTTGATCGCCCGCTCCCGCATCCTGGTGGTGGACGACTCGGAAGACAACCGCCTGTTGGTGCAAGCCTATCTCGCCCCCTCGGGGGCGGCCCTCACCTTCGCCGAGGACGGCCAGGAGGCGGTGGAGCGGTTCCAAACCCATGAGTTCGACCTCATCCTCATGGACCTGCAAATGCCCCGCCTCGACGGCTGCGAAGCCACCCGCCGCATCCGCCGCCAAGAAAAAGAGACCGGCCGCAAACCCATCCGCATCCTCGCCCTCACCGCCCACGCCCTCCGCGAAGAGGTGGACAAAGCCCTCAACGCCGGCTGCGACGGCTACATCACCAAACCCGTCCGCAAACGCGCCCTCCTCGACCTCCTCGGCGAATGGCTCCGCCGCGACCACCAGGCGGCGTGAACCGCCCAATATCATCCTCCTCC
>JADGAP010000073.1 GCA_015231965.1 Magnetococcales bacterium | reverse complement strand
CTTGAACACCACCGCCCCCTTCCACCGCCCCCGCCCCCCCCGCGCTCCCTGCTGGAGCTGGTGCGTCCGCCTGCTTCGTTCCTGGGGATTCCTTGTCCTCCTGCTCGTTGGGGGCCTACCTCGCGGATGGGCGCTGGATGCCGAGGAGGTGCTGCGCCAAGTGGACGCCAAGCTTTTTCCCGCCTCCTGCGAACTGTACCTGAACATTGTCAACAAGCGTCCCGGCGCGGCGGAGGAGACCACCGTGGTCTATCTGGTGCGGCGCAACGGCGAGCAGATGGCCTCCCTGGTGGTGGCACCGGAAGAGTTGAAGGGACAAGCCATTCTGCGGTTGGGGGAAAAGCTTTGGATTCGCCGCCCCAGTCAGGTGGATGCGGACCCCATCCCCCCGTCCCACTCGCTGCTGGGGGGGGTGATCAACAACTCCGACCTGCTGCCCTGGGATCTGCATCGGGAGTACCGCGCCGAGGTGCAGGAGGAGAACGACGCCCGGGTGACGTTGACGTTGCATCCCCGCCAACCGGACAATCCGTACAAAAAATTGCTCATGCTGGTTGACGCCAGGTTGATGATTCCCACCGAAATCCAATATTTTTCCGCCAGCGGGCAGTTTCTCAAAACCATGTTCGTGACGGAGCGGCGCAAATTTTGGGAACAACCCCCCCGACCGACGACGATGCGCTTTGTCAGCGCCCTCAATCCCGGCTATGAAACCACCCTTTCGGTGGGGGTGATGAAACTGCGGGAATTTCCTGAATCGGCCTTCACCATCCGCAATTTGGGGCGGATCGGCCTGTTGATGCTGGATGAGTAGGCGACGCGAGGATGCGCAAGGCGGCCATCACCGGGGGGCAGGGTTGGATCGGGCGGCGGGTCACGGCCCTGCTCGCATCCGAACCATCGGGGGAGGTCAAGCTCCTGCCCTTGGCGGGGGACGTGCGACGTTCGGAGAGCTTCACCCCCCTTCTCGCGCGGTTTGGCCCCGGTGACGCCTTGATCCATCTGGCGGGGGCCTTGCCGCGCCATTTCGCCGAGGATCCGCAAGCCGCGGAGGCCGTCAACCGGGAGGGTGCCCGTCACGCCGCCGAAGCCTGCGGCCGGGTGGGCGCGGCGCTGATCCTGGCCTCCACCGCCAACGTCTACCCGCCCCATCTGGTGGGCAAAATCGACGAGACGGCCCTCATCGCCCCCCGCTCCCCCTACGGCCAAAGCAAACGGCAGGCAGAGGAGATCGCCCTGGAGGCGGGAGAGCGTCTGGGCATGCCGGTGCGCATCTTGCGGCTGTTCAATCCCTACGGCCCCGGTCAAGGGGAGGAGATGCTGCTGGGCTATCTGGCGGCCTGCCTCCGCCGGGGCGTTGCGGCGGAGCTGCGCACCCCGATGGCAGCCCGGGATTTTCTCCATCTCGACGACGTCGCCCGGGCCTTCCTCGCCGCCGCCCTGACGGACCTCCCCGGAAGGGAAGTCTTCAACATCGGCTCGGGTCGGGCGATTCGGGTGCGACAAGCGGCGGAGTGGCTGGCCCAGGCCGCTGGCGCGCCCCTGACCCTCAAACAGACGGCGGACGCCCCGGAACAGGGCGGCGAGGGGGATTGGTCCTGCGCCGATATCCGCCGCGCCCGCGACCTGCTGGGGTGGAACCCCCTCATCCCTTTCGAGCAGGGGGTCGCCTCCTGCCTGGAACCCTCTTCGGGAGTTTGACCCCTCCCTTCTCGTCGGGGCGATGCGCATCACCCTCCCGCCGCCAGCCGCCACAACCCCGCGTCGGGACCAAAGGTCCGGCGATAGTCGCGAAACCAGGCGATGGTCCGGGCCAACCCCTCGGCGAAGGGGACGGCGGGGCTCCAGCCCAGCAACTCCCGGGCCTGGGTGGCGTCCGCCGCCATGCGCCAGATTTCGGTGGGCCGGGTGGGCAGGTCGCCGATGCGCAGCTCCGAGGTGGAGTCGGTAAGGCGGTGGATCAGGCGGATCAAATCCCGGATGGCGATCTCCTCGCCGCTGCCCAGATTCAGGGTCCGCCCTACCGCCTCCGCCCGCTCCCCCGCCAGCAGGAACCCCTCCACCAGATTGGCGACGTAGTTGAACTCCCGGGTCTGCTTGCCCTCTGTGGAACGCACCGGAACCCCCTCCAGGCAGGCCTGGATGATCTCCGGAATCACCGCCCGCTGGCTCTGGTAGGGGCCGAAGGCGTTGAACGGGCGGACGATGGCCACCGGCATCCCCCGTTGCTCCATCAACATGCGGGCGTACTGTTCGCCGCCGTATTTACCGATGGCGTAGGGCGAAATGGGGTTGGGGCGCATCCCCTCGTGAAAGGGAACCCCCTCCTGCTTGCCGTAAACCTCCGACGTGGCCACGTAGACAAAACGCTCGAACCCCTCCCCCAACCCCTGGAACAGATTGGCGGTCCCCTTCATGTTGGCGTCCAGGGCCTCGGAGACGTGGAGAAAGCTGTCCCCCACGTGATTGTACGCCGCCAGATGGTAGACCACCTGGGGACGAAACTCCCGCAGCTTGAGCAGACTGTCGAGGTTGCGCAAATCCCCCTCGAAGACCCGCACCCGGTCCCACAGATCGACGATCCGCACGTTGTCGATGACGCTCTGGTACTTGACCAGCACCGCCACCTCCGCCCCCAGCCCCACCAAACGCCGCGTCAGGTGGGAACCGATGAATCCCGCCCCACCCGTCACCAAAACCCGCTGGCCAGACAACCCACTCATAAAACTCTCCCATCGAGAATGGAGGAAGCCTTAATCAAAAAAACAGGCGCGAAAGGGTTCCGGCTTCCCTCACCCCAAACCCCTCTCCCGGAGGGAGAGGGGCTTTACAGGCATCATTCACCACCCTCATCGACCGTCCCGATAGGCGGCAAGCTCCGCGAGAATCTCCTCATCGCTCAAGGCGCAAACCTGGGGAAGTTTTTGCGTCAAGGAGAGCATGGCGCGAAACTCCTCCATGCCGCGAGAAGACGCCCCCTCCTCCTCGCCCAACAGCACGATTTCAACCCGTTCCCCGGCGCGAAACGGCAGATCGTCCAGCACGATCCTCTTGGGATCGGCGATGGTGACAACTCTTCGGCAAGCGCGCATCTCCCCTCCTTGCTCCCTCACCAACCCAACGTCGAGGCTCCTCCACCGTGAAGGATTTTCTCCCTTTCGTCAAAGGGATTCTCCACTTCCCGCCGATTCCCGGTAGGTGTAATAGCGGGCCAGGGCCGCTTCCGCCTCCTGATGTTCCGACGGGGTGTTGATGGTCACTTGCAGGCCGTCGTGCTGGTAGCTCGAAAGCTTGCCCAGGGCGATCAGGCGTTGCACCAGGGCCACCAGTCCGGCCCCGTCCGGGGCGGCGATCATCTCCGGGGTCGCCTCGTCCAATCCCGCCGCCTCCAGCAGCATCGCCCCGATGTAATAGGTGAGGGTCGGCTTTTCGTCAAAGGCCGTCACCCGGCCCGACTCGTCCCGGCGCACCAGTCCGAAGGGGCTGCGGGCGGTGGCGGTGACCAGGGTTCCCCAGGTCTCGGCCCGCCGGTGGCTCTCCATCAAACGGTCGCCGTCCAGATTGATAACGGTGTCGCAGTAGGCCAGCAGCAGCCCCTCCCCCCGGGGGAGCCGATCCCGACCGGCCATCAGCCGTTGCAGCATCCCCGCCTCCGGACCGATGTCGGAAAAGAGCATCTCCACCCCCGGCGGAGGGGTCGCGAAATGGTCCCGGATCACCTCCCCCCGGTAGCCGGTGCAAAGCACGAACCGCTCCGCCCCCTGCCGACGATAGGCGGCCACCACGTGTTCCAGCAGCGGCTTGCCGTTCACCCGCACCATCCCCTTGGGAACCCGCTCGGTGAGGGGCAACAGCCGCACCCCCCGCCCACCACAGAGAATCACCACCGGTCGCCCCCGCAACGCCCGGGAGAGGGGCTCCTCGACGTTCATGAGGGGGGCCTTCCCGGCGGCGGCAGGGTGTTCTCCCGCACCAGATAGACCGGACGACGCCGCACCTCGTTGTAGATCCGTCCCACGTATTCCCCCAACAAACCGATGCCCAGCAACTGCACCCCGCCGATGAAAAAGATCCCCGAAGCCAGGCTGAACCATCCCGGAGGCAAGGGATGACCGGACAACTCCCGATAGATCCACAAGCCGAAGGACCAGACCACATGGCCCAGGGAGACCGCCGAAATGATCAATCCCAGAATGGAAAAGATCCGCAGCGGCAGCACGGAGAAAGAAAAAATGCCGTCCAGTCCGAAACGCAGCAGATCCATGAAATTGAATTTGGTGTGACCGGCGGGGCGAGGCGGAACGTCGTAGGAGAGGCCGGTCTGACGAAAGCCGATCCACGCCGCCAGCCCGCGCAAATATTTGCCCCGTTCCGGCATCTGGAGCAAGGCGTTCAGGGCCAGGCGGCTCATCAGGCGGAAATCGGTCTGCCCGCCGCTCAGCTCCAACCCGGACAAGGCGCTCAAGGTGCGATAATACACCTTGTTCAGCCAGCGCCGACGACGGGAGATGTGGGAATCCTCCCGGCGGAAGGTGTTGACCACCTCGAACCCCTGCCGCCACAGCCGGATCATCTCCGGCAAGAGCCGGGGGGGATGTTGCAAATCGGCGTCCATGGTGATCACCACCTCGCCCCGGCACTGCTCCAACCCCGCCACCAACCCCCCCTGATGGCCGAAATTGCGCGACAGGCTGACGTAGTGAATCCGCCCATCCTCCGCCCGCAACGCCCGCAAACAGTCCAGGGTGCGGTCGCGGCTGCCGTTTTCCACGATGACGATCTCGTAGGAAAAACCCAGGGGCTCCAACGCCCGGCCCACCTCCTGACAAAACAGGGCGATCACCTCCTCCTCGTTGTAGGCGGGGGCGACCACCGAAATCACCGGCGGCGGGGCATGCATGGGAGGGGGGAATGGCGTGGTCTCCATGGAATATCGTTTCGGCGCCTCGACCGCAAAAGTTGAGCCTTCTCCATCCGTTGACCCGCTCTTCCCGCCCCCGCCCTCTTTTTTCCGGTGCCCACGGGAGGCACCCCCTCACCGATGCGTTGACATCCCCATAAAATTTGTTAGCATTGTCCGGATCTGTCGTATCAACGTAGGGTATTGCGCCTCCTGCGGTCCGGAGGCGGAAGGAGCGTTCCTTGAGTAAAGAAGACGTCGTCGAAATGGAGGGAACCGTTCAGGAAAACCTCCCCAACGCCATGTTCAGCGTCAAACTGGACAATGGCCACACCTTGCTGTGCCACATTTCAGGTCGGATGCGCAAACACTATATCCGCATCCTGCCCGGCGACAAGGTGACGGTGCAATTGACCCCCTACGATCTGACCAAGGGGCGCATCTCGTACCGGCACAAATAACGGAGTCGCATCAAAGCATTTTTATTTTTCCGGAACGGGGACCGCCCGGATTCTCTTCCCGGTCCCGAGACTCGACACCCCCGCCAGCGCGGAAGGAGGCGTTTCATGAAAGTTCAAACCCGTGACGCCGGCGAATTGGAGATCGATCCGGAAACCGTCCTCCAGTTCCCCAAGGGGATCCCCGGATTTGAAAACTGCACCCGCTTCAAGCTGTTCCGCAGCGAGGGAACGCAGGAAGCGGAGACCTCTCCCCTCCACTTCTGGCTCCAATCCCTGGACGACCCCGCCGTAGTCTTCAGTGTGGCGGAACCCTCCTCCATCGGCATCTCCTATCAAGTGGTGCTGACCGACGAGGAGGAGAAACTGCTGGAAATCGACCCCACCAACGTCGGCGAGGATGAGGTGGGGGTGTTGGTGATGCTCTCCAAGACCAAATTTCCCGAAGAGGTGGAAGCTCCCCTGTTCAACATCTCCTACAACGCCATCCGGCCCAATTTTTCCGGACCTCTCTTTCTTAATCTCAAAAAGCGCCTGGGCGTGCAAAAATTGCTCGCCCAACCGCAATTCAGTTTGTTGATCCAAGGGTTCTGATTCGCCACACCCCCTCTTCTTTTCTGGCCGCGCCCCCCCTGCCCGGGGCGCGGGGATGCCCCCATGGTGGAATATACCGCGTCGGATATCGAAGTCCTGGAAGGGCTGGAAGGGGTTCGTCGGCGCCCCGGGATGTACATCGGCGGCTCCGACCTGCGGGCGCTGCACCATCTGGTGGCGGAAATTCTCGACAACGCCATGGATGAAGCGGTGGCCGGTCACGCCGATCGCATCCAGGTCACGCTGGGGGCCGACGGCTCGGTGACGGTGAAGGACAACGGCCGGGGCATCCCGGTGGATCCCCATCCCCGCTATCCCGACAAATCCGCCCTGGAGATCATCCTCACCACGCTCCATTCAGGGGGCAAGTTCAACAATCAATCCTACGCCACCTCCGGCGGTTTGAACGGCGTTGGCGTCTCGGTGGTCAACGCCCTGTCGCTCCACACCGAAATCGTGGTGGAGCGGGACGGCTACCGCTGGCGGCAACGCTTCTCCCGGGGCTTGGCCCAGACCCCCCTGGAACGGCTGGACCCCTGCCGTCGCCGAGGCACCCAGGTCAATTTTCTTCCCGACCCGACCATCTTTCCCGAAACCCGCTTTCAGCCCCCGCGCATCATCGAGATGTGCCGCTCCAAGGCCTATCTCAACCGGGGCGTGACCATCCTGGTCAAGGTGGAGGAGACGGGGGAGAACCACGAATTCAAGTTTCCCGGCGGGCTCAAGGATTACATTCGCGATGCAGGAGCGGGAAAATTGCTGCTGCTCACCGAACCCTTCGCCGGTATCGCAGCGTTGGAAGGGGGCGGCAAGTTGGAGTGGGCCTCCGTCTGGTGCGGCGACGACGATATCAAAGTGGTCTCGTATTGCAACACCGTGCCCACTCCCGCTGGCGGAACTCATGAAACCGGCTGGCGGGCGGCCATCACCCGGGGGGTGCGGGAGTACGCCGAGGGAAAAAATCTCCTCCCCCGGGGCGTGGCCCTCAACCCAGAGGACATTCTGGGGGGGATGATCTCCATCCTCTCCCTGTTCCTCCGGGAGCCGGAATTTTCCGGTCAGACCAAGGAGCGGCTGGCCAACGCCGGGGTGGCGCGGCAGATCGAGGCGGTGGTCAAAGATCACCTGGACCACTGGCTGCATGATCGTCCCGCCCAGGCCACCCGTCTGGCCGAAAGCGCCATCGAACGGGCCAAGGAGCGCCTCTCCCGCAAAAAAGACGCGGACAAAGTGGTGCGCAAAACCGCCACCTCCCGTCTCACCCTCCCCGGAAAACTCACCGATTGCAGCGCCACCGATCTCAGCCAGACCGAATTGTTCATCGTCGAGGGGGATTCGGCGGGAGGCTCGGCCAAGCAGGGACGGGATCGCCGCACCCAGGCGGTGCTGCCGTTGCGGGGCAAAATCCTCAACGTCGAGCGGGCCAATCTGGAAGGGATCGAAAAAAATTCCGAAATCCAGAACCTGGTCACCGCCATCGGCGCGGGCTGGGGACGGCAGTTCAATCCGGCGGCGCTGCGCTACGGCAAGATCATCATCATGACCGACGCCGACGTGGACGGGGCCCACATCGCCAGCCTGCTCTTGACCTTCTTTTTCCGTTCCATGCCAAAACTCATCACAGGCGGCCATCTCTATCTCGCCTGCCCCCCCCTCTTCCGCGTCACCGTCGGGGCCGACAGCCGCTACGCCCTGGACGAGGCGGAAAAACTTGCCGTCATCAAAAAAATGACCGCCCGCAAAAAAGACGCGAAGGTCGATATCTCCCGCTTCAAGGGTCTGGGCGAAATGCTCCCCGCCCAACTGCGGGAGACCACCATGAATCCCCAATCCCGCCGCCTGCTCAAAGTCACCATCGACGACGAAGTCCGCACCCATGACACCGTCGACCGCCTGATGGGCAAACGCGCCCACGAACGCTACCTCTTCATCCAGGAACGGGCCGAGTTTGCCCGCGACGCCCTGGATGTGTGAGAGTCGGCTTGGATTTTTCTCCCATTTGAGTCGAAGGTTGATTATTCTGAAACCACTGGACGTTCCCTGGGCCTGAGTTCCTCGACCTTGCGGCGTCCCAAAGGGTGAGCGATTCTATGAACGTACATGATATTTCCCTCTTCCATATCACCCACGCCCGCAACCTCACTGGCATGATCCAATCTGGAAGACTGTGGTCGGATCAGCAACGGATCGATCAAGGCTTTGCTCACGTTAATATCGGCTATTCTGATATCAAGGAAAGAAGACGATCTAGGCATGTCCCTTTACCGGACGGCGGATTTGTTGGTCAATACGTCCCATTTTATTTTGCCCCCCGTTCGCCCATACTCTTCACCATTCACAAAGGAAAAGTAACCGGCTATTCTGATGGACAAACCGGCATCGTTTATCTGAGATCAACGATTGGCAAGGCCTTGGAAAGCAACCGTCCGTATTGCTTCACCGATGGACACGCCGAAATGGGCGTGACGCGATTCAGCCGCGATCTTGATCAATTGGAGTCCTTGATTGACTGGACGCTGTTGAAAGCCAAATACTGGAACGATACGGTGGAGGATTCGGACCGTAAACGCCGCCGCCAAGCTGAGTTTCTCGTTTTCGATTATTTTCCATGGGGTTCCTTGATTGAAATCGGCGCGATGAACGAGGACGCCGCCGAGGAAGCGCGCAACATTCTGGAGGGCGTTGCCGACCCTCCCCGCCTCGTGGAAAGGCGTGACTGGTACTACTGAATCAACCGGAGACGATCCTCCATGCTGGAACTCATGCGCGGAAATTTGCTGGAAGCCGAGACCGACGCCCTGGTCAATACCGTCAACACGGTGGGGGTGATGGGCAAGGGCATCGCGCTCCAATTCAAAATGGCCTTTCCGGACAATTTCGCCGCCTATAAATCCGCCTGCGACGTTCACCAAGTGCAGCCCGGTCGAATGTTCATCCATGAACGAAAAACCCTGACGCAACCGCGTTACATCATCAATTTTCCCACCAAACGGCATTGGAAGGGCGTCAGCCGGATGGAGGACATCGAGTCCGGTCTGGAAAATTTAGTCCAACAGGTGCGCGAGTTGAATATCGGTTCCATTGCCATCCCCCCCCTGGGATGCGGCCTGGGAGGATTGAACTGGGACGAGGTAAAGGCCCGGATCGAAGCCGCATTTCAAAACTTGCCTAAGGTTCGGGTACTCTTGTTTGAACCGGCGGGCGCGCCCAGCCCCTCCAAGATCATTCATCATGCTCCGCCCCCCAGAATGACCAAGGGACGGGCCGCCATTATCGGATTGATCCATCAGTACGTCGTGATGACGTATGACTTCGTTCTCTCCATGCTGGAAATTCAGAAACTCGCCTATTTTCTGGTGGAAGCGGGAGAGGATTTGCGTCTGGAATTCGCAAAAAATCAATACGGTCCCTACGCGGACAATTTACGTAAATCGCTCCGGGACATGGAAGGACACTTCACCGAAGGATTCGGCGACGGGAATAACAAACCCGACACCCCCATGAAACTTCTCCCCGGGGCCGTTGACGCCGCCAACCACTTTTTGGCGGATCACCCCGAAACCAAGGAAAAGTTTTCCCGAGTGGCGATGCTCATCGAAGGATTTGAAACACCCTATGGGATGGAACTTTTGTCCACCATCCACTGGATCGCCCGCCATGAAAATCCCGCCGCGTTGACGGACGACGCCGCCGCCATCGAGGGCGTACACCGCTGGAACGACCGGAAATGCCGTATTTTTCGGCCGGATCACATTCGCATCGCCTGGACCCGGCTTAAGGACCAGGGATGGTTGAAATGACAGACCCCGCCCTCTGTTAAAGTCACAGCATATCCAGCCGCCAGCGGGCTTCCGGGGTGAGGCGTTCCTTGGTCCAGGGGGGATCCCAGACCAGTTCCACCGCCACACCTTCCAGCCCGGAGGTCGCCTGCGCGGCTTGTTGAACCTGTTCGGGCAGCCCCTGGGAGACGGGGCAAGCCGGGGCGGTGAATGGCCCCCTTCAAACAAACGGAAGGGAAGCTTGGTTCCTCGTGGCGATCTTTGCATTCCTCTCCCCCCCCCCTGGATTCCCGCCTTCGCGGGAAGGACTCTTACGTGATTGAGGAGTTGGTTGCATAACCCAGGCACCGCTTGACGACAGGCGCAATTATAAAATGGAATGGCTATACCATCCGTCCCAGCGCCATGTTCCCCTCCTTTCAGGTTCAATGGCAGACAGTATACAGATGACTTATAATTTCTCAACGGGCTGTTTGAGAACAAGCTGCCTCCGCTTTCGCCCCAGCAGGCCATACTGACAGAGATAATAAACGGTTGGACCCAATACAATGGAAAAATCCAAATGCCGAATATGGCTCAGCGCGCGACCGACCAACATCAGGAAGCGCAAAATGCTTAACAATGTGTTGTACTCTCGCGGCGACTCCCTGGGAGTGACCGCGAAAGGGAGGAGGCGGTTCAGCATCCCATCGGGAATTTTCATGATCACCAGGAGATGCAACAGCGCGTTGGCAAAGGTCGGGGCGCAATGGCCATAATTTTTGTTAATCGTATTGATATCGCCAAGCTCCCCCATGTTCTTGAATTGTTCTTCCAATTCCGTATTGGGAATGGCGCGCAAGGAGAACAGGTTAATGGTAAAGGGTCGCGGCAACCGATTGACCATGCGCAAGGTATCCTGGATATCGGCATTGGTTTCAATCGGATTATCAACGATAATGTCGTAGGCTGGCGGCATGATCCGCCCACGAAAGGAGTGGATGATTTTCACCGCATTGGGCAGGGTATCGGGTCGGTTGGGTCGATGGTAGAACTTTAATATCCGGTCGCTTCCGCTCTGAATCCCCATGCGTAATCGGTTCATCCCGCCGTCCACCAAAAGCGCCATTTTCTCCTGGTCCACATGGATGGGATTCACCCCCTGGACGCAAAAGGGCAAATTGATTTCCTCCCGCCATACTCTGACAAACTCGCGCATCACCTCGACAGGCAAGGCAATAAAGCCATCATCATGAAAGGTGACGGACATGATATAGGGACGATGCTCGATGGCGCTGCGAACATTGCGAATCAGTTGCTGGATGCTGGGATAACGGAGTTTTCCATAGTTGCGATCCATGGCCAAAAAACGGGTATTGGAACAATAGGTGCATTTGAATGGACAACCCCGAGTCCACAAAGTATCCATGGCCATGGATTCTGACTGGAGGTAGTCGTGACTGGTGACGGGTGAGAACCCTTGCCCCCTCCTATAAATAAACTCATTAATGCCATAAACCAATACAGGCAAGGCATCCAATTCAGCGGAAGTCAGCAGGGGACGAAACGGGTTTTTGATGACCTGACCCTGCTCCCTGAACCAGAAATTTTCCACCTTGCGGCGCTGCTCTGGAGCGGAAAAATTTTGCAAAAACGCCTCGAAGGCCGCTTCGCCCTCGCTGGTGCAAATCGCATCCGCATGGGGGATCGCGTCTTCTGGAGCGACAATGCAATGGATTCCCCCCCAGACCACATAGATCTTGGGATTGACGCGCCGCACCGCCGCGATGATCTGTTTCACGTGGTCAGCCTCTTCCGACATGGAAGAGATGGCCAAGAGCGCCGTGGTACGGAATTCCTGGGCGATGAGATCATAGTCCGCGCCGCCAATCCCAGAAGCGCGACCAGGATTCAGAAGGTTTCTGATGGAACGCAGATTTTGCGTCAACACGACATGAAGAGAGGCCTCCGCCATTCGATGGTGCAAGACCGACCACACCATGCGCGCCCCATAGTGCGGCAGAGACGTGCCAACATACAACATCTTCACTGTCAACATGGCTGTCTCATACGTCCGTTGAACGGAGGAGAATCCCGTCGTCAAGACAATTTAATCCCCACGATCCCACTTGTCCAAGACAAGGTTTTAGGATGCCCCCTCCCTCGGGAGGAGGCGGAATGGGGTTGCCGAAAAGCCAAGGAAGAAATCGTTCTTCAGGGGGCGACCGCCTGGGCGGCGCGTCCGCTTCAATTTCCCTTGAAGTTTCAGTCGTAACGCCTTCATGATGGCGGGAAGATCGGTTCGGCGGTCGTCCGGTCGACCACGGCCTGACGTGGCAGCCGCAACGCCCAGCTGGCGCGTGGGCCAGCCGCAAGGATCCGCGAGGCCCATGGAGGATGCCGCGATGCAGGAGGCTGAATTCGCACAGCACGCCGCCCTGGAAGACCATCACTGGTGGTTTCGCGCCCGACGAGAAATTCTCTACAACTGTTTCATCGCCGGGCGACGCCCCTCCTCCCTGCTGGAGATCGGTTGTGGTTCGGGGGGGAACGTGGCGTGGCTCTCCCGGTTCATTCCCGAAACCACGGGCATCGACATCGCCCCCGCCGCTGTGGCCTTCGCCCGACAGCGCCCCGAGGGAAAATACCTGCTGGGCGATTTTCGCACCTGCCCCGACCTGACCTGGGAGCGCTACGACCTGATCCTGCTGGCCGATGTGCTGGAACACATCCCCGACGACCGGGCCTTCGTGGAGGAGCTGGTGGCGCGGATGCGTCCGGGGGCCTGCCTGGTGGCGACGGTCCCGGCCCTGACCCAGTTGTGGAGCCATCACGATGTCGTCCTGGGCCACCAGCGCCGCTACACCCGGGAGCAACTGGGGCGACTCTTCGCCGATCTCCCCCTGACCACCCTTCGCCTCAGCTATTTTAATACCTTGCTGTTTCCCCTCATCGCCTTGCATCGCCTCCTGTTCGGTCATGGCCAAGGGGAGAGTTCGGACCTGACCTCTCACGGCCCCTGGGCCAACGCCCTCCTCACCCGGATTTTCCTGCTGGAAAAATATTGGCTCCAACACTGGAACCTGCCCATGGGAGTGAGCTGTGTCCACGTCGCGCAAAAACGAGGCTGAAAGCCCCCTGCTTTCGGTGTTGGTCCCCCTGTTGAACGAAGCGGAAAACTTGCGCCCCCTCCACCAACGCCTCGTCCAAACCCTGGAAGAGGCCAACGTCTCCTTTGAAATCATCTTCGTGGACGACGGCTCGGAGGATGACTCCCTGGAGATTTTGCGGGAACTCCACGCCCAGGACGCCCGGGTGCGCTACGCCAGCTTTTCCCGCAACTTCGGCCACGAGGCCGCCACCACCTGCGGCTTCACCCTGGTGCGCGGACAATGCGCCGTACTCATCGACGCCGACTTGCAGGATCCCCCCGAAATCATTCCCCAACTGCTGGAGGCCTGGCGGGGCGGGGCCATGATCGTCCACGCCCGCCGCCGCCGCCGCGCCGGGGAGCGCCTGTGGAAGCTGGTGACGGCCCACCTGTTTTATCGCATCCTGAACCAACTCTCCTCCGTCCCCATCCCCAACGACGTGGGGGACTTCCGCCTGGTCGACCGCCGGGTGGTCGACCACTTCAACGCCATGCCCGAACGCAAACGGTTCGTGCGGGCCATGATCGCCTGGGTGGGCTACACCCAATCCACCGTCGAATATGATCGGGCTCCCCGGGTGCGCGGCAAGACCAACTACAATTTCATCAAACTGTTGGCCCTCTCCCTGGATGCCATCACCAGCAACAGCGTCGTCCCGTTGCGCCTGTGCATCCTGCTGGGGTTGATGGTGACGGGGTTCAGCTTCACCCTGGCCCTGGTCGTCGTCCTGGACCGGATGTTCTTCGGTTTGAACATCCAGGGATACACCCTGACCACGGCGGGCATGTTTCTCCTCGGAGGGGTGCAGATCACCTTTTTGGGGGTAATCGGGGAGTACGTGGGCAAAATCTACACCCAGGTTCAGGGACGCCCCCTGTTCATCCTCCAGGAGACGGAGCAAACCCGCGATGACCCGACCTGACGCCGCCCCCGACGGTTCGGCGGTTTTCGCGGCGTTTCGTCAACGATCGTCCGCCCTCCAAGCCCTCCTTTCCCCCGCCCGACGAGGCGTCTTGGTTTTCCTGGCCCTCGCCGCGTTCACCTTTTGGCTCAATCCCCCCAGCATCGGCAACTTCTGGCGGCAGACCCTCGCCTGGGCGACCCTGGAAAGCATCCCCTATCCAAAGTATTACAGTTATTTCAGCGGACGTCCGGGGGAGATTTGCACCACCTCGCCCGAGGATTTCAAGGCCGTGTTGAACGAATTGCGCCAAACCGCCCTGCGCATGGAAAACGAAAGCGGCTTTCCCCTGATTCGGGCCGGGCGCTTCATGGCGCGTTTCAATCACGACCTGGAGCAATTTTTCCGCACCCCCTGCCGCGGCGAATGGATCCCCTTCAACGCTTTTTCGGCCAAGCGTGGATTTTGGTCGGACTCCTTCCGCTTTCTCCCCCTCTTCTCCCCTTCCCTGTGGGCGATGCACGCCCTGGGGCTGCAACACGGCCATCTGATCCTCCTCTTCATGGCCGCCTCCTGGCTGGGAGCGGGATGTTTGCACCGACTGGCCCACCAGTTGACCGGGTCGCGGATCGTCGCCCTTTCAAGCGTGGGCATCGCCCTGACGCTGGCCCACACCCAGTACGACTACTGGCTCCTCGCCCTCTTTCCCCCCCTGTGGGCGGGAGTCGCCCTCCTCGCCCCCGGAAACGTCTTGACCCTAAAAAAGTGGCTGGGCCTGACGGCGGCGCTCCTCCTCGGCGGCTTTCCCCTGATGTTCATCCCGCCGGCGCAACACAAGGCCACCCCGCTCTTGATCCTGCTGCTGGTCGCCCTCGCCGCGCTGCTCATGAGACGTTTTCGCGCCGCACTGGGAGCGGGGGCCATGATCGGCCTCCTGCTGTTGAGCTGGGCACCGTTGAACGCCCATCTGGCCGGGCTCACCGGCCCCGACACGGCCTATTCCCCCCTCAACACCCGCAACATCGCCCTGTATTACCAGGTGCAGGGCTTCGGCGAATTTCCCAACGCCCTCGGCGAACCCCCCGGCGACTTCGCCTGGAACTTCCTGACAGAACGGGATCCCCTGCTGCGCCAGTGGGACGGCTCCACGGCCTTGTTGCACTCCCTGCCCGGAACCATGGAGACCCTGCACCACGAAATCCTTCGGGATCATTGGGCGGCGCTGCCCTCCCATTACTGGATGCGCTTCACCTCCCAACTGCTCACCGCCCGGGAAATCGCCTTGGGGCTGCTCGATCCGCCGGGGATGCTCCCGTGGTTTCATGGCGGTCTGATGCTTCTCGCCCTCCTGCTCCTCTTCTCCTTCGCCGCCCCCGGCGTGGTTCTGCCCATGGTTCCCGTGCTGGGAGTGATCGCGTGGCAAGGGTTCGGCGTCTCCACCCTGTTCATCAACATCCACATCCACAACCATTACCTGCGTCCGGGGTTGTTCCTGATCTTCACCCTGACGCCGGTGTTGGCATGGAACGCGGCCCGGGCGTTGCGCCTCGCCTCCCGCCGCGCCTGGATTCAAATTGGCGTCGCCCTGGTGGCCCTGACCGCCCTGGCGGTGCTGACCCCAGCCCTCGCCCTGATCCGTTTCGAGGCCGCCAAGTTCGCCCTGAGCGAACGCATCCATTCCAGCGTGCTGAACCCGGCGCTGCTGCCCAAGGTGGAGGATCTCCAGGCCGGACTGGAACCGTTGCGCCAACGCTCCCCCTACCCCCCGGGACGCACCGCCCTGTTCGAGGCCTGGGTCTATCGATCGTTCCTCGAACGCATGGAGTACTACCAGGAAATCTCCCGCAAATCCGGGGGCTTCTTCGATGTCGAGGGACAATCGGCGCGCGCCCTGCCGCGCATTTTGGAGAGCTATCGTCAGGCCCTGAAGGAGGAACCGGAAAACCCCTGGACCCCGGTTTACGCCCGATTCATGGAGGATCCGGAATGGCCCCGACAGTTCCGCCTGCTGTTGGAACGTCGCCCCGACCATCCCTACGCCGCGTACATGCGTTACGCCTTGTGGAAGGACGCCTCCCCCCAGGTCGAAGGGGATCGGGAGCGTTTTGAAGCCGCGCAACACGCCTTGTGGTCGTCCACGGCGGCCCATCGTTCCGGCTATCGCCTCCGGCCGGAGTTCCTCCCCTCGTCCCACGCCAAGGTGGAAGAGGCGTCGGATGGGGTGCGGGTGATCCTCGCTCCGGGGGAGAGCGTGTGGACCCGGGCGGATCCGGCATGGTGTTCCGGCCTGCTGACCGCCTGGATCCATCTGCGGGTGGAACGAGGCGGGGGAGAGGCGACCCTGTGGGCCGATGACCGGGAGACGGCGGGAAAACGGACGTTCGGGAAAGATGCGGACCAGGGCTACCTGCGGATTTCGGCGGAAAAACTGGCCCGTCCTCGGAGCGCCGCGCTCCGCTTCACCGCCGGCCCCGAGGGTGCCGAGTGGATCGCCCGGGATTATTACCTGCTGCGTCCCACGGCCCACGCCGATCCCTCCTGTCGGGTCGATGGGGCGGCCTCCCCCGACGCCAGGGGGCGATAAGCCCTCCGGTCATCCCACGGGTCGCGTCAACCTACCGCAGGGATTGGGCCTTTTCGAGGGCTCGGGTGATGTGGGCCTTGGCGGCGTTCAGACGGGCGCGGACGGCGGCCCCATCGACCAGCTCCCCCTTGGCGTCGAGGGGCGCGGCGGCCAGCGCCTCAAGAACCTGCCGCGCCTTGGCGACCTGATCCAGGAGTTCCCCGGAGATTTGGGAGGGGGTCTTGGCCATGGCGACTCCTGTTGGAAAATCATCCTGGGCGATGGGTGGAACAGACGGGTATCATGATCGGGCGTCGGACAGGTTGCAAAGCGCAACGGTTCGGAGGCAGGTGCCCGCCCTGTTCATGCCTCGCCGGAAGCGGTGGAGTCAAGCCACGTCATGATCCCTCCTCTCGATCCCACCACGCCCCGCCTGCAACTGACCGGCGCCGAGTTCAACCGCCTGGCGGATTTCATCTTTTCCAAAATCCACATCAAGATGCCCAAAACCGGGCAAGTGGTCATGTCCGCCCGCTTGCAAAGCCGGTTGCGGGAGTTGGGGCTGAGTTCCTTTCGGGAGTACCTGGATCTGGTCACCGGCCCCGGTCACGGCGGCGGGGAGTTGGAACGACTCATCGACACGGTGACGACCAACACCACGCAATTTTTCCGCGAATCCCACCATTTTGATTTCATGACCCAAACGGCCCTGCCGGATCTGGTCAAACGGCTGGGGGCCGGGGTGAATCGCCCGTTGACCGCCTGGAGCGCGGCGTGTTCCTCCGGACAGGAACCCTACTCCATGGCCATGGTTCTCCAGGACTTCGACCGCAAGCTTCCGGGCCGCGCGTTTCGCTTCCACATCCTGGCCACCGACATCTCCCGCCAGGTTCTCGACCAAACGCGGCAAGCCACCTACCCCATGGCGGAAACGGCGCCGATTCCCCAGGCAATGAAAAAACGGTTTCTCCTGAAAAGCCGCGACCCCTCCCGCGCCCTGGTGCGCATTGTTCCAGAATTGAGATCCCTGGTCAAACCCGGCCTGCTCAATCTGGCCGAAGCCCCGTTCCGCTTCTCTCGCCCCATGGATCTCATCTTCTGCCGCAATGTGTTGATCTATTTCCGCGAGGAGATCAAACGGGAGATCGTGCGCAAATTCAGCCAGTGCCTCTCCCCGGGGGGCTATCTGTTCATCGGCAATTCCGAATCCCTGGACAAGATGGGGCTCCCCTTTCGCCAGGTTTCAACCACCACCTATCAACGGACCGACCCCTAGCAGCCTGTCGGATTCAGACGCCACCCATCATGCAACTCATTGATCATACA
>JADGAP010000072.1 GCA_015231965.1 Magnetococcales bacterium | reverse complement strand
CCTTGAGGGTCGGTGATCGTTTTAATGGCGGGGAGGGTGCGTTCCATTTCTCCGGGGTGCAGTGTGGTGTGCGGCGATAGAACCATTTGAAATCGACATGACTCCTCCCCCCCAGGAAGCGCCTGACAAACGTTGGAAAAATCTGATAAACTGACGGGTGGTTAAAAACGTGCCCTGTCCACGCCAACCCCGCCAATCGCCGAAGAAAGAAACCCAGCTTGGACCAAAAGGGTACCATGGAAGCACACAATCACATCCTAGAAGGATCATCCCCCATTTGTCCAATCAATTTTTGCCTTGCCAAGAAATAAAAATATCCCCACGGACCACGCCGAGACCTGACATGTTAATCATTTGAAAAGATTCAACCATATGACGAACAGCAAAAGACCTGGTCTCAACCATCACAAAGGAACGCGTGGATGACTATGAACGAATCTTTTAAAAATAGGATGAGTATAATTTCCAGACTGCTTGGAAATGCGGCGATTCTTGCCAGGAAGTCAGGCATTTCACGCCGCGCCATCGGGATGTACCTAGCAGGAGAATCCTCTCCCACCTTGGAGAAACTGGTCGCCATGGCCAAGGCGGCGGAGGTCAACCCGGGTTGGCTCGCCACCGGCGAAGGCCCCATGCACCCCGGAGAAATGGAACGCACCCTCCCCGACATTAAAACGATCACCGACCCTCAAGGTGAATTCGTCATCGTCCCCCGCATCATGGGTGTTGTCGCGATTCCCACGTCCCAAGCGTGGACTCATGAGGATCCGGACGCCATGCGTCTGGCCTTCAAGAAGCAGTGGATCGAGCAGATGAGACTGGATCCCGGTCAAATCGCCCTGTGCGTCGCCAACGGCGACGCCATGTCGCCCACCATCATGGATGGCGATATTCTGCTGGTGGACCTGCGCAAGAAAGAGGTGCGGGAAGATGGCGTCTACGTCTTGCGCCACGACGACGCTCTGCACCCCAGACGTCTCCAGCGCGACCCCCGCGGGTTGCTCCACATCAGAAGCGATAATCCAGTCTATGCGCCCATCACCCTGACGCAGGAGGAAATACTGCGCCTGTCCGTGCTGGGAAAGGTGGTGTGGGAAGGGCGGAGGGTGTGAATTGCGTTGACCCCGCCTTCCTTCCGCCCCGTGATCGCATCGCGCGACCTGGCCGCGACCAACGGGCAAAAAAAGCCGGTCATCCGGGAGTTTCCCGAAGACCGGCCTGATTTTTCCGCCGCCAGGGGAGTCTCCCCTCGCCGGTCGGTTGCGGCTTCACGCCACGACGTTCAAATTCCGCCCGACATGGGGCGGATCGCCCTTGGATGGCTCGGACGTCGCCGTCCGCTCCATCGCATTGATCAACTTCAGGGCTCCTTGACCCTGGGCCTCCAGGCTTTTGCGGAAAACCGCCACCTGGGCCTGGTTTTGAACACTGGACGATGAAACCGCACCATCAAAGGATACGCTCATGGAAGTTCCTCGCAAGCAGGAAGGGCGTTCGTATCCAGCGGCTGACCTCGCCGCTTCAAGATAACTCATCGGCCCAGGCTTGGGGAACTTGACACAATTTTTTACGGGAACGGATTAAAAAATCCGCCCAAGAGGCTGGCCTCTCCAGGAAAAAGGGGCGTCACCCCTCGGACTCCTCCGCCCGCCCGCCGTGAAACAGCAAACGGGGCAGATCCCCCTCCGGAATGCGATCCACCCGCACCCGGCTCAAACAGGCGTAGGGGACGGTCCAGCGGGAGAGATGCTCCAGGGGGGTCATCATGACCCGACTCAACAGCACCCGGATCACCCCGCCATGGCTCACCAGCAACACCCGCCCCCCCCGATGGCGCGCCAGAATTTCTTCCCACGCCGCCATCGCCCGGGCCTCCACCGACCGGATCGACTCCCCCTCCGGCGGGGAGTGTTCCACCGGATTGCGCCAAAAGGCGGTGAGTCGCGCCCCGTCGGACTTCATGATCTCCTCGCCGGTGAGCCCTTCCCAGAGACCGAAGGAGAGTTCCCGCACCCCCGGTTCCAGCGCCACGGGAATCCCCTGGCGCTCCCCCAATTCCTGGGCAAAATCGGCGCAACGGCGCAACGGCGAGGTGACGATGGCGTCCCACCGCCCCCCCGCCGCCGCCCGGCGCATCTGCTCCCAGCCCAGGGGACTCAAGGGATCGTCCACCGAACCGCGATAGCGATCCCCCCCCTCCGGCTGGCCATGGCGCAGCAGATCCAGGGTCGTCGCCCCGACGGAAGGCTTGGGGCTCATGACTCCGACACCCCCGCCTCCTGGAAGGTGGCCATCTTGTTGTGCAGGGCGCAGGCCAGCCGAATCAGGGGAATGGCGGCGGCGGCCCCGCTGCCTTCGCCCAGACGCATGTCCAGTTGCAACAGCGGCGAATCCCCCAAAGCCCGCAACACGGGAAAATGGCCCGGCTCCGCCGAACGGTGGGAGAGGATCATCCAATCCTTGACCGCCGGCTTGAGCGAAGCCGCCACCAGGGCGGCGGCGCTGGCGATGAAACCATCCACCACCACCGGAATGCCCTTCTGCGCGCTGGCGACGTAGGCCCCGGTCAGGGCGGCGATTTCAAATCCCCCCAAACAGCGTAACACCTCCAGCGGCTTGTTGACGTAGAAGGCGCGATGGCGATCGATGGCCTGTTGAATCACCGCCGCCTTGCGCGCCATCCCCGACTGATCCAGGCCGGTCCCCGGCCCCGCCACCGCCTCGGGGGACAACCCCAGCAGGGCGCAGACGATGGAGGCCGCCGACGTGGTGTTGCCGATGCCCATCTCTCCCAATACCAACACCTGGGTGCGGCTCTTTTCCGCCCGCTTGACCGCGTCCCGCCCCGCCTTGAGGGCGTCCATCAGTTGAATTTCGCTCATCGCCGGAGCGACGAGAAAATTGGCCGTTCCCGCCCCCGCCCGCTGACTGACCACGCCGTGCAGCGGTCCGGGGTCGGTGGCCGCCCCCACGTCCACCACCTCCATCTCCGCCTCCAGGTGGCGCGCCATGACGCTGATGGCCGCCCCCCCGGCGGAAAAATTGCGAATCATCTCCACCGTCACCGATTGGGGAAAGGCGGAGATGCCCGCCGCCGTCACCCCGTGATCCCCGGCGAAGACCACGATGCGCACCCGCTTGGCCGAGGGTGCCTCCACTCCCTGCATCCCCGCCAGCCGCACCGCCAGGCACTCCAGCATGCCCAAGGCCCCCTGGGGCTTGGTCAGTTGCGCCTGACGCGCCCTGGCCGCATCGAGGGCCTTTTGCGACAAAGGCTTGACCGGATCGCCGCACCACGATGGAATCAACTTGCCTCTCCTTTCAACACCAACGGCAACCCCGCCGCCAGCAACGTCACCCTTCGGCACAACCGACCCAAATCCTGATGCATCCAACCGTTTTCATCCACGAAACGGCGGCTCAACGCCCCCAGCGGGACCACGCCCCACCCCACCTCGTTGCCCACCAGCGCCGCCGGTCGATCCGCCGCCTCCAGCCACGCCGCCGTCTCCAGCAACGCCGCCCGCTCCCGGGAAAAACGCTCCTCCCCCGCCTCCAGCCCATTCAACAGCCACAGCGTCAGGCAATCCACCACCACGAACCGCCCCTCCTCCGCTTCCCGACGCAAAGCCTCCGCCAGGGCCAGGGGCTCCTCCACCACCCGCCACGCCGGGGGGCGCTCCGCCCGATGGCGGGCGATGCGCTCGGCCATCTCGTCGTCCCCCGCCCGGGCGGTGGCGATGTAACTCACCGGCAGGCCGCTGGCGGCGGCCAAGTCGGCGGCGTGACGACTCTTGCCGGAGCGCGCCCCGCCCAAGACCAGTTCCACCCCCCCCATGCCCGATCCTTTCGCTCCATCCCCGGTCGCCGGGCCGCTTCGCGAACCTGACGCCGTTCCCGGAGTGACCACCCAAAGGGTAAGAATAGCTTGACCTTTCGATGAATGCCAGCCGCCCCAATTTTTCCCACCAGCGGTGGGATGGTTCCCGGCGTATTGTCATTCCCCCGGGGTTGTCCTTACAATGCACCGTTTTCCCCTCCCCCATCGCCAGCATCGCGACCCACGCAAGGAAACGCTGTCATGCGTCAAACTTTGACGGATCTGATCCGGAGCGCCCTCCTCCAGTTGCAACGGGAAGGCCTCCTCCCCGCCGACGCCCCCCTGGAGTTCAAGCCGGATCGTCCCAAAGAGAAGCAACACGGCGATTTCGCCGTCAACGCCGCCCTGGTTCTGGCCAAGCCGGCCCGCATGAAACCCCGGGATTTGGCGGAGCGCATCGTCGCCGCCCTCCCCCCGGGACAGCGGGACGTGGAACGGTGCGAAATCGCCGGACCGGGCTTCATCAACTTTTTCATGACCCGCGACCGGATGCGCCGCCTCATCCCCGAAATTTTGACGGCGGGCTCCCAATGGGGACGCTCCCCGGCGGGGGCGGGGCGGCGGGTGCAGGTGGAGTTCGTCTCCGCCAACCCCACCGGCCCGATGCACGTCGGTCACGGCCGGGGCGCGGCCATGGGGGATGTCATCGCCCGCCTGTTGGCCGCCTGCGGCTTTCAGGTGGAAAAGGAGTACTACGTCAACGACGCCGGGGCGCAAGTGAAGGTGCTGGGGCGCTCCATCCTGCTGCGCTATCGCGAAGGGTTCGGATATCCCGTTGCCATGCCCGAGGAGTGCTACCCCGGCGACTACGTCAAGGATTGGGCCGTCACCCTGCGGAACCGGGACGGCGACCGCTGGCTCGAAGCCTCCGCTCACGCCACCGACCCAAGCCTGGAGCCCCCCCCGGAGGTGGTGGAATTCGCCATCGCCCAGGCCCTGGACGAAATCCGCCGCGACCTCGCCTCCCTGGACATCCACTTCGATAGTTGGTTCTCGGAACGCAATTTGCATGAACAAGGCGGCATCGATCAAGCCGTCACGCTCCTGGCGCAACGGGATTTGATCTACGAAGGGGTGCTGGAGCCCCCCAAGGGCAAGCTTCCGGAGGACTGGGAGGCCCGTCCCCAGACCCTCTTCCGCGCCACCCGCTTCGGCGACGAGGTGGATCGTCCGCTGCAAAAGTCCGACGGCAGCTACACCTATTTCGCCGCCGACATCGCCTATCACCTGAACAAGGCGCAGCGGGGCTTCGACGCGCTGATCAACGTGTGGGGGGCGGACCACGGGGGCTACGTCAAACGGGTGCAGGCGGCCCTGGAGGCCCTCACCGGAAAAACCGGGCTGTTGGACGTCAAGTTGGTGCAGATGGTCAACCTGACCCGGGGCGGCAAGCCGGTGCGCATGTCCAAACGGGCGGGAACCTTCGTCACCCTGCGGGAAGTGGTGGAAGAGACCGGATCCGACGCGGTGCGTTTCTGGTTCCTCACCCGGGCCGGAACCTCCCAACTGGATTTCGATCTGGAGTTGGCGGTCTCCCGCAGCTACGACAATCCGGTCTACTACGTGCAATACGCCCACGCCCGGGTTCACTCCCTGTGGCGGCAATTGAAGGAAAAAGGGTGGGATCTTCCCCGGGAAACCCTGCCCGGGGCGGACCTCTCCCCCCTGGAGCAAGACGAGGAGATGGGGCTGCTCCGCTTGTTGGGGCGGTATCCCGAGACGGTGGAGGGGGCGGCGCTCTCCCACGAGCCCCACCACGTCACCTACTATTTGTTGGAACTTGCGGCGGCCTTTCACGGTTATTACAACGGCTGCCGCATTCTGGAGGAGGATTCGGCGCGGCGCACCGCCCGTCTGGCCCTCTGCGACGCGGTCCGGCAGGTGATCGCCAACGGCTTGGCGCTGTTGGGGGTCTCCGCCCCGGAAAGAATGTAACGCAACAAGGACGAACCCGATTTCCCAAAGGCGACCATGTCCCCTCGATTTCCCGCGGCGCCCCAATTTCGTCGACGCAACAAGGAAGCCCCCCCGGCCTGGATGGCGGGAACGGCGGCTGGTCTGTTGCTGTTGACCGTGATCTGGTGGGGAACCCGTTCCTCCTCGGCCCAGCCCACGACGCCCCAGGCGGAACCCGTCCACGCCGCCGCCGCGTCCCCGCCGCCCCCGGCGAAGACTCTCCAGACCGCCGCGCTCCAACCCGTCGCCCCGTCTCGAAGCGTCGAGGCCCCCCGCGCGTCGGCCCCCGCTCCGGCCCAACCCGTCCACGCCGCCGCTCCCGCCGCCGCGCCCCGCTCCGGGGCGCAAGGTCCGCAAAACGTGGAAGTGACCCTCAACCCCACCCCGGTTCCGCCCCCCAGCGTCACGCCGGTCTGGTCCAAGGCCCGTTCCGCCGCCGTGGGCGGGGCCGCCGTCGCCCCCGTCGCCCTGGCGGGAGGCTCCTTTTCCGCCGGAGCGACCCCGCCCATCGTCGCCGCCTCCCCCGGAGGGAAATCAAGCCCCAGGGAGAACCGCGCCGCCGAGGCCCCTCCCGTCAAAACAGCGGACAAGAACGCCGCCGCGACGGAAAAAAGCGCCGCTCCCGCCGCCGCCGTCGCCTCCCCCATCGCCGCCATTCCGGCCCAAGCCCCGGTCCAGCCCGACCCGGTGGAGGAGGTCGAACTGACCTTCTACCAACGGTTGGCGGAAAACCGGGTGATCCTGCCCACCGAAAGCAAGCGCGTCGCCCCGGGCAGGAACGCCCCCCCCAGTGTGCAGACGCAGGCGGTCTCCGCCGTCCTGTCGACCAACGCCACCCCCCCCGTCGCCGAAGGCGTCCCTTCCGCCGATTCCGGTCCCTTCGTGGTCCAGGTGGCCGCCTCGCCGGTCCAGGAAAACGCCGCCAACCTTTCCAACCGCTTGCGCGGACAAGGCGCCCCCGCCCAGGTGGAACGGGCGGCCAATGGGGTCTATCGGGTCCGTCTCGGTCCCTACCCCACCCGCGCCGAGGCGGTTCGCGCCGCCGCCCGCTGGAAAACCGGCGACGCCCCGGCCATGATCCTGCGAGACCGTCAAGGCTGAATTTTTCACGCTTTTTTCCCCGTTCGAGGCCTCCACGCCCCCCTTTACCGCCCCGCCCCTCACCTCCCACCGTTGACATGGAGAGGAGATGGGCTTTTATTAGTCCGTTTGGCAACGTCGGGAGAAACTCGGAAGGGGGGCGCCGCTGTCGGTGAAACGCCCAGGCGCGCCCAGGCACCGAACCTTTTCCGGAACCTCACCCCCCGATCCGCCCTTTTCGCGCCGCCCCCCCTTGGGGATCGGCGGCGCCGGACCTTGGCAGCGCTTGCGATAGAAATCAGGAACCTCCATGAGCCAGACCGGTTTTCCCGACAAACAGGGATTGTACGACCCCCGCCTGGAACGCGACGCCTGCGGCGTCGGCTTCGTGGCCAACATCAAGGGCGAAAAGTCCCACGACATCCTTCAGATGGGATTGACCGTCCTGAAAAACCTCACCCATCGGGGTGGGGTGGGGTCCGATCCCCTCACCGGCGACGGCGCCGGCATCTTGTTCCAGATTCCCGACGCCTTCTTTCGCGCCGTCTGCCCGGTCCGGGGAATCCATCTCCCCCCCGCCGGAGAGTACGGCGTGGGCATGGTCTTCCTCCCCAAGGAAGAGCAGATGCGGGTCTCCTGCGCCCGCATGGTGGAGCAGATCATTGCCGAGGAGGGGCAGATCCTCCTGGGCTGGCGGGACGTGCCGGTCAACCCCAGCGCCCGCATCGGCTTCACCGCCCGGGCCGGCGAGCCGGTGATCCGCCAGGTCTTCATCGGGGCCCGCAACAAGCCGGAAGACGCCGACCCCGACTGGCTGGAGCGCAAGATCTACGTCATCCGCCGTCGTATCGAAAACGGCGTCATGGGCTACCAGAGCAAGGACGCCCGCCAGTTCTACGTCGCCAGCCTCTCCACCCGCACCATCGTGTACAAGGGGCTCTTTCTCGCCGAACAGGTGCCGGACTTCTTCCCCGACCTCTCCGACGAGCGCATGACCACGGCCATGGCCATGGTCCATCAACGCTACTCCACCAACACCTTCCCCACCTGGGAGCTGGCCCAGCCCTTCCGGGTGGTCTGCCACAATGGCGAAATCAACACCCTGCGGGGCAACATCAACTGGATGCGCGCCCGGGAGGCCGCCCTCTCCTCTCCCCTCTTCGGCGAGGATTTGAAGCGCCTCTTTCCCATCGTGCGGGAAGGGCTCTCCGACTCCGCCTCCTTTGACCGGGCGTTGGAATTTCTCGTGCTGTCGGGCCGCTCCCTGCCCCACGCCATGATGATGATGATCCCCGAGGCCTGGGAAAATCACCAACAGATGGACGAGGAGCGCAAGGGGTTCTACGAATTCCACGCCTCCCTCATGGAGCCCTGGGACGGACCGGCGGCCATGGCCTTCACCGACGGGCGGATCATCGGCGCCACCCTCGACCGCAACGGTCTGCGCCCCGCCCGCTACCAGGTGTTGACCAACGATCTGGTGGTGATGGCCTCGGAAGCGGGAACCCTCACCTTTCCCCCGGAACAGGTGGTCACCAACGGTCGGCTCCGCCCCGGACGCATGTTCCTCATCGACATGGAGCAGGGTCGCATCGTCGAGGACGAGGAGATCAAGCAACAGATCGTCAGCCGCCAGCCCTACGGCCAGTGGGTGCGGGATGAACTGGTGACGCTGGATCAACTGCCGCCCCAGCCCCCCTCCTGCCGCTCCGGCGAAAGCCTGCTCAAGTGTCAGCAGATGTTCGGCTACACCGAGGAGGACATCCACGCCGTCCTCACCCCCATGGCCGCCGGGGGCGAGGAGCCGGTGGGCTCCATGGGCAACGACGCCCCCCTGGCCGTCCTCTCCGACCGCCCGACGCTGCTCTTCAGCTATTTCAAGCAGCTTTTCGCCCAGGTGACCAACCCCCCCATCGATCCCATCCGGGAAGAGTTGGTGATGAGCCTCTACGTCCAACTGGGGCCGGTGGGTAATCTGTTCCAGGAGGGGCCGGAACACGTCCGGCGGCTCAAGCTGACCTCCCCCATGCTCACCGGCGAAGAGTTGGACCGCATCCGCGCCCTCGACCGCCACGGCCTCAAGGCCCGCACCTTCTCCTGCCTGTTCCCCGCCGACAAGGGGGAAGAGGGGCTGGAGGAGTCCCTCAAGCGGCTCTTCCAGGAGGTGGTGGAAGGGCTGAGCGAAGGCGTCAACCTGATCATCCTGAGCGACCGGGGGGCCAACCGGGAGATGGTGCCCATCCCCAGCCTGCTGGCCACCTCCGGGGTGCATCATCATCTGATCCGGGCCGGCATGCGCAGCAAGGCCAGCCTCATCGTCGAAACCGGCGAGGCCCGGGAGGTTTCCCATTTCGCCCTGCTCCTGGGGTTCGGGGCCAGCGCCGTCTGCCCCTTCCTCGCCCTCTCCACCCTGGACGACATGGTCGCCCAGCGCCTGCTCCCCGACTTCACCTCCGCCTCCGTCGCCCACGGCAAATATTTCAAGGCGTTGAACAAGGGGTTGCTGAAAATTTTCTCCAAGATGGGCATCTCCACTCTGCAAAGCTATTGCGGGGCGCAAATTTTCGAGGCCATCGGCCTCAACCACGCCCTGGTGGACCGCTTTTTCACCGGCGCCGTCTCCCGCATCGAGGGCATCGGTCTGGCGGAGTTGGCCGTCGAGGCGTTGCGCCGTCATGGCAACGCCTTCGAGGGCAAGGTGGTCTTTCTCGACAATCTGGACGTGGGCGGAGAACTCAAGTTCCGCCACGGCGGCGAACGCCACATGTGGAACCCGGAGACCATCGCCAAGCTCCAGGCGGCGGCCCGGGAGAACGATTACAGCGTGTTCAAGGAGTTCGCCAAACTGATCAACGAACAGGAGCGCAACCTCTGCACCCTGCGGGGGCTGTTCCGGCTGAAAAAGGCGCGCAAGCCCCTCTCCCTGGAGGAGGTGGAACCCGCCTCGGAGATCGTCAAGCGTTTCGTCACCGGGGCCATGTCCTTCGGTTCCATCTCCAAGGAGGCCCACGAAACCCTGGCCATCGCCATGAATCGCATGGGCGGCAAGTCCAACACCGGCGAGGGGGGCGAGGATCCAGAGCGGTTCAAGCCCCGACCCAACGGCGATTTCGCCAACAGCGCCATCAAGCAGGTGGCCTCCGCCCGTTTCGGCGTCAACAGCCACTACCTGGTCAACGCCAAGGAGATGCAGATCAAGATCGCCCAAGGCGCCAAGCCCGGCGAGGGGGGGCAACTGCCCGGCCACAAGGTCAACGAGGTGATCGCCAAGACCCGCAACACCACGCCGGGGGTCACGCTCATCAGCCCGCCCCCCCACCATGACATCTACTCCATCGAGGACCTGGCTCAGCTCATCTTCGATCTGAAAAACGTCAATCCCCAAGCCCGGGTTTCGGTCAAGCTGGTGTCGGAGATCGGCGTCGGGGTGGTGGCCGCCGGGGTGGCCAAGGGCCACGCCGACATGATCCTCATCTCCGGCGGCGACGGCGGCACCGGGGCCAGCCCCTTGAGTTCGATCAAGCACGCCGGTGCCCCCTGGGAGCTGGGTCTCGCCGAAACCCACCAAACCCTCATCCTCAACGATCTGCGGGGCCGGGTGCGGCTGCAAACCGACGGCCAGATCCGCACCGGGCGCGACGTTCTCATCGCCGCCCTGCTGGGGGCCGAGGAGTTCGGCTTCAGCACCTCCGCCCTGGTGGTGGAAGGGTGCATCATGATGCGCAAGTGCCATCTGGGAACCTGCCCCGTGGGCGTCGCCACCCAGGATCCCGAGCTGCGGCAAAAGTTCACCGGCAAGCCGGAACATGTGGTCAACTTTTTCTACTTCATCGCCAACAACGTGAGGGAAGAGCTGGCGGAACTGGGCTTCCGCTCCCTGGACGAGGTCATCGGTCGCTCCGACCTCATCGAGGTCCACGAGGCGGTGAACCACTACAAGGCCAAGGGGCTGGACTTCAGCGCCATTCTCACCCGCCCCGACGTCCCCTCCCGGGTGGCCACCCGTTGCGTCCAGGCCCAGGATCACGGCCTGGAAGACGTGCTGGACCATAAGCTCATCGAACTGGCCGACGTCGCCTTCAAGACCCGAAAGCCCATCGAAATCCACCTGCCGATTCAAAACTCCAATCGCACCGTGGGGGCCATGCTGGGCGGGCGCATCTCTCGCAAGTTCGGGGCGGAAGGGCTGCCCGAGGACACCATCCGCTGCTATTTCGAGGGGGTGGCGGGGCAAAGTTTCGGGGCCTTCAACGTGCCGGGGGTCTCCCTGACCATCGAGGGGGCGGCCAACGATTACGTGGGCAAGGGGATGTCCGGAGGCCGTCTGGTGGTCCAACCGCCCCGTCAGGCCCGCTTCGCCCCGGATCAAAACATCATCATCGGCAACACCGTGCTGTACGGCGCCACCGGCGGCGAGGCCTTCTTCCAGGGCATGGCCGGCGAGCGGTTCGCGGTGCGCAACTCCGGGGCCCGCACCGTGGTGGAAGGGGTGGGCGACCACGGCTGCGAATACATGACCGGCGGCGTGGTGGTGGTGCTGGGCGAATCCGGACGCAACTTCGCCGCCGGCATGAGCGGTGGCGTCGCCTTCGTGCTGGATGAGGCGGGACGCTTCCCCACCCTGTGCAACCCCGCCATGGTGGGGCTGGAAAAGGTGGAAGGGGACGACGTAGCCTTGCTCAAGGAGATGGTGGAGCGGCACGCCCGGTTCACCGGCAGCCCCAAGGCCGTGGCGCTGCTGACCGACTGGGACAACGCCGTCCCCCGTTTCGTCAAGGTCATGCCCCACGAATACAAGCGGGTGCTGGAGTCCATGAAGAATTCCTCGCAGGGAAGGGCCGCCAATGGGTAAGATCACCGGGTTCATGGAATTCGAGCGGGAGACCCCGTCCGCCCGTCCCGTGGCGGAACGCATTCGCGACTACCGGGAGATCTACCACGAGTTCCCCGTGGAAAATTTGCAGGTCCAGGCCTCCCGCTGCATGGATTGCGGCGTGCCCTTCTGTCACAACGGCTGCACCCTGCGCAACCAGATCCCCACCTGGAACGACTGGGTCTATCGCGACCGCTGGGACGAGGCGGTGCGCGCCCTCCATCGCACCAACAACTTTCCCGAGGTCACCGGCCGCATCTGCCCGGCGCTGTGCGAGGCCTCCTGCGTGGTGGGGATCAATCGCGAGCCGGTGACCATTCGGCAGATTGAATTGACCATCGCCGAGGAGGGGTTCAAGCGGGGCCTGATCGTCCCCCAACCCCCTCAAGCCAAGAGCGGAAAAAAGGTGGCGGTGATCGGTTCGGGTCCGGCGGGCATGGCCGCCGCCCAGCAACTCACCCGGGCGGGACACGACGTCACCCTGTTCGAAAAAAATGAGCAGGCCGGAGGCATCCTCCGTTTCGGCATCCCCGACTTCAAACTGGAAAAATGGGTACTGGACCGCCGACTGGAGCAGATGGTCGCCGAGGGGTTGACCCTCCGCACCGGCGTCCGGGTGGGGGTGGATCTCCCCACCGCCCAGTTGCGCCGGGAGTTCGACGCCATCCTCCTCACCGGCGGCTCCGAACAGCCCCGGGATCTCCCCATCCCCGGACGGGAGTTGGACGGCGTCCACTTCGCCATGGATTTTCTCACCCAGCAAAACCGCCGGGTGGCGGGAACCCCCATCTCCCCGGAAAAGTCCATCATCGCCATGGGCAAAAAGGTGGTGGTGATCGGCGGCGGCGACACCGGGGCGGACTGCGTCGGGGCCTCCATCCGCCAGGAGGCGGCGGATGTCACCCAGATCGAACTCCTGCCCCGCCCCCCCAAAGATCGCGCCAGCGAAACCCCCTGGCCCCAATGGCCCCACATGCTGCGCACCTCCACCTCCCACAACGAAGGGTGCCACCGCCTGTGGAGCATCCTCACCCGCTCCATCGAGGGGGAAAACGGTCGCGTCAAACGGATCCACTGCGTCAAACTCCGGTGGAAAGTCACCGAGGGGGGCGGTCGCCCGCAAATGGAGGAGATCCCCGGCAGCGGTTTCGTGCTGGAGGCGGATTTGGTGCTGCTGGCCATGGGCTTCCTCCATCCGGAGAAAAACGGCCTGTTGGATGAGCTGGGCGTGGAGCTCACCCCCCGGGGCGAGGTCAAGGTGGATGAAAACTTCCAAAGCAGCGTCGAGGGCGTGTTCGCCGCCGGCGACATGGCCACCGGCCAATCCCTGGTGCTGAAGGCCATCGCCGGAGGTCGCGGCGCCGCCCGCGCCATCGATGGCAAACTCCGTGGCGGAGAGTCCATTCTTCCCTGATTTCAATGCGTTTCCATCGAATATTCCGATCCGCCCGGCGATGCCGCGGAGGTTCTCGCCTCCCCCGTCGCCGGGCGTTTTCGTCTCGCCCGACCGCCCCGCCCCGTCTCCCCCCTCCCCCACAACTCGACCCGGATGAAATTTATCCACCGATTTAACTTCTTTACCCCGTGGGGAATCTTGACACCAGGCGAGCCGGGGCGTTACATTGGAATCAATCAAGAAGGCGGAAGGGTTTCCAATCCCCAACCCCCGCCAGGCGGCGCGCCCACGGCGAAACCGATCACGAAGAACGGTGCCCTGGCGGAGCAGAACGCCGCCAAAATGGGGTGAGGCGTCAATCAGCCAGGCGGACCCGATGAACGATCAATTGCTCGGAAGGCTGGAACAAAGTTGGAACGCCATGGAATCCCGAATCCAGTCCCAAAAGGACGACATTCAGGGGTTGCAGAATAAACTCCAGCAATTGGAGGAAGAAAAACGTCACTCCGAAGCGGAAATCGCCTTGTTGAAAGAAGAGAACACCCGGCTGGACGATGAAAAAAGCCAGACCGTCTCGCGCATCGAGGCCATTCTTTCCCGCTTCGGCAGCCTTTGACGGAGAGAAAGTCAAAGTGACCGCCCCCACGCCCTTCCACTGGGACCGGACGCGACATGTCTGATTTTGTGGAAGTGCGCATCAAGGGCCAGCCGTTCCGCATCAAAAAGGGGAACAATCCCCAATATGTTCAAGAATTGGCCGGTTACGTCAACGGCGTGATGGAAGAGATTGGAAAGCAGATTCAATCGCCGGATCACCAAAAAGTCGCCATCATGGCGGCCATGCGCATCGCCGACGATCTCTTCCAGTTAAGACAGGAAAAGGCATCAGCCGACGGTAGGATGGAGACGGCCGAACGCAAGCTTCAGCACCTGATCGAAGTCAGCGCCAAGCTGTTGGCGGAATAAAGTTCAAACCCCTGCGGTGTACGTGAGGTCATCATCCACCTGGACCGTTAATCGTGGCCATCGGAGCCAAGCTCTGACCGTGGAGAGCGAGCCTACTCGGCTTACCAGATGCGGTCATCCCAGCTCCACCCTTACACAAGGGTTCATGGCGGTTGTCAACCCACGGCACAGGCGGGGGTTTGAATATTCCAGCCGAGAAAGGACTCCTCCGGAAACGCCTCAGAGAGCAGCGCAAGCGGCTGACACCCGCCGAGGCCGCCTCCCTGAGCGGAGCCATCTGCGCTCACGCCATGGCACTTCCGGCCTATCACGCCGCCCCAATCGTCGGGCTTTACTTGCCGGTGGACCAAGAAGTGGATACCGCCCTGCTGGTGGCTGATGCCCATCAACGGGGCAAAATTGTGCTGTTGCCCGTGGTCAGTCGAAGCGAAAGGCGCATGGCGTTTCTGCCCCATCGCCCCAACGACCCCTTGCGCCCGGGCGCGTTCGGCATCCCCGAACCGCTGGACGACGGCACCCCCGCCCCCCTTCCCGACCTCCTCTTCGTCCCCCTGGTGGGCTTTGATGAACGAGGCGTTCGACTGGGATACGGCGGCGGCTATTACGACCGGTGGCTGGCCGCCTGGGAACCGGGGGATCCCCTCCCCTCCCCGCTCCTCCCCGAAAAGCCCCGGCCCTTGCTGGTGGGATTGGCCTACGCCCTCCAGCAAATCCCACGATCCCCCCGGGAATCCCACGACCACTTACTCGACGGCGTGGTGACGGAACACGGGGTGATCTGGACCCGCGGCGATTCTTCCGCCCCCGGCGGGGAATCCGACGCCCCTTGAACCGGATGACGTTTCGCCCCCCCGGGGGTTGAACAGGAGCTTTCCCTTGAGCTGGGTCGTTGCGTTAATCATCGGCTTGTTGTTGGGAGCCGCCCCCTTCGCCTTTGCCTACCATCTCCAGCGGCGCAAGCAAAATCACGCCCATCTGGAGCAAGAACAACGCCTGCTCCAGCAGGAACAACGGGTTCTCCAGCAGGAACAGCAGGCCCAACGGCTGCTCCAGGCCGCTCACGACAAAACCGAAGCCGACGCCCGCGAAGCGGAAGTGACCCGCCAGTCGGAACGCCTTCGCATGCGCGAGGATCTGGAAAAAGAGTTCGCCGACCGCAACCGGGATCTGGGCGAACAAAAACGCCGCATCGATAAAAAAGAAGAGCAGCTCGACAAAAAAGAGGAGCAACTGGAGCGAAAATCCGACCAGTTGGAACAGCGGGAAAAAGAGCAGGAGCAGCGCCGCCTCAAGTTGGAGGAGGAGCGCCGTCAGGTGGAGCGGGAGCGGCTGCGCATCCAGGAACTCACCGCCCAGGTGGAACATCGGCTGGAAGAGGTGGCCGGTTTGACCATGGAGCAAGCCAAGGCCCAGGTCATCGCCACCATCGAGGAGGAGGCCCGCAAGGAGTCCGGGCGGGTGGTCAAGCAGTTGGAGGAAGAGGCCAAGGAGCAGGCCAACAAGCGCAGCCAGGAGTTGATGGTCACCGCCGTGCAGCGCTTTGCCGGGGAGTTCGTGGCGGAAAACACCGTCTCCGTGGTCCCCCTCCCCTCCGAGGAGATGAAAGGGCGGATCATCGGTCGGGAAGGCCGCAACATCCGCGCCCTGGAGTCCGCCACCGGCTGCGACCTGATCATCGACGACACCCCCGAGGCGGTGGTGATCTCCGGCTTTCACCCGGTGCGGCGGCAAATCGCCCGCCGCGCCCTGGAAGAGTTGGTCACCGACGGGCGCATCCATCCCGCCCGCATCGAGGAAGTGGTCAAGAAGATCCGCAAAAACATCAACAACGAAATCCGCGAGGCTGGGGAACAGGCGGTCTTCGAGGCGGGACTGCACGGGGTTCACCCGGAGATCATCAAGCTGCTGGGCACCCTCAAGTTTCGCACCTCCTACACCCAGAACGTCCTCAACCACTCCATCGAGGTGGCCCACTTCGCCGGCATCATGGCCGATGAATTGGGGCTGGACGGCGCCCTGGCCCGTCGTTGCGGCATGCTGCACGACATCGGCAAGGCCCTGGACCACGAAATTCAAGGCTCCCACGCCGTCATCGGCGGCCAGTTCGCGAAAAAATTCAAGGAAGATCCCATCGTCGTCAACGCCATCTGGTCGCACCACTTTGAAACCGAGCCCAACTCGGTCTACGGCCCCTTGACCAACGCCGCCGACGCCCTCTCCGCCGCTCGCCCCGGGGCCAGACGGGAAAACATCCAGACCTACATCAAGCGGCTGGAGTCCCTGGAGCGCATCGCAAACGGCTTCAAGGGGGTGGAAAAATCCTACGCAGTGCAAGCGGGTCGGGAGTTGCGGGTGATCGTCGGCTTCGAGAAGGTCAACGACGAAGGCTCCATGATGCTGGCCCGGGACATCGCCCGCAAAGTCGAGGAGGAGATGACCTACCCCGGCCAGATCAAAGTCACCGTCATCCGAGAGATGCGCGCCACCGAAATCGCCCAGTGATCCGGCGATCCTCTCCGTGATCCTGAAAATCCAGTGCCCGGTCGCCGGTTGAACCACCCCAAAAGCGCCCCGGCGGTGTCGTGTCATTCGCCGCGGGGCGCTTTTTTTATGGACGACGCTCCCTCCCCCCCCAGGCGACGGTGAGCCGTGGGCGACGGGTCGCGGTGGGAGGCGCGGGGCGGGCAAACTACTCCAAGGAGACCGGGGACTCCTGCCGCAGGCGGCGCACCAACAATTTGGAAATTTCGCTGATGATCGCCTCCGACCCGGGGGGGGCCTCGCCGTAAATCCACAACTCATGGGCGGCGTGGAAGACATACTTGTCGTAGGGGCCGGTAAACGGGCCCGCCACCGGATCCCCTTCCATTTGTCGCCTGGTGAATACCCGCACCATGTCGACCCGGGGATGGAATCCGAACGCCACGTCGCTGCCAAACAGCCGGATCACCCGGTAACAGCGGTCCCGAACCCGGTCCTGGATGATCCGTTGGTGCAGTTCGTTGTAGTACTTGACGGTCCCCGTCTCATGCAACTGTCGGCGCAGATGGCAGCACAACCGTCGGGCGTCTCCCTCGGGATAGAGCCCCCGGTACCGCTTGAAACGGGTGCAGGTACAGCTTAAACGAAATAAATTGACGCGATATTGCCGCCCTCGGGTGCGGCGGCTGGAAACCGCGACCCCTTTGTCGTACTCCCGGGGCAAGGGGGGAAGAGGCAAGGAGGGGCAGCGTTCCAGATTGTCTTGGATGCTCCGTTTGCGAAAATAGACCCCCAACCATATCCGGCTGAACAAGATGGCCCCACCCAACGCCGCCACCACGCCGAAGATCTGTATCACCCAGTGCCATTTGCTCACAACCGCCTCCCGCGAAAGGACGAACCCTTGCGCCTGTTCGTCCCGAAATGACGACCCCCCTCGGATCAAACGGGATGAACCACCGATCCGGAGTCGATCTTTTGAATTCCCCCCCTTAATTACAATGCCAAGGGCGTTTTGCCTACCCCTGTCGTCACCCTCTCCACGGATCACCGCTTGACAGGAGAGTCTCCTTGAACACCACC
>JADGAP010000071.1 GCA_015231965.1 Magnetococcales bacterium | reverse complement strand
CTTTTCGCTTCACCCATTTGGTGACTCCATGACTGGAAGGTTTACCCAATCTTCCAAGTACATTACACCTTCTCGCCCCATGTCAACTGCCGGATCTAGGATAATCGGCATTGGTCTGATGGGGGGCGGTCAAGGCCGCCACCTTCTGGAGAAACTCCGGCGGCAGGATGTTGCCTTCGACCTTGAGAGCGGTGAAGCCGTGGTCCTGGCTTCTTTTCATGGCCATTCCCAGGGATCGATCACGTCCAGGCCAGGAAGAAGAAAATCCTGCCGGTTGCGCGTCACCAGCCGCAGTTCGTGATGCAGGGCCGTGGCGGCAAGCAGGCTGTCGATGGCGGGCAACGAACGCCCCGTTTCCCCCAGCAACCGTCCCCAGCGGTCGGCGACCGCCCGATCCACCGGCAACACCCGTCCGCCAAACCAGCCGGAGAGATCGTGCTCCAGCCACAGACGCAACCGCTCCCGCCGGGTTCCTGGGGCCAACCGCTCCACCCCCTTGCGAATCTCGCCCAGGGTCAGCACGCTGACGTGAAGGCGATGATCCGGCACCTGAGACAACCAACGGAGCACCGCCGGGTTCGGCTCGGTGCGCACCGTTTCCGACAACACATTGGTGTCGAGCAGATAGCTCACAACGCCACCTGCCGGTCCGTGGAGCGGTCCCGCTCCAGGTCCAGTTCCACCCCGACGAGGGGGGATGCACGCATGAAGGCCACGAAAGAGGCGGCGGGACGGGTCAACCGGTCAAATTCCGCACGGCTGACCAGCACGGCGGACGGTTCCCCATGCACCGTGATCTCCTGGGGACCCTCCACCGCCGCCCGGCGCACCAGTTCGCTGAAGCGGGCCTTGGCCTCCTGCAATTGCCATGTGGTCATGGGAACTTCCCCTGTTGAGTGGTTAGACTAGTCTGACTATAACGGATCTTCGACCGATTGTCCGTCTCAAAATGACACCACCGGGGCCAGGACGTAAAGACCGATCACGTCCACCGGCAGACAGGCCCTCACGTCGTAGCGGACCCCCCTGGCATCGCTGGCCTCCCGCACCCGACGATGATCCACCAGCAGTTCATCGGCCCGCAGGCGGGCAATCCGGCTGAAATCCAGTTGCAGCTTCTCCACCCCCTGTCGCTTCAGAAAATAGAAGAGAAACCCTCGCCGAACGGAGATCACCACCTCCCCATTCTCCATCCCATAGTCCAACTCAATGGCCTTGCGCTGGTTCTCGGTAAGGTCTGGATGTGGGCCGATCCTCACGTCGATGACCTCGGGCCATTCCCGGTCTTCCTCCGGGTTCATGTCGTGTTCCTTGGTGCCCCGGAGGCCGACAATGCGGGCCATCTCGAAGTCCTTGAAGGCACCGGCCTTGTGGCAGAACGCCCGCGCATGCCAGCGGTAGCCGTCGAAGGCCAAAGCATGGGGGGTAATCCAGCGCCACTCCGGCTCGGGGGCGCTCATGGATTGATAGCGGATCTGGAGAGCGAAGCCCTCACGGATCGCCGCCACCACCCGGCGCAGCCGCTCCGGATCAATGGCCCGCCGGGGTTGTGGCAGTACGTCGTAGGAGGGAATGGCCGCCAGCCAGCTCTCCTCGGCGGTGAGGAACCGGATCTCGGTGTTGTGCCGGGGGCTGAAGAAGTGGGCCATCATGGTCCACAGGAGGAACACGAACGAACTTGCCATCGCTGAACCGCCTTTGCGCCGTATTGAAAAAATGGCTCGGAGCCATGCAGATGGCGGCATCCTACATTTCGGTACGCCTCTCAGAAAGGGGGCGCGGGAGGGGGTTCCACCGCGCCCCCTGTTCGGGGGCTTCGGTTAGCCTCTCTTCCCCGGCGAGGTCGGGGTAAAATCGCCTGGGATAGCCTTTCACCCAGATCCAGCCCGGAACGGTCGCTGCCCTGGCTCCATTCCGCTCCCAGGGAGGGGATCGGAGAATTCCCGCCCTCTTTCCTGATTCTCTTTGTTCCCCAACCAGTTGCCCCGACTTGCGGTCTCGCTCGCCTGTTCGAGAATCGGGTAAACCTTCTCTGTTGATCCACACAGAAATTTCAAAGAATTCCCGATCCGGGGATGGTTCGCTCCAGAACCTACACTCCTTCATATTGAACCCGTCTTATTCATGAATTTTTGCTGCAAGCGCACCAGGATTACGCCAGGACTGCGTTGCGTTTGGTCGCCGATCCGCATGATTTTCCGTTGTTCTTCCGACCATGAGCCTCTTACTTCAGGGGGATGCTCAAGGAGTCCGCCAGGCGGCGCAGCTCTTCCAACGCCTCGTCAAATTCAAAATTTTCGCTGCGCTGAAGAATGGCCGCCAGTGCGCCACTGGCCGGACCATCCAGCACGCCTTGCAGCTCCCGCGCCTTGACGACGGACTTGGCCATGCCTCGCGCCAACATTGCAGCGAGTTCTTGGAACAGCGGCTGGAGCGTTTCTCCCGCCATGAGGAGGGCGGGCGGCGTGGCGGAGGGCTGGCTGGCGGCGGGGGGATCCGGCGTCAAAACCGCCAGCCCTTGAAAGATGGGCGTCGCGACGGCTTCCAGCTCGGCGAACAGCTCGGCATAGGCCCCCTCCCGGTTTTCCATGAGGGCGCTTTCGCAGCGCTGGGCGGCGAGTTGCAAGGCGTTGGCACCGATGGAACCGGCAATCCCCTTGAGGGTGTGGACCAGGCGCCGGACTTCCAGGCTCTCCCCCCTTGCCATGGCATCGGCAAGATTGGCGACGCCGTGACGATAGTCGCGGCTAAACTCCATCAACAATTTTTTATAGAGCGTCCGATTCCCTCCCACCCGCTTCAACCCTTCTTCAAGTTGGATGCCTGGCAGTTGGGAGGGCAGGGGGATCTCTTCGGCGCGCGCCTTCGGCTCAACCAGGCCGGAGCCCCGCTCCCGGGCGGGAATCCAGCGGATCAAAGCCTCGTAGAGCGTATCCGGATCGATGGGCTTGGTCAGATGGTCATTCATACCGGCGGCCAGACTCTTGTTCCGATCCTCGGCCATGGCGTGGGCGGTCATGGCGAGGATGGGCAGATCCCCCAGGGCCGGGTCGTCGCGCAGGGCCTTGGTCGCCTCGAAACCATCCATTTCCGGCATCTGGATATCCATCAGCACGAGATCAAACGGTTCGCGCCGCGCCGCGTCGAGGGCCTCCCGGCCGTTGTTGGCGATGGTCACTTGCAACCCATGGCGTTCCAACAGTTCCAAGGCCACCTGCTGGTTGAACGCGTTATCCTCGACGAGCAACACCCGGGCTCCCAAAATGCCGCGAATGGCGTCCACATCCCGGCTTTTGACCTGCGGCTTGAGGCGATGCCCCTCCCGCTGGCCGAATATTTTCATGATGGCGTTGAACACAAGCGACGGAAAGACCGGCTTGGCGAGAAAGCCGTCGATCGCCTCGGCGTGCCCCAACTCGTCAGGGTGGTAGGACGTCACCAATAAAACCGGCGGCGGGGGAGTGATCTCCCGTTTGATCCGTCCCGCCAGCTCCAGTCCGTCCATGCCGGGCATTTTCCAATCCACCAGGATCAGCTGAAAGGCCGACGCGCCATTCCCGGCGGTTTGGATCGCTTCCAGGGCTTCCCGACCGCTGGAGACCGCCGACACGGAAAAGGAGAAGGATTCCAGAATCTCCCGCATGATGGCTTGGAAGTTTTCGCTGTCATCCACCACCAGCGTCCGCAACCCCTTCAAATTGGGGACGGAGGCCGCCGGAAGCGGGCTTGCGACGCCTTGGCCAAACCAGGCGGTGAAGGTGAAGGCGCTGCCCCGACCGAGTTCACTGACAACCTCGATGGTTCCCCCCATCATTTCCACCAGCCGTCGACTGATGGAAAGCCCCAAACCCGTCCCGCCGTAACGACGGGTGGTGGAGGCGTCCGCCTGGGTGAACGGTTGGAACAACCGGGCGGTCTGTTCCGGGGTCATGCCGATGCCCGAATCCCGGATCGTGAAGCGCAATTGAACCCGATCCCCTTGCTGGCTCAGCCACTCGGTTCCAACCAATATTTCGCCCCGTTCGGTGAACTTGATCGCGTTGTTGCAAAGATTGGTCAGAACCTGTCCCAGCCGCATGGGGTCGCCCACCAACCTGTTGGGAACCTCCGGCGGATGGGAAAAGAGCAATTCCAACCCTTTTTCCACCACCTGGGTTCCCACCATGGCCGCCAAATGGTTCAACACTTCCTCAAGTGTGAATTCAATGGACTCCATGGCCAGCTTTCCGGCCTCGATCTTGGAAAAATCCAGGATATCGTTGATGATTCCCAGCAAGGAGTGCGCCGAGAGTTGAATCTTGTTCAGATAATCCCGTTGTTTGTCCGTCAATTCGGTGAGCAGGGCCAGATGGCTCATGCCGATGATGGCGTTCATCGGGGTTCGGATTTCGTGACTCATGTTGGCGAGAAAGTCGCTTTTGGCCTGATTGGCCTGATCGGCCGCCCTCTTGGCGATGACCAGGGCTTGTTCCGCCTGCTTGCGTTCCACCCCGAGGGCCAAATCGTTGGCCATGGCCTCCAGGGCGTTGAAGGCGATGTCCGATAATTTTTGTCGGGAGAACAGGCCCACCACGCCCACCAGCCGGTCCTCCACCACCAGGGGATAACCGGCGAAGGAGGTCATCCCTTCCCGTTTCGCCCACTCCTGATGGGGAATATGGGGGTCGCCAATCACCTGGTTGGTCAGGTGCGGGGTGCGGCTCAAGGCGATTTGACCAATTTTGAACGCCCCCAGCGCAATCCGCCCGTGTTCGCCGTCCAGGTGGGTGTACATCCCGGAGCTGACCCGCAACACCAGAACCTTCTCCTCCGCGTCAAACAACCAAATGCGGGCGAAGGCCGCCCCCAACTCCCGCACCAGAATATCGGCGCTTTGTTTCAACATCTCCGTCAGATTGACGCTTTGGATCAGGGCCGCCCCGACATCGGCCCGGATTCTGGCCAGGTGCAGATGCTCCTCGATCAGTTGCTCCGCCTCTTTGCGCTGCGAAATGTCCACCAGGGAGCCGACGAAGAACAGCCGCCCCTCGATCCTGGCCATTCCCACCGAAAGCCAGAGGGGGAATACAAGGCCATCCTTGCGCCGTCCCACCACCTCCCGACCAATGCCGATGATTTTCTTGACCCCGGTTTCGAGAAACGCCCGCAGGTAACCATCGTGGGCGGAGTGGTAGGGCTCGGGCATCAGACAGTTGACATTGCGGTTCATCACTTCCGCCGCCTGATAGCCGAAAAGCTTCTCGGCGGCGGGGTTGAAGGTTTGAATCAGTCCTTGTTGGTCGATGACCACCATGCCGTTGACCGCCACCTCCAGGATAGCGCGGCTCCGCTCCTCGCTGGCGGAAAGATCGACGGTCATTTTTTGCGCCAGATGAAAGGCGCGTCGGCTGGTTTGAGAAAGGCTCCACAGCAAGCCGAAGAGCAGCAGGGTGGAGGCCAGGCTCCCCAGCAACGCCATTTTGGGCGGGGAGTGGTCGATGGTGGCGAGAAAAGCGGGCGTACCGCGAAATTCCATGGTCCATGGGCGTCGGGCGAACTCCAACGCCATCTTGCGATACAACCCCGTGGCATCGGGATGAAGCAAAATATTGTCAGAGTCATAGATCAGCGCCTCTTCTCCGGTTCCCTCGCCGTCGAAGATGTGCAGGTCGATCAATTTTTCCCGCTGACCCAGAATGCCCTCCATCAGGTCATTCATGCGGAAGGGGGCGTAGACATAGCCGAGAATCGCCGCCCGCCGTTCTTCTACGGTGGAAGCGGGCCGGTTTCGTTGGTAGACCGGTAAATAGAGCAGGCAACCGGCCTGTTTGCGTTCCTCGATCTCCTGCACCAACGTCACTTTGCCGGACAGGGTGGGAAGTCCATCATCCCTGGCCCGTTCCATGGCGGTCCGGCGCGTCGGTTCCGAGAACATGTCGAAGCCGATGGCGTTCTGATTGCGTTTGTCCAGGGGTTCGAGATAAACGATGGAGGTGTAGAGAGGACGAGGACCTTCGGGGCGCACGCGATAGGAGGGAAACCCCTCGGCGCGGACGGCTTGGAGATGGTTTTCCAACTCGTGGGGCTGAAGCAACACGCTCCAGCCAATGCCCTGAATTCCTGGGAACTGTTGGTCAACCCGCAGCCCCCCGACAAAGCCGCGCCACGTCTCCCGGCTGACCAGCCCCACGGTGTTTTGCAAGGCCGTCACGCTTTGCAACGCCTGTTGATAATGGGCCATGCGCTCCCGGATGGCGGTGATATGCCGCTCCACTTCGGCGCCAAACTGCTCCTCGGAGGCTTTCCGAACATCTCCCCGGGCCCATTGCCATCCCAGCAGCGAGGCCGAAAGACCGATCCCCAGGACCGCCCAGTGGGCGAATTGGCCGACTCGTCCCAGGAGCGAAAGGTTCAAACGGTTGGTTTCCATCGTCTCGCCATCGCTCCGAAAATTGGCCGCATAATTGGGCAATGCCTCGCGAGAACCCCGGAAAATCGTTCCAGGCGATGCGATGCGGGGGGGCGTCCGTTCACTCCCAGGGGGCGACCCGGTTGATCTCCTCCAGGGTGGTCATGCCGCGCAAAACCTTTTTGATCCCGTCGTAACGCATGCTCTTGTAGCCTGCCCGCTTGGCCGCCTCGAAGACCAGTTGGGCGCTGCCCCGCTCCATCACCAGGCGGCGCATTTCGTCGCTCACCGTCACCATTTCGTGAATCGCCAGCCGGCCCGCGTAGCCGATATTTTTGCACTGCGGGCACCCCTTGCCCCGATAAAACCGGACCTCCCTCTTGCCATCCCATTCAAACAGATGGTCCAAGATTTCCCGTTCTGGGAGATAGCTTTCCTTGCAATTTTCGCAAATGCGCCGCACCAACCGCTGGGACATGATGCCGATGAGCGAAGGCCCCACCAAAAAAGGCTCGACGCCGATTTCAATCAGCCGCGTGACCGCCTGCATGGCGTTGTTGGTGTGCAGACTGGAGAGCACCAGATGGCCGGTCAGGGCCGCCTCGGTGGCGATTTTGGCGGTCTCCAGATCGCGAATTTCGCCGATGAGGATGACATCTGGATCCTGTCGCAAAAAGGAGCGCAAGGCATGGGCGAAGGTCAAGCCGATGGCCGGATTGACCTGCACCTGAATCAGCCCGGGCAGGCGGTATTCCACCGGATCTTCCGCCGTCATGATGTTGATCGATTCGTTGTTGATCGCCTTGATGGCGGCGAAGAGCGTGGTGCTTTTGCCCGAACCGGTGGGTCCGGTGAGAAAAAAGACCCCGTTGGGCGACTGAATGAGTTTTTTGATCTGCTCAAGAATGTCCTTGGAAAACTGCAAATCCTCCAGATCCGGCACCTCCCGCAGATTCACCTGGGACAACAGCCGCAGCACCACTTTTTCCCCATAAACGGAAGGAACGGTGGAGACCCGGAAATCCAGGGCGCGGTTGGTCAACTCCAGGCGCAGACGACCGTCCTGGGGGCGGCGTTGCTCGGTGATGTCCATGCCGGAGAGAACCTTGAGCCGGGAAACAAAGGGGGTCTGCACCTCCAGGGACAAACGTCCCCGCTCCCGCAACATGCCATCGATGCGCAGCCGCAGCACGCCGTGGGTCTCGAAGGGTTCCACGTGGATGTCGCTCGCCCCCTCCTTGGCCGCCAGCAGCAGCACGGAACGGGTCAGGTCCATCATGGCTTGGCTTCCCGCCAATTTTTCCAGGGCGGCGGCGCTGATCTCCCCGCTGCCGGGTTCAATCAGCATGGCCATCGCCTTCTTGTCGATCTCTTGCAGCTCTTTTTCGTCCTGATATTGAATGTCGATGGCATCCATGATTTCGTCGGGCATGGCGCAAACCGGGCTGAGCTTGCGACCGATCACCCGCTCCACCTCCGACAAGACCGCCCGATTGGAGGGATCGGCCATGGCCACGGTCACGATCTCGGATCGCGCTCCGCCCCGGTTTCCCATCTGATAGACGAGGATCATGCCATATTTGCGCGCCAAGGCCTGGGGCAGAAGGGTCAGCACGTCCCTTTGAAACAAAGAGGCCGGCAGGTCGATCCAGGCCACGCCAAAGGCGTCGGCCCATAATTGCGACGCCTCCCGGCGCGGCAGAAGGTTTTGGTTGATCACGTAGCGAAACAGGCGGACGGCGTCTTGCTTGGGACCGAGCAGACGAGAGATCTCCTCGACCGCCAGCAGTTTCCTTTCGCGAACCTGTTGCACAAAAAAAGGATTTTGAATGATCATTGGGGGCGCGCCTTTTTCCGGCGTTTTTCCACCAGGGCTTGGATCTCTTTTTGCGTCAGTTGCTTTTTGCGAGAGACCCCGCCATGGGCTTCGTCCTGCTCGATCTCCTTCAGCATCTCTTCCAGGTCGTATTTCATGGTTGGCCCCCCTGGCTATTGCGTTCGCTCAAATAGTGATCCCAGGCTTTTTTGAGGATGACCCTGATTTCCGGGATGGGCGTATCCTTGCGGATGAAATCATACGCCCCGGCCTCCAGACAATCCTGCACCACGCCCATGGTGGCCAGGGAGGAGAGCATGATCACCAGGGCTCCGGGGGCCTCGGCTTGAATCGCCTGCAGGGTCTTGAAGCCGTCCATGATCGGCATGTTGATATCCAGCAAGGTGATATGGGGCCGGTGTTCGCGAAACTTTTCCAGGGCCTCCACGCCGTTGCGGGCCTCCGCCGTCACCTCGGTTTTCATCGAGGTCAAAATTCCCTTCAACAAAACCCGAATGTGGGTTTCGTCGTCCGCCAACAGCACCCGAACCTTGTCGCTCATGGGTTCCCCTTTCTCACCACCAGCCCCCGCGCCGCCCTGCTCATCCGTCCACCATGGGCCATTGAATGGTGAATCGGCATCCGCCCTCCGGCGGATTATCCACCCGGATCGACCCGCCGTGGGCGTCGACAATTTTCTTGACGATAAACAACCCCATGCCGGTGCTTTTCTCCCCGGCCGTGGGAAGGGCTCCCAGCTTTTGGAAGGGTTTGAAGAGCCGGGCTCGATCCTCGGCGGAGATGCCGGGCCCTTGATCCTCCACGGCGAAGCCCGCTCCCCGCTCATCCCGCAAGGTCAGAATCCGCACCACGCCGCCCAAGGGGGAAAATTTGATGGCGTTGGACAGCACATTTTCCACCACCTGGGCCAGGCGCATCCGGTCGAAGAGCAGCGGCGGCGGCGGCGGATCGTCATGCTCCAGGATCAAACGGATGTTCTTGGCCCGGGCCGTGGGTTGTAGCAGTTCCACGCTCCCTTGCAACAACCCGATCATATCGTTGGGTTCCAGCGTCATCCGCATCTGGCCGCTTTCAATGGCGGAGACATCCAGCAAATCGTTCAGCAGGGCCAGCATCTGTTCGCTGACCTGGTGAATGGAGGCGATGAATTCCCGTTGCGCGTCGATCTCCAGGGTCTCCTCCAGCATGAGATGGCTCAGCCCGCGGATGGAGACGATGGGATTGCGCAAATCGTGGGCGGCCATGCCCAGAAAGAGATTCTTGAGCTGATTCAACGCCTGGAGTTCATCCTTTTTTTGCACCAGCTCCTCGTTGAGGAGGGAGAGATCCTGATTGAGCTCCCTTTGGCGGTCGAGACTTTGTTTCAAGATCAGGTGGGTTTGCACCCTGGCCCGCAAGATGGGGGGGGAGATGGGCTTGATGATGTAATCCACGGCGCCCAGTTCCAGCCCCTTGGTTTCATCCGCCATCTGGCCCATGGCGGTGACGAAGATCACCGGAATCGTTCGGGTGGTCCGGTGGGCCTTCAGCCGTCGCAACACCTCGTAGCCATCCATGCCGGGCATCATGATGTCCAGCAGGATGAGATCCGGCGGGGTTTCGCAGGCGGCGCGTTGCAAGGCCTGTTCGCCGTTCAGGGCGATTTGAATATCGTAGTCCGTCTCCAGCAGATCATGCAGGAGATTGAGGTTGAAGCGTTCATCATCCACGATTAGGAGGGTCTGGCGGCCCTTGTCCATGGCGGGAATCGTCCCCAAAACGGGTTGTTCCGGAATCATCGCGACAGCGGGCGCCGCGCCCGGCCCCCCTCCCCCCGCCTGGTCGAGCCGCGAAGGTTCATCCCATCATCCCCCCCATGCCCAGCATGGGAAGATAGAGCCCCAGCACGATGGAGCCGATCATCCCCCCCAACAGAACCATGATCAAGGGCTCCATCAAGGCCTTGAGGGTATCGATGGCCCGATCCACCTCTTCATCATAATAGTCGGCGACTTTGTTCAGCATGAAATCCAGGCTTCCCGTCGTCTCTCCGATGTAGATCATCTGCGTCACCAAGGGGGGGAAAATATCACTCTCCTCCAAAGGTTCGGTCAGGGATCGGCCCTCCATGATGGCCTGCCTGGCATCCAGAATGGTCTCTTCCAACACCCGGTTGCCGGAGGTTTTAGCCACGGTCTCCAGGCAATCCAGAATCGGCGTCCCGGCGGCCAGCATGGCGCTGAAGGAGCGGGCGAAACGGGTGATCGCCGACTTGCGCAGCAGCTCTCCGAAGTAGGGAAGGAACAAGAGCATTTTGTCCGTTTGATGGTGAACCCTCTCACTGCGGCGATACAGCAGGGCGAACCCCTTATAAAGGACAAGGATCCCTAACAGCGCCGCCCCCCCCCAGGATTGGGTGAAATCGGAGAGGGACACGATCATCCGGGTGGGAAGGGGCAATTCGGCATGAAAGGAGGCGTAAAGATCGACGAATACCGGAACCACCTTGACCATCAATAGATAAAAAATCAGGGTGGCGATGGCCATCACCGCCATGGGATAGGTGAGCGCCGATTTAATCTTGCCCTTGAGGAGGAACATTTTCTCCTTGTAGGTCGCCACCCGGTCGAGAACCGTGTTGAGCACCCCTGATTTTTCCGCAACCCGGATCAGATTGATGGTGAAATCGTCAAACAGGGCGGTTTCAGCCCCCATGGCCTGACTGAGGCTCCCCCCCATTTCAATGGCATCGCGAATGCGGAGGGCGGCCTCGTGAACTGCGGGCTTGTCCGATCCCCGGCCCACCTGACGGAAACAGACGCTCAAGGGCAAGCCGGCGTTGATCATCACCGACAATTGGCGGATGAAAAGGACGATATCCTGCTCCTTGACCCGCCGGGAAGCGAACATCCCCCCCCGGGTCGGCCTTTTTTGGATGGAAACATCCCGGTATCCCTGCTTGCGCAATCTGGCGAGCGCCGCCGCGACGTTTTCCGCCAGGAACTCGCCCTTGTGAACCGGGCCGTTTTTGCTCGTCGCCTTCCAGAAAAATATCGGCATGCCTCTCTCCCGGAACCCGCCAGCCAAGGTCATTGATTCGGTTTGCGGGCCCTCGTCTGGCGGGTTATTGCAGAATCCTGCCGCCGCCAACGGGATCAAACCAGGCAATGACGCTGTTCAATTCAATCTGTTGCGATGTTCCCTGGGAATCATTCCAGGAGGTTTTCATCTGGATCACCTTGAAGGGCGGGGTTGCGTCGGCCACCGTCCAGGTCAATTGAAACGCGGCGCTGGGACGGTTCACGCCGAGGCTGCCGCCGACAATGGCCTCATACCCGGCCCGGTCGGAATAACGCCGCAGCTGCTCCATCTGAGCGCGGGCCAGACGCACGGCGTCGCTGAGCTGGTTGGAATGAAGGGCGGCTTGGGAAATGGCGCGGGAAAATTCGGTGATCACCACCATGCCAAAGACGAGAAGGCTCAGGGAAATCAACACCTCAATCAAGGAGAAGCCAGACTCCCGCCGGGGTCGCGAATGGATTTCCGGGCTCATGGAAAATCCCTCCAGCTTCCGGGGATCCGGCCCCCGCCGCCGCCGAGGCCGCCGCCAAACTGACTAACCAGTCGGCTCATGATATTGGCATCATACACAACATCGGGGACTTTGGTGACGATATAATCATTCTGCACGACCACCCCGCCATACACCGTGCTGACCTTGGTGGCGGTTCCCGAGCCGGTCAGGTTGTTGCAGTAGACCACGCCGTAAATCAGATTGCTGTCGCTGATTTGACAATCCCGGGGGGTGATCAGGATCACCGGCTGGGTGGGAGAACCGATGGTGTTCGCGCCGTTGAGCACCAGATTGGTGGTGATCCACAGGGCTTGTCCGACCACGCCGTTGAGTTGGGCGTTGCAGGTCGAGCCGCAGGCGATATTGGGCAGGGCGCTCCGCGCATCCGCCGAGGCGACGCTGAAAAACATTTGAAAAAATTGCTCCGTAGAGGCGGCGGCCAGGGTAGCGTCATTGGGCCGGGTGGTCGGATCCGACGTTGCGGTATTGTAACTGCCGCCGACGTTGACGGTTCCCGAGCCGTTGCTGTAAACGGTGGTATTGCCGGACCAGACGGTCAGGTCGCTTCCCGCCTGGTTGGAGTACAGATTGGTTACTTTGGCGTTGAGGGTCAGGCTCACTTTATTTTTGGCGATCACCGCCGCCCGCAACGCCTTGGGGAACAACGAGGAACCCAACTGGATCTGGCCTTGAACCCTGCGACGGATGGGGCAGGCCTGGGTGCAGGGCGAGCAGCCGTCGGCGCACCCGATGCTGGTCACGGTCAGCCGTTTGAGATTGTTGGCCGTTGGGTTGGCGAAACTCACCTGGAACCCCACATCGGCGGGGAGCAATCCCGCCGGGGCTTGCTGGGCGTTGGCATCCACCCAGCCATCGGCGGGAATTTTGTCCACGATCACCGTGGCATAAAAAGCGGGATCCCCCAATTGGGCCAGTCCCCACTCCAGACCCGCCTCGGCGGCCTCGGCGGCCTTGACGGCCCGGTATTCATTGGCCGCGACCCGCTGCTGTTGCCGCACTACGTGAGCGGTGAAAATGGCCCCCAGGGTGATCACCAGCAGCATGGTCAGGGAGATTCCCAGGGTGGCGACGCCCCGTTGGCCGGGCGAACAGTTCTTGCCGCTCATGGAAGGGTCTCCACCACCGGATTTCGCACCAGCACTGACAAGGCGTCGCTGCGCTGGAAGGCCGCTTGGGCGCTCAACCTCCCGCCGAGGAGGAGATCCACCCGATATTGACGCAACAACCGATCCCCCGAAAGCGGCGTGACGGCGGCGCAATCCACGCCAGCGCGGCTGAGGTTGAGGCAGTAGACGCCGGTCAGGTTGAAGGTCAGGGCGTCGATGGTCGCCGAGGCGTCGGTCAAGGCGGTCCACTGGCCGCTGTTGCAGTCGAGGGGGGCGCTGCCGCCGGTGCGCATCTCCACCACGCCCCGGTTGAGGCGAAATCCGAACCGTTCATCCGGCGCGGCTTGGTCCAACTGGCCATTGAGGTTCAGATCATAACTGAAGGTCAGACAGGAGTTGGCGGGTTCGCCAGCCAGGTTGCCGGTGTTGATGCGGTGGGGTGCCGCGCCGAAGGGGTTGGACGGACCCCCGCCCAATCCAGAGTCGGCGGCACCCCAAAAACCCGCCCGGCGCAGATCCCGATCCATCAAGCCCAGGGTGGTCTGAAACGCCTGATCGAGATGGTTGCGTTGCAAGGTGGCGGAGTGGTCCACCAGGACTCGGGTCATGTAGTCGCTCATCCAGGCGAAGAGGATCAAGCCGATGGCCATGGCCATCAGCAGCTCCACCAGGGAAAAACCCGTCGAGGAGGCGTTGGCGGGAGGGGCGGGGGTCAACATGGGGAGTAGGGAGGGAGGGTGGAGGAGCAGGCCTTGATGCGACCCGCCGGGTTGAGTTCGATGGTCACGTTATGACCGCTGGAGGATTGCAAAAGGATCGTCCCGGCACTCAGCGCCAGGCCGCGCGTTGGCTCAAAGCCGCTCTGGTCGCCGATCAAGGTGGTGGAGGTCAGCCGGGTCTTCGTAAACTCGTCCCCCGAGGTTTTGCGGACGACGCCGCCCACGGTGCAGTTTTGCGGCGAGAGGGCGCAATGGCAGGCTCCCGACCCATCCTCGCTCATGCCGTAACACCAGGACGTTCCCGGAACAAACCGGATGAAAACACTCTTGTTGCGCTGGATGGCTTCGGAGCGCAACCAATGCAAATGGCCCTTCACGTTTTCCGCCGCCGCCTTGAGGTTCTGCCTTTCCAGGTAATCCGACCAGGTGGGGGCGGCCATGAGGGTCAGCGCGGCGAGGAGGGCCATCACCACCATCGTCTCCACCAGACTGATCCCGGACTGCCGTGAACTATCGATTCCAGCAGCTCTTCTGGGCATGGGCGCTCACCACCGGACCGTTTTGATCGAGTTGAATGATGGCGCAGGCGGCGTCCTTGCCTTGCGTGGTATTGGCCAGGGCGGCGGCGGAGGCCAGAAAGTTCGAGCCCGTGACATTAGTGATGGTGATGGCGTAATACCCCCCCTTGGAGCTTGCCGTCGGCCAAACGTCCGCCAGGGTGCCATAAGTCAAGTGATTGGCGCGCCACTGTTCCTGGGCGAGGGCGATCATCTCCAGGGTGGACAGGGCATCCCCCCGGCGACTTTTCTGGATAAATTGGTCGTAAAGTGGAATGGCGATCATGGCGAGAACAGCCGCCACCGCCATGGCCGCCACCATTTCCAGCAGAGTGAACCCCCAGGCGTTGGAATCTGGAGGTCGAGGGTTGCCGCCCATTCCCGGGTCGATGTTTTGCACGATCATGAAGTTGGCCCCCTGTCGCTAAGGGAAATATATACCGTTGGCCGAAAATATACGAGATTTTGTTGAATCGCCCACCCTTGGTCGATTGCGCAGAAGCTTAATTCTAAAAATCAGGCGGAGGCTGGCACGGGTAACCCACCCCCTTGTGACCATCGTAGCTCGCGTCAGGGTCGAAAGGGCTTTGCAGGCTGTCGGAAGCAACCTTCTTCCCTTCCTTCAAAACCACACCGGAGGATCCCCGCCATCCCCCTCACCAACCGTGCATTGCTCCGCCAGCAGACGTTCCAACAAGTGGTACTCGGGCGTCTCCCGAACAATCTCATCCTCCTGAAAACGCTTCACCAAAATCCACAAATCCACTGCCGCCACTTCCAACCGCCGCCGCCCCTCGCTGGATTTGGCATCGGCAAAACGTCCGGCCCTCTCCCCGTACCGCTCCCGAATCTCCTCCGGCAGACTCCCGTGTTGCGCCGGAAAATTCCTCGCCAACCGCCCATGAAATGTCCCATGGTCTGCGTGAACAGACCCAACCGGGTCAGATTGGCTATGTTCGAGCAGATGTGGCTGGAGTCTAGGGCCTGTTCACAATTGGCCCCGGAGACCTTGATGCGGCGTTGTGGGGCCTCTTCGCTGCTCACATACTGCGTGTATGCTGCGCTGCTCGAGGCCCCACGCCTTGCCTGAAGGCCTCCGGAACTCAATTGTGAACAGGCCCTAGCCGCTGCCGCGACAGGTCCAATTTTAACTTGGCGATGATCTGATCCGTCACTTCCACGAACATCGCCTTCACCGCCGCCGAGCCCACCACGCGCTCCCGAAAATTGTACAACGTGCGAATCGTCAAATCCGTATCGTCCAGCGTCAGCCCCAAGGCGTCATGAAACCGCATATCGAACCGGAATGAGTCCATCAACGCCTCGTCGGTCAGGTCCTGCATCTCCTTCAAAGCCGTACCCACTCATTTTCGGCATTGGCTTACGAAGGAGGTCTTGAGGAGGGAGTAGATGATAAACCGAACAAATTCAGAATCCGTCCCAGGATCTGGGTGGAGAGAGAGCGGCGTTCCTCCTCAGTCTGTTTCACGAATTGACTCTTAGTGTTGAGTTGCTCCTGGGTCTGTATTTGGCGTTTTGCCAGAAAGTCGCTCAGAATTTGTGCCACATCAGGCCGTCTGCGCACCAACGATTGCAAGGCTTCCCGTTCCAACTCGTAGACTAGGCTGTCCACAGTAGCGATCACTGTTGCCACGCGCGGGGTGCCGGTCAGGGCCGACTGCTCGCCAAAGAAATCTCCTGGCAACAGATGGCCCACGAAGGTATGAGCACCGCTTTGATCCGTGACCAGCACACTCAACAGTCCCTCCTTGACAACGAACAGCGATGAGCCCTCCTCGCCTTGTCGCGTAATTGTCTTCGATGCCTCATAAATGTTGATGTTCATCTGACCGACAAGTTCGGCGCAATCTTCTGGGGAAAGGGAGGCAAACAGGGGAACCCGGTAGATAAAGTGTTGCAGTGCGTCCTCAGCAAGTGATTGGTGTGCAACCTTCCGGGGGCGGTGATGTTCAATTTTGAAGGCGGGTACGGAAATTCCGGCAAAATGCAGATTGCGCAAGATTTGGCGCATGACGGCATAGCGCAAAGGCTCCAGTCGTGCATAGTCAGGCAGCCAATACTTGAGCTCCCAGACAACACCCCGCTCATCAAAGCTATCGATCCGAACTTTTGGGGGTTTGACCTTGGCCACATCTTTTACCTGCTGGGCAGCACCCATCAGAATGCGTTCGGCCTGATAACCGGTGACATTATAATCTAAGGTCAGAAGAATCTTCTGACGAAATTCCGGCGTTGGGCGGCTGTAAATCTTGAAGGTGGATTCGGCCAGTTTGCTGTTTGGTACCACGATGGTCTCATTGGATTGGGTGATGAATCGAGTGGCGCGCCAAGTGATCTCCTGAACCTGACCCACGCCTCCACCAGGTTCTAATTTCGATCCAGTCGCCGATGTCGAAGGGATGTTCGAGACTGATGGCAAAACCAGAAAACAGATCTGAGATAAGACTTTTGACTGCAAAACCGAGTACCGCCACCGCCACACTGGATGTGGCGACGATTCCTGTGATGGAGCCATTGAACACAAAGGCAATAATTATCAGCAGCGTGGTCAACCAAACGATCAAAGCGGTCAGGTCGGTAATCAGCTTGGGAACTCTAACACCGGTGCGCTTAAGAATCACACCGCGCCATAACACCAGATCAACCAGATGGGAAAGGACCGCGCCGACACCCAGCCAGAAACCGATTCCAAGAACGATCTTAAAAATTTCTATTTTTCGGTTCGGTGCGTCTGACAGCAGTTCTTCCAGTTCTGGTTGAAAAATAGTGGCAAGAAAAAAAATTGAAAACCACAAATACCTCAGATAGTTCTTTTTATCTGTCAACTCCATCGAATTTCTCCACAGGTCGTCCAAGGGCGGTCGTATGTAAACCGATCAATCAATAATGGTCCCCAAAATTCGGACAACATGATACTAAGGAGATCGTAACCGTTCAGCCCAGTAAACCGATTCAGGCTGCCTGAAGCATCGGAATGTTCTGTCTGGGCAGGAGTGAGGGGGCAGGATGTCCCCGCAGGTTCGCCTTGATAGCCTGCACCAGGAAGTCCAGTACGTTGCGGTTCTGCTGGCGACAGGTGGCGGACACCATCAGGATGCGTTCCGCGAAGCGGCTGCCAACCGTGCTGTCGGTCCCGAAGCAGCCTTTGCGCCAGAGCACCGCTGGTCGTATCGCCCGCTCCGCCGCATTGTTGGTTGGCTCCACGTCGGGGACGCGAACGAAGGTCCACAGGGCCGGGGCCACGGTGAGAATCCTGGCGCATTGCCCGGGGACGCCTTTTTGTCGGAACAGGCTGCGCCCTTTGCCAACAACGCCTCCACGTTGGCCTTGATGGACGCCATCTCCTCACGGAACACGACGGCCTCCAGCAGTCCCTCTCGATACCGATGCCACTTCTCGAACAGCTGGTGGGACGCCTCGAACAATCCCTTGCCGATGACGCCGCCCACCCCGGAACGTTCGGACATCGCCTTGAAATCCCGTCGCAGATGCGCCCAGCACACCTGCCTGCGCCCCAAATCCCACGGATTGTAGGCGCTGTAGCGGTCGGAAATCAGAATCCCGGCAAACGCTCCCAGCAACGCCTTGGCCGCCTCCTGGCTGCGATGGGCCTGGATCATGAAGACCGTCACCAG